>NZ_CBDNNH010000023.1:0-169635 GCF_965318445.1 Anaerosinus sp. | reverse complement strand
GTACGAGATTCGAACTCGTGAAGCCGCCGTGAAAGGGCGGTGTCTTAACCGCTTGACCAACGGGCCACAATGGTGATCCACCCGCGACTCGAACGCGGGACACCCTGATTAAAAGTCAGGTGCTCTACCGACTGAGCTAGTGGATCGTATTACTCACAAGACAATATTATAATGCAGATAAATATGCTTGTCAACATTTTTTTTAAAATAAGGAATGGATAAGATTACCTTACCATTCCCTATTTCATGCACATTTAGATCTATCTGAACTAAACTTAAAACACTTCTTTTAATACAATTGTTTGCTCACGACCTGGACCAACAGAAACAATACCAATCTTAATTCCTGTTACCTCTGCCATGCGCTCAATATATTTACGAGCTTTTTCAGGTAATTCATCATAGGATCGAACGCCAGAAATATCTGTCATCCAACCTTCAAATGTTTCATATATAGGCTCAACATCCCCTAATACTTTTAAGCTTGCAGGCATTTCATCTAGAATTTCGCCTTTATATTTATATCCTACACACATTTCGATTTTATCAAATGTATCTAAGATATCTAAACGCGTGATTGCCATATAGTCAATGCCACTTAATTGACCTGCGTAGCGAACTACACATGCATCAAACCATCCACAACGACGGGAACGCCCAGTAACTGTGCCAAATTCACGACCACATTCACGAATTTTTTCACCATATTCATTTAATTGTTCAGTTGGGAATGGGCCTTCACCAACACGCGTCGTGTAAGCTTTCACTACGCCAACTACTGTATTAATTTTATTAGGACCAATGCCTGCCCCTACAGATACACCACCTGAAATCGGATGCGAAGATGTAACATAAGGGTAAGTACCATGGTCAAGATCAAGCATAGTTGCTTGCGCGCCCTCAAATAGTACTTTTTTGCCCGCATTTAATTCTTTATTTAGTAAAGAAGACGTATCGACTACATGTTTACGTAAACGATCTGCATAGCCAAGATACTCTTTTTTCACTGTTTCAAAGTCAAAACCTTCATGGTTATAAACAGCTTTTAATAATTTATTTTTAATCGCAAGATTTGTTTTTAGTTTTGCACTGAATTCTTCTTCATCCATTAAATCAACAATACGAATTCCTATGCGATCATCTTTATCGATATAACACGGACCAATCCCGCGTTTTGTCGTACCAATCTTTTTATCGCCACGAGCTTCCTCGAATAGCTCATCAATCGCTTTATGATATGGCATAATGACATGGGCACGGTTTGAAATTCGGATATCATCAATGGATACACCTTTTGCTACCATTCCGTCCATTTCTTCAAGCAATACCCCAGGATCAATAACTACGCCATTGGCGATTACGCATTTTTTCCCTTTATATAGAATACCCGATGGCAATAAACGTAATTTAAATTCTTTTCCTTTTACAACAACAGTATGACCTGCATTGCTGCCACCTTGATAACGAACGACAACATCAGCTTTTTCAGCTAAATAGTCAACGATTTTACCTTTACCTTCATCGCCCCATTGGGTTCCCATTACGACAACTGATGACATAATATACACCTCTTTATTAAGCCCACAAAAGCAGCTTTTATTATAGACCGAAACGAGCCATGATAGTATCTACATAGCGTAAGTAGTAAGAATACTCAAAGCAAGCCTCAATTTCTTCGTGAGACAAGTATTTTTTAATATCTTCATCGTTAAATACATTTGTTTTGAAATCTTGGCCTTCCATCCATTTCGCCATTGCATTTCTTTGTACCCATTTATATGCATCTTCACGAAGTACACCTTTACTTACAATCGCAAGCAATAAGCGTTGACTGAAAATAAGTCCGCCAGTTTTTTCAATATTTGCTTTCATTGCATCTGGATATACCAATAATTTATCCACAATATTTGTGAATTTGCGTAAGCAATAATCCACAGTAATTGTGCTGTCTGGTAAAATTACACGTTCTACGGAAGAATGCGTAATATCACGTTCATGCCATAAAGATACGTTCTCTAAAGATGCAAGTGCGTTACCACGAACGATACGAGCAAGCCCTGCTACGCGTTCGCAAGTAATTGGGTTACGTTTATGCGGCATTGCTGAAGAACCCTTTTGTCCTGGGCTGAAGTATTCTTCAACTTCACGGATGTCTGTTCTTTGCAAGTTACGAACTTCTGTCGCAAATTTTTCAAGTGAACTTGCCACGATAGCAAGAGATGTCATATATTCGGCATGGCGATCTCTTTGAATAACTTGTGTAGCTAGATTAGCTGCTTTAATACCCATTTTTTCACAAACGTATTTTTCGATGAATGGATCAATGTTTGCATACGTTCCAACAGCACCAGAAATTTTGCCTACTGCAACGCTTTCTCTTGCTGCTTTTACACGTACAATATTACGTTCCACTTCATCTAACCAAAGTGCAAATTTTAATCCTAATGTCATTGGCTCAGCATGAATCCCATGTGTTCTACCAATGCAAACTGTATATTTGTGTTCTGCCGCACGACGTTTTAATACATCACGGAATTTTTCTAAATCTTCAATAATGATATCAGCAGAGCGTTTCATCATTACCCCAAGTGCTGTATCTTTAACATCACTTGAAGTCAACCCTTTGTGTATGTATTTTGAATCGTCGCCTACATATTCAGCCACATTTGTTAAAAATGCAATAATATCATGATTTGTTACTTTTTCAATTTCTTTCACTCTATCAAGATCGAAAGTCGCTTTCTCTCTAATATTTTTTACTGCTTCTTTAGGAATTTGACCAAGTTCGGCCATAGCTTCACAAGCAGCAATTTCAATATCAAGCATTACTTCAAATTCATGTTGTAGAGTCCAGATAGCACCCATCTCAGGGTTGGTATAACGTTCAATCATTCCTCAATATCCTCCTCAATATATCACTGACATTTCTATGCCACGTGAATGCAAAATGTATCAACAAATAGTATTGCCCAAACACAAAAAAACAACGCAAATAGGCATAAAATTTACGCCTGCATTTGTGTCTCTAAATTTATTCTCTTCTTATCCTTGATTATCATAGCATTTATTTGCAAGTAGTGTCAAATACTTATTAGTCTGTAATGACAAAAGCCCTATTTCTAGAACAAATATCCACATTCATTGGATTTTCTTTGAAATAGGGTCTCTTTAGCCTAGATTTAATTTTGCAAACGAGACAAATCACAGAATTTTGTAAAGTGTTTATGGAAGAATAATTGCACCGTATCTACAGGCCCATTACGATGTTTCGCTATGATAATATCAGTAATATTTTTATTTTCCGTATCGGGATCATAGTAATCCTCCCGATATAAAAATGCCACAATATCCGCATCTTGCTCTAGAGATCCTGATTCACGCAAGTCACTGAGCATCGGTTTTTTTACTTGTCGGGATTCAACGCTACGACTAAGCTGTGAAAGCGCAATCACTGGAACATTAAGCTCACGCGCCAACGCTTTAAGAGAACGTGAAATTTCGGAAATTTCTTGTTGTCTGTTATCCGAACCTTTACTGCCACTGCCCTGCATCAATTGTAAATAGTCAATGATAATCAACTGTAAATCATGCTCAATTTTTAATCTTCGAGCTTTCGAACGCATCTCCATAACAGTAATTCCTGGCGTATCATCAATAAAAATTGGTGAAGATGCCAATTTATCTGCCGCACCAATCAGTTTCGTCCAATCGCGGTCTTCTAAATCCCCAACTCTAAGCCGTTGTGAATCAATCGGCGCTTCAGAACAAATCATACGTTGAACAAGCTGCTCTTTCGACATTTCAAGCGAGAAAAAGGCAACAGCCTTCTTCTCCCGGATCCCAACATGCGAAGCAATATTTAATGTAAATGCCGTTTTCCCCATACTCGGACGTGCCGCAATTAAGATTAAATCAGAAGGTTGAAGCCCTGATGTTAATTTGTCTAAATCTTTAAAGCCCGTAGAAAGACCTGTGATTCCCCCTTTAGAATCATACAGCTGCTCAATCTTACTAAAGGTATCTAAGACAATTTTTTTGATTGGCGTAAAATCCCCATTAATTTTTCTTTCCGATACTTCAAGGATTTTTTTCTCCGCTTTATCGAGAATATCGGCGACCTCTTCACTATCCTCATAACCCATCCCCGCAATTTCAGTTGCCGAATTAATTAGTTGCCGAAGCAGTGCTTTTTCCTCAACAATCTTTCCATGATAGGTTACATTTGCCGCCGTCGGTACGCTATTGGCAAGTGAGGTAACATAGGCTATGCCTCCAACCTTTTCCAGCTGGTCATTTTTTCGCAAAAGTTCGATTACTGTAACTAAATCAACAGCTTCATTTTTATTAAATAACTCAAGCATTACATCAAAAATAATTCGATGTGCTTCGCGATAAAAGTCTGCCCCTTTTACAAATTCAGCAACTTTTGAAATTGCTTCTTTTTCAATCAACATTGCGCCTAAGACGGCCTGCTCCGCTTCAATATTTTGTGGTGGAACGCGTTCAATCATCCAAAATCCCCCTTTCTACACCCAATGGCAAGAAAATGATATGCAAGAAAATCAATCCATGATTTTCTGCATATCATTTCACTATTTCTCAAAAAGTATATTTAATGCTTCCTCAGCAGTTTCAACACCGTGAATCTCAAGACCAAGATGTCCTTTAGGAATGTCTTTTTCATTTTCTTTTGGGATAACAAGCGTAGTAATTCCCGCCTGCTTTGCGCCATAAGCTTTTTCAAAAACTCCGCCTACGGGGCGAACTCTGCCCTGAATAGATATTTCACCTGTAACAGCCACCTCTTGGCGAATTGGTTTTTCTTCCAAAGCTGAAATCAATGCCGCTAAAATTGCCGTTCCAGCAGAAGGGCCGTCAATATTACCTCCGCCAATAACATTAACATGCACGTCATAATCGTTTAAATCTCTTCCCGTAGTCTTTCGTACTACCGCAGCTGCGTTAAAAACAGAATCTTTTGCCATACTTCCAGCAGTCTGATTAAAACGAATTGTGCCTTTTCCTTTTTCATGCGCCGGAAAAGCTACAGCTTCAATCTCAATCACTGAACCTAAAAATCCAGATACACCTAATCCAAATACCTTTCCTACTTCAGCTTGTTTTGAGGATTTATTGTTTACAAATGGTGATAGGCGGCTTACTTGAACCACTTTATAAATATCGTCCTTTATAATCGTCACATTGCTCATTGCAGTATGATTGCCCCGCTGAAGTGCAAGACTATATGCATCTGCCAAGATGTTAATCGCTTTACGACCTTCAATCGTATATTCACTAATCAAAGCAGCTATTTCCGAGGAAATATTTACTTCTAACTTTTCAGCAGCATTGAGCACAATCTTTTGAATATGCTGTGGTGTTAGCGGCTCAAAGTAAATTTCAGCACATCTTGAACGAAGCGCCGGATTTATATATCCAGCTTCGCGCGTAGTTGCACCAATCAAAACAAAGTCCGCCGGTGCACCCTCCTCAAACAATTTTCTGATATACTTCGGCACATTTTCATCACTTGGATCATAATAAGCCGAATCAAAATATGCCCTTTTATCTTCAAGCACTTTTAATAATTTGTTTTGCAGCATTGCATCCATTTCGCCAATTTCATCAATGAATAGGATACCACCATGGGCCTCAGTAACTAATCCCGGTTTTGGTTCAGGAACACCTGTTTCAGCCAAATCACGTTTTGCCCCCTGATAAATCGGGTCATGGACTGAACCCATAAGCGGATTTGTCATATCCCGAGGATCCCAGCGAAGTGTTGTGCCATCTGTTTCAACAAACGGTGCCTCCTTCTCGAAAGGCGTAAACTTCGTTTGAATAGCTTCCTCTAATACTAATCTCGCAGCTGTCGTCTTCCCTACACCAGGTGGACCATACAAAATGAGATGCTGTGGATATGGCGAACTAAGTTTTGCCCGAAGTGATTCTATCGCCCGCTCTTGTCCAACAACTTCAGCTAAGCTACTCGGACGAAGTAACTCCATTACTGATTTTGTCAGTTTTCTTTCATCCATTGCTTCTAAATCTGCATAGCGCTTTAACGTCTGGGCATTTTCTATTGATGCATTTTCCTCTTTAAGGACTTGCATCTTAATTTCTTTTACATACTCTTGATGACGTTCGTCCATCTTGTCGGAAATCTTTTTCTCAATCTTTTCCTCGACCGTCCGTCTCGCCATAATATCTGCAATTTCTTCTTCTAATCCCTCAAGGATTTTTGGAATCTCCTCATCCTCCGGTAATTTATCTAAAGTCGGATTCTCATATACTAGTTTTTCTAAAGCGAGAATCCGCTCTTTTATATCGTCTGAACGCATTTGTTCTAATGCGTCAAGCTTACCGGCTCTAAGCACTAGCTTATCCGAACCCAAAATAGCTGCAAGCAATCCATAAATTGCTGCTACTTGCCTACTTAATTGATCATCCTCTTTGATTGCTTTAATCTCTTCTTCTTTCGGCGGATTCATTTTGCCAATAAGTTTATCAAAAAACTCTTTCATTAATTGCCTCTTTCTAGCCTGCGATGATATGAACCTTAATCTTACTTGTAATCTCCGGATGAACCTTGATTACAGCTTCATAGTCGCCCAATCCCTTAATCGTATCTTTCACTTCAATTTTTCTCTTATCAATATCAATATTATGATTTTTCTTTAATGCATCTGCAATATCTTTACCAGTCACAGACCCAAATAATTTTCCACCTTCACCAATTTTCACTGGAATGGAAACTTCAATTTTACTTAATTGTGCTGCCATTAACTTTGCTTCATCAGTCGCTTGCTGTTGCTTGCGTTCTTCCGAACGTTTTTGTTGATTTACCGCATTTAAGTTTGTTACAGTCGCTTCAATTGCATATTTTTTTGGCAATAGAAAGTTTCTTCCATATCCTTCTGAGACTTCAATAACGTCACCTTTTTTGCCAACTTTTTTTACGTCTTGTTGTAAAATTACTTTCATTTGTGTTCACTCTCCTCAATATATTTACTGCTGATTTCTACGACTTTCGCCTTTAAGTCTTCTAACTCAGCATCTTTTACCTGTGCTCCAGCTACGTTTTGATGACCGCCACCGCCGATTTGTTCCATAATCACTTGGACATTGAATTCTCCAGTCGAACGAGCACTCACCCCAACACCGCCGCCTTCAAGCGGAAATAAAACAATGCTCATGCGCACATCTTCAATCCTAAGCATTGCATCAGCAACCTGTGCTGATGTAATCTGTGCATTTTGTGTAGACGGGCAAATAGTAACAATTAAGCCCCCCTTATACATTTGTGCATTCCCAATTGCATTCGCATGAGCGATAACACTTTCATAATCACTTCTAAATAAATGTCGAACTACTGATGGATCTGCACCGCATCGTCTTAAATGTGCTGCCGCATCAAAGGTACGAACGCCCGCCTGCACTGTAAAGTTTTTCGTGTCAACGACAATTCCGGAATAAAGTGCTGTTGCATCCATACGCGTTAATTCTAAATCGTCACTAAAATACATCAATAATTCTGTCACCAATTCGCTCGTTGATGACGATGATGGCTCAATATAAATAAGCAACGGACTATTAATAAAGCTTTCTGAACGACGATGATGGTCAATCACAATAATATTCTCTATGCGATCCAATAACGCTGGTGCTGCTGTCATTTGTGGAATATGTGTATCGACAACAATGAGCAGCGGATTCGCCGCCATTAAAGCAACTGCCTCTCCTGCATGAATAAATAAATCATCATATTCTTCATACTCTTTTAAGATATCCGTAAACTTTTGCACGCCTGTCGTAATATCACTAAGGACAACATATGTCTTTTTACCTAAATATTTCGACATCCGCGCTACCCCTAGCGCTGCTCCAAAACTATCAAAATCCTCGTTATGATGTCCCATAACGAGAACTAAATCAGCACTGCCAATAATTTCATTCATCGCGTGCGATACTACACGCGCTTTTACACGTGTATGTTTTTCCACAGCTTTTGCTTTACCACCAAAGAAATGCATTTTCCCTTCGAGGTTCACCGCGATTTGGTCACCACCACGTCCCAATGCTAAGTCTAGTCCAGCCTGTGCCAAATCGCCTAACTCTGCTAAATTAACTTCATTTTCTTCCTCAACTGCAATCCCCATGCTAAGTGTTACAGGGAATTTATTTGCACCATGAATCGCACGCACTTTATCTAAAATATCACATTTCTCATCAATCATTTTATTTAAAGCGCGACGATCAAGAACGGCTACATACATATCCTGTGCAATCCGCTTGATAAAACCACCAATACTAACAATCCATTCATCCAGCAATTGATTCAATTCTACAAGAATTTCCGTTCGTTCAGCTTCATTCAACCCTTGTAAAACTTCATCATGATTATCAATTTGTACGTAGGCGATTACCTTTTTGCCCATTTCGTACTTATGCTTCATGTTTGCTTCAGCTGTAATATCATTTACATACAGCACCATTAACCCATGACTGTCCTCAAAGCTAATAATGGGACGATGTTTTACCTCATAAGTTTTTTTGCCTTCTGAAAAGAAAAATTGTCCTTCCATATCCCAAAACTTATTAATATCAAGGTTCTCCCAATAATTTTTTACATCTATGCCGATTTCCGGCTTTTCCCCGAGCCATCGGGCAAATTCATCATTTACCCATTGCAATCGGCCTTGATAATTCAATACCATAATCGCTAATGGCAGATTATCTATCGCATAATTCGATAACTCATTGATATTTTTTACTACATTATTGTAGTAATCCTCTAATGCTCTTTCCCTATCCTGACAGCGTTCTCGTCCATAAACAAATAGTAACGCCAATAGTATGAATCCAAAAGCGCCTACATAAATATTATATAACATCAATACCAGCGAAAATGCAAAAATTACAAATAAATGGATTCGAATATCTACCCAAGTAGATGATCTCCGAGGCATCAACTCCACCTCCTATACCAACATTCATTTATCCAATAACTAATTCCCATTCTTTATGAATCACGTTTTTGAAAACGCGTCCGATAATCAAATAATATATCAAATAATCCTACAATTGACAACATTTGTGCAAAAACCCCATTAACCAAAATTAATATTAGTATAAAACCCCTTAAAGCTTTTGACAAATTATATTTACAAGTTGCGTAGCAGAGTAGTGAAATTCCTTGCAGCAAAGTTAATATCGTCATTAAAAGCCATAAATTCATAGAAACTTGATTTAATAATGTCAGTTCGTACTTAGTACTCCAATACATCCCAATCAGTGCAATCGCATAGAAATAAACCACCCACTTTGGAAAGCGCCAATCCTTAAATGGCAACAGTCGTGGTGTGTCTTGAATATTAAGCCGTCTAAGAAGCATCCCCGTCGCCGCGAAATTAAGATACCCTTCAATAAAACTAAATGCAACAATTGCACCAGGCATAAGAACTTTTGTCAAAGCCATAATATCTTGCATCATCTTTTCCATTTCAGCCAATTGCTGCTCATTCATCCCGGAACTGCGATAAAATTCAACTGCATCGCGAAATACTTCATCAACACCGTTTCCAAAAGGATTAATATCCATAAAATAAAACATGGACGCTATCATAATTACTTTAGCTACTACGGAAGCAATACTTGCTGATAAAATTGCTTTTACTGGGCTAAATTTATGTCTAAATGCATAGACTAACGCCATTCCAACTAAAACAAACCCTGGAAGAAGAAACAATGAGTAAATCGGCGACATCAATAAAGCGACTAATATACTTACAACGACTGCTGTAAGCAAACTAATTCTAGTGCCATGTCTGATTCCTAAAATAATGATAGGCAGTGGACAAAGTATTTTTGCAACGATACCGAGAATCGGCAACATTGATGCTAATGCCATAATCACAGATACCCCTGCCAGAATTCCGCCTTCTACCATAGGCGTCAATTTAAATCTATTTTGCATTCCTTCACCTCTTCAAATGTCTTTCCAGCTTCGAAAAATCACCAAAACGCTCTTCAATCGCTGCATTTTTTCTACAGCAATCCTGTACTTTCTCTTTAACAGCCTCGTCTAATTCTAGAAAATTTATACCTAAACGTCTCCCCAGCACATAGCCCATGACAATTAAAGATGCCAGGGAATCCTTAATTGCTGCTTCACGATGATTTGCCATCGCTTTATATAATGAACCAACCGTCATCAATAATTCACTTTTCAGCTCTTCAATTAACCGCATAACTCTAACAATATCTGATTCTTGGGAAAACAAGCCAAGCCCCCCTTTGGAAACCTATCTGTGTAATATTCTAACCAAAATGGTCATCTTCCTGCTTCTGTATGACTTTTACCAAAATAATCATCATGATTTATTATCAGACTTCATATTTTTTGTTATAATAAAAAGAAAAAATTTTACGTATAAAGGGGTATCCATATGGCATTTAAAGAAATTCAAGCGGAAGACTTCGTTTATAGTACATTTAAAACAATTGGGAAAGACTGGCTTTTAGTAACAGCCGAAAAAGATGGTAAAGCAAATACGATGACAGCATCCTGGGGTGGTCTTGGTGTAATGTGGGGAAAAAATGTTGCCTACGTTGTCATTCGCCCACAACGCTATACAAAAGAATTTATTGACGGCGCAGATACGCTATCCCTTACCGTTTTCGATGAAAATTATCGTAAAATGCTCAGCTACTGTGGCAGCGTATCAGGAAGAGATGAAGATAAAATCGCAAAATCCGGGCTAACTGTCGCACATGAAAACAACACTCCATATTTTAATGAAGCAAAAATAGCTTTACTCTGCAAAAAACTTTATGCACAAGAATTTAAACCAGAATGTTTTATCGATCAAGAAAGTAAAGAAAAATGGTACCCTGGTGCTGATTATCATACAATGTACATTGTTGAAATCGAAAAAATCTTAGTACAAGAATAAAGTAGACTTTATTCACGTGGAGTTTTTACTCCATCTGAATTCTCGTCACACTTATCCGTGGACTTATCACAGATTAGTCATTGGATAGTTTTTTATAAGGTGGGGTGGTTGCCCCTTGTAACCACCCCACCTTATTTTTCTTTTGGACTCCACGGTGGATAATCATTGCGTAACAGATAACGATTATGCAAAATTACAATGCCAACTAACAATAAAATTCCCGGGATCAACAAAGTTATCCACAAAAACCTGTGTTTAGGTTGTGGATAACTTTGTTTTTTGCCTCGCCTATTATTATTTTAACAAATTCATCTTGTTCCTTCTATTTTGCATACAGTTTTTCTTTATCTTGTACATCAAATTTATCACTCTATCTTCCTCCTATGATCCTTAGTTTTCTGTCAAAATACAAGATACAATATTCCTCTGAACATTATCCTTCTGTAACGGACATTTTTATTGACTAAATATTCATCTTGTCATAAAATACCCTATGTACCAATAGATATAATTTAAAAAGGGAGATTGACAACATGAAACAACCTGATTTTATGAGTCATGATCTACATTTGCCAGAATTGACCCTCCGTGGTATGCTACTCGGTTTGCTTATTACGGTTATATTCACGGCTTCTAATGTTTATCTTGGCTTAAAGGTGGGTCTCACATTCTCATCCTCAATTCCAGCCGCTGTAATTTCAATGGCTATTTTAAGAATGTATAAGGACTCAAACGTATTAGAAAATAACTTAGTACAAACGCAAGCATCCGCTGCGGGAACGCTTTCAGCGATTATTTTTATTCTTCCAGGCCTTTTAATGCTCGGATACTGGCAAGGATTCCCGTTCATTCAAACGCTTTTCATATGCGCTTGCGGTGGATGTCTAGGAGTATTATTTACGATCCCTTTACGCAGAGCCATGGTCGTAAACTCCGACTTACCATACCCAGAAGGTTTAGCTGCGGCTGAAATCCTAAAAGTAGGCAGCAATAGCGAAAGTTCGGCCACAAATAAAGGCGGACTTAAAGACATCCTTTCTGGTGGTATAGTCGCTGCAATTATTGCATTATGTTCCAATGGATTCCGGGTTCTTTCCGCTGAAGTAAGCTATTGGCTTTCTTTCGGTGCAGCAACAACACAAATTCCTTTAGGCTTTTCTTCTGCACTACTTGGTGCTGGTTATCTAATCGGAATTGCAAGCGGTATTGCAATTCTATCTGGCTTAGTACTTGCATGGCTTGTATTTGTTCCTTATCTTACTTCTACATTGCCAATACCTGACGGGCAAAGTGTTTCCTCCTTCGCTTCCTATGTTTGGGCAAAGAAAGTTCGTTTTATCGGCGCTGGTACAATTGGTATCGCCGCAATCTGGACATTACTTACTTTCACAAAACCAATTATTGATGCAATTAAATTATCTATTAAAGCAATGAAAGAAAATCAAGGCTCCTCTGATACTCATCGTATGGATACGGATATGTCGCCAAAATCTATCGCTATCGTATTCATTGTTATATTAATCGGATTATTAATGACCTTCTATTCTTTTATCGCCGATGCTAATTTGTCGACAGAGCTTACACTCACTTATGTCATAATAGGCGTTATTATTGCAATTGGCATGGGATTCTTTGTCGCTGCAACTTGCGGTTATATGGCTGGATTAATCGGAACTTCTGCCAGCCCGATTTCCGGTATTGGAATCTTAGGTATTATTGTTTCCTCTCTTGTCGTTCTTGGAATTGGAACTTCAGCGAACTTATTTGATACAGTTGCAGGTACAAAATTTGCTACAGCGTTAGCAATTTTTATTACGAGCGTTATCGTAGCAATTGCTGCCATTTCCAATGATAACTTACAAGATTTAAAAACGGGCTATCTTGTTGGTGCAACACCTTGGAAACAACAAGTCGCACTTCTTATCGGTAGCGTTGCCGGTGCATTCGCAATCGCACCAGTATTAAATCTTCTTTATGAAGCCTATGGTTTTGCCGGTGCAATGCCACGTGTAGGAATGGATGAGGCGCAAGCATTATCTGCTCCACAAGCAACCTTAATGACAACAATTGCCCAAGGTATTTTTAGCCATAACTTAGAATGGGATTACATCCTATTTGGGGCATTGGTTGGCATTATAGCGATTATCATTAACTACATTTTAAAGAAAACAACAGCAACACTTTCTCTTCCTCCACTTGCTATAGGGATGGGTATTTATTTACCGCCAACACTTGAAATGCCTCTTGTCCTTGGATCAGTTCTCGGCTATCTCATGCACCGTTATTTACGCAAACGCGCTGAGCACCGCAGTCCAAGTAACATAGAGGAAGATGTGGAAAACTGTAACCGCCACGGCGTGCTTTTTGCCTCTGGATTAATTGTAGGCGAAAGCTTAATGGGTGTTATTATTGCTGTTATTATTGTATTCTCCGTAACCTCCGGTGGTGGAGATGCACCACTTGCATTAGTTGGTAACGATTTTGGCAAAACTGCTGATATACTTGGACTACTTGCATTTATTGCAGTAATCATAATGTTTATCAAGCGTATTGTTTCAGAAAATAAGTAAAGTACGACATAGAGGCTGCATGGAAATTATCCATGCAGCCTCTTTTATTTATCTTTTCTCACAAAGGATATATAGACATAAAAAAGAGAGCCTACGAGAGCTCTCTTTAAAAATCTTATTCAGCAGTAAATGGCAATAATGCAATGTTACGTGCACGTTTAATTGCTACAGTTACTTGACGTTGATGTTTTGCACAGTTACCAGAAATACGACGAGGTAAAATTTTACCACGTTCTGTAACATAACGGCGTAATTTTGGAACATCTTTATAATCGATAGCTTCTACTTTATCTACACAGAAACTACAAACTTTCTTTTTAGGTTTTCTTCCTCTTTCGCGTCTCACCGAACATACCTCCTTTTAAAATGGTATCTCTTCGTCAGGGAAGACTTCACTACCAAAGGAATTAGCACCGCCCGTTGCAGATGCTCCATAGCCATCTTCTGTTCTAGCCTGCTTACTGCCTAAAAACTCGATGTTTTGAGCAATAACTTCCGTAACGTAACGTTTTTGACCTGTTTTGTCTTCATAGTTACGAATTTGAATACGACCTTCAACCAGAATTTGACTACCTTTGATAAGATTATTGCCACAAATTTCGGCTAACTTTTCCCATGCAACGATAGGAATAAAATCAGCTGTATTGTTTTGCCCGCCACCGCCAAAGCGATTTACCGCAAGAGCAAATGAAGCCGTAGCTTTCCCACTTTGTGTATATCTCACTTCAGGATCACGTGCAAGACGTCCAACTAATATAACCTTATTCATGGTTTTCTTTCCCCCTGGTATATATTATTCTTCTTCTTTAACAATCATATGTTTCAAGATTTCATCAGTAATCTTCATTACACGGTCAACCTCAGCAACAACTGCAGGCTCTGCTGTAATGTAGAATAAGCAATAGTAACCGTCTGCTGTATCTTTAATTTCATACGCTAGACGTTTTTTGCCCCAACGATCAATCTTGTCAACTGTACCACCATTAGTAGCAATTATGTTCTCGAATTTTTCGATAACAGCATTCGTTGCTTCTTCTTCAAGTGGTTTAACAATGAATATGACTTCGTACTTTCTCACGAAATCACCTCCCTCTCTGGACTAATGGCTCCTAAAACGGAGCAGGGAAGGTCCAAAAATAAGTATTTTGAAACCTAACTGTCTTACGACTCATGTATTATATCACTTTCGATATACCTTTTGCAAGGGAAATTGGACAACTTATAAAACTTTTTCTATTGATTTTGCTTACCGCGTGCTAGAGATGCACCCACACCTAACGTACAAAGTATAGTAAAAATAACGAATGCAATTTTTGTTCCATACAATAATTCTTCTAAATATCTGCTATCTTGCACATCAAGTGTATAAATGGAAAATACTGCTGTTACGATTGCAATGCTCATTGCCTGCCCTACCAATCTCATACATGATAAGGCGGATGCCGCTACTCCATAGTATTGCGGTGAAACAGCCCCCATGATTGCATTATTATTGGGGGAAGAAAATAACGCAAAACCTATCCCAATTATGACAAATACAATACAAAGTATCCAATAAGGTGTATCCATCCCTAAAAAAATAAAAATTCCCAATCCAATCGCATTTAATCCCATACCGATTGATGCAACAATGCGTGGGTCAATTCGATCTGAAAGCGAGCCTGCCATCGGAGAAAACATCGCCATAAGTACTGGCTGAATCAATAAAATTAAGCCAGCATGATAAGAATCCAATCCACGGATTACTTGTAAATATAAAGATAATACAAACCCTATCGCAAATGTCGCACTGTAATTTATCATCGCTGCCAAATTAGACATAGCAAAAATAGTATTGCCTTTAAATAAGTTTACATCGAAGATTGGCTCTGCACACCGCATTTGATAACGTATAAATAAAAATAAGAAAATAATCCCCACAATTAAATAATAGATTGCTGCCGGATTGCTAAACAATGCTGAAAAACCATACAAAACTGCCGGACTGGCAATCACATAATAAAGGCTGCCTTTTTTATCAAAATAAGCATCTTTTTCCCCATACCATTCCATCTTTACGTATTTAATTGCTGGCAAACTTATCACAAGCAGAATAAATGTTGTAACGTGAAAAATCATATGCCAACCAAAATAATGGGTGATGCCCCCCCCTAACATCGGGCCAAGCGATAAGCCAATATAAGTCGATGCCGCAGATAAACCAATCACTTTACCTCGTTCATTTTTTTCATGTACTGAAATAATCATCGCCATTCCCGTACTAAATAGCATTGACGATGCTAACCCCTGCCCAATACGAAATAAAATCAAACTTTCCACCGACCAAGAAAAACTGCATAAGCAGGTGAAAATCGCCATGAAAAAAACGCCTAATGTATATATGCGTTTACGTCCTTTAATATCAGCAATTCTTCCAATAGGAAGCAAAATAGATACCGATGCAAGTATATAAGAGGACACTACCCAACTAAGCGAAGCGGGATTTACCCCAAATGTATCCCCCATTGCTGGTACCGCAAGATTGATTGCGCTTCCCATAAACGGCACGACGAACGAAGTCGCTAATACCGCCATTAACACTAATTTTTTTTCTGCCATCCATACCACTCCTGTCCACAGGAAAGATTATGTATTTCTCTTGAATTCTTTTAATATACCATATTTACTTCATCTAAAACAGCTATATTTCTTTAAAATCATCGCATACAAAAAATTCATCCAATAACTAATCTATTTATCCAGAAAAATAAGAGCTTCACACAAGACCAAAGATCTTTCTTCACGGCGTTATAACCTTCTATCTTATATCATTAAGCACATCCTAGAACAGCTAAAGTCAACCTAATATCTATATGGATTAAATAATCTATCTAAATCAAGTTTTCCTTTATAATTCGACAAATAAATCAGATAGTAGTAAAATATTGATTATTACTGCATTGTATACAGTATTCATCCTAAAATTATAAAGAGAAAGAGGGCTTTCATGAAAAGTTTAACTACCTTAAGAAATCCAGACAATTTAAAAGCACTGATAAAATTTATTTTATTCTCTGGATTTGGTCTATTTATGTTTATGTTCCCTATGCCTGGACAAGAATCCTTTGCTACGCCAATTAGTTTAATTACAGATTTAACTGATCAATATTTACAAGAAACTACCCCCTATCTTTTACTGCTCATTATAACGATTGCGGTACTTGGGATTTTTATCGCTAAGTTATTTCGTCCAACAATCTTAACAGAAAAGCTTTGGCTAAAAGACCTTTTCTTCGTCGATAATTGGATTATGATTACAAAAATAATTGCTCTTATTGTTACCCTATGTGTAATGTTTGATATTGGTCCGGAAATTATTCGCAGTGAAGATAATGGCGCGACTATGGTCGGGCTTGCAAAAACTTTAATTGCAATTGCAATTACGCTGAGTTTTATTCTCCCTTTTTTGACGGATTGCGGAATTATGGAGTTTGTTGGCGTTTTACTAAAACCTTTGATTCGCCCTTTGTTTCATGTTCCTGGCAGAGCTTCAGTTGACTTGATTGCCTCTTGGCTTGCTTCTTCAAATACAGCTGTTTTAATTACTGCAACCCAGTATAATAGCAACTACTATACAAAACGTGAAGCTGCAACGATTATGACAAACTTTTCTCTCGTATCCATACCCTTTTGCCTAGTTGTAGCACAAACACTTAACCTTGCACATATTTTCCCGCTTCTTTATTTAACGATTACAGGTATCGGTATTTTCCTAGCAATCATTGGCGTGCGCTTATACCCGCTAAAAAATATTGCTGATACGTATTGTCACGGAGCTGGTGAAAAGTTAAATGAAGAAGTCCCTGAAGATAAGAAATTATTTCATTGGGCACTTTCTGCTGCAATTGAGCGATCAAAAAACTTTCGTTTAAGTAAAGCCTTTTGCGATGGACTAAAAATGACAATTGGAATTGTTCTCGATATCATTCCAATCGTCGTCGCTTGGGGTACTATTGGGTCTTTATTAGTAAACTGTACACCAATTTTCTACTGGCTCTCTTATCCAATGGGATTATACCTTCAACTGCTCGGCGTATCTGAAGCATTTACCATTGCACCTGCCACATTAGTAGGATTTATTGATATGTTTATTCCTGCTCTTATTATGCCGAGTGATCTAAGTGAGCAAGGGAAATTTATCGTTGGTGTATTATCACTTGTTCAAATCATCTATATGACAGAAGTAGGCAGTATTATCGTAAAAAGCAATGTCGGGTTGGGAATAAAACATTTATTTATTATTTTTTTGCAGAGAACAATCATTGCTATACCTATCGTCGTATTGATATCGAAATTAATATAAACAAAAAAGACTACATGAATGCAAATGGCTTATCATTTTCCTCATGTAGTCTTTTCTATTGGAAATTCCTCTAATGGTAGCACTACTGTAGCAATGCCGAAACACATTTCTGTCTTGATTGCGCTGTGCCATCATCAGTATATTTACTTGGTTTAATACGTTTGTCTGATTTAAGTTCACTATTTTCTTCGCAAAATCAGTATCTGTATTACTAATTGAGCTGACAAAGTATTCTCTTCTGTTGTCGTGTAGTTATTCACACTATATTGCAGTACTTGCTGTTTTGCACCGATTTTTGCTTGTTCGGAAATCGCATTTTCCATAGCACTATCAATAATGTCTAAAGCAGATTTTATCGCTTCCGGCGTGCTTAAATTAATAAGCGCTTCGCCATGTTCACCGGTTCTAGAATAGTAATTCCTTAAGAAGAAGAATATTAAGGATTGCGACAATAACCCCTATACTGCACAACACAATTTTAGTCCACGTGCTATTTACATACTTGCCCATCACCTTATAAGAAGAAGTCAGATAAACCTGTATACCAATCGTCCATGGTAATTGAACACTCAATGCCATTTGCGAATAAATTAATCCTTCAAATGGATTATCAATCAGAAAAATCACCAATACAGACAAAATATAAGTGAGAAAAACTCCAGTATAAGAATGCTGGTCTTTGATATTATAAGGTTCCTTAAACATTCCGGCAAAAATGCTGCCACCCGCTATTCCAGCTGTCGTTGTAGAAGCAATCCCCGCGAGAAATAAAGCAATAGCGAATAAAATCGCCGCACCATCTCCCAGTAGAGGTTTTAGCATGTCCTGAGCTTGCTGTAATTCATCAACTGAAACTTGATGGCTGAAAAATACCGCAGCGGCAATGAGAATCATCGCACTATTAATTGCCCAGCCAATTCCCATCGACAATAAAGTATCAACGAATTCGTATTTTAACTGTCTTTTTATTACTGTCTCATCTTCTAAATTCCACTGGCGACTTTGTATAACTTCCGAATGAAGAAATAAATTATGCGGCATAACAACCGCCCCTAATACACTCATGATAATAAGCATCGCACCATCAGGAATCGACGGTACTACCCAGCCCACAGCGGCTTGTCCCCAATCAATTTGAACAAAACTGAGTTCAATCAAAAAAGATAATCCAATTAACGATACAAATCCAATAATTAATTTTTCTAATTTTTGATATGCATTAGACCAAAGCAGCCAGCTGCAAAAAGCCGCAGTTAACACTGCACCAATTTTAATTGGGATCCCGAATAACATCGCTAATGCAATCGCGCCGCCGAGCACTTCGGCCAATGATGTTGCTATTGCCGCTATAACCGCCGATAGAAGAACTGGACGTGCCAGCCATGCCGGCAAATAAATCGAAGCAGCTTCTGATAAACATAACCCAGTAACAATTCCCAGATGCGCAACATTATGCTGCAATATAATTAACATAATTGTCGATAATGTCACCATCCACAACAATTGATAACCATAATCAGCACCCGCAGCCATATTAGATGCCCAGTTTCCAGGGTCAATAAATCCTACCGTAATTAAAATACCAGGACCGATATAACGCAAAAATTCCCGCGCTTTCTGACTGTGTTCATGAGTCATAGAAAAGCAAGAAAAAAACTTATGAAAGATAATAATCAACTCCTTTTATTCTATTTTTAAATTTAACACAAATCGCCATACTTTATCTAAAAATTTTCAGCTAAATGATTACTAATTTTATTTTAACTGATTATTATAATTATACCACGATAAAAGAATATCCTATGACGATTTCTTCAAAATTTCACTTTACTACCTTTAAGCTTTACTTAAAAGTCTATCCATCACACAAAGCTTTTACTTTACACCTTGTTAGCTGGATATTTTTATCTGTTTTGTATATAGCTCTTCCCGATATCCCAAAAACAAACCCACCCAGCCTAAATATTATTTAAGCTGGGTGGGTTATTTTATACGTTAAAGCGGAAATATGTTACATCTCCATCTTTCATGATATATTCTTTTCCTTCAAGCCTCACTTGCCCTTTTTCCCGTGCTGCATTTTGACTTCCTGCCGCAATGAGGTCATCATAAGAAACAATCTCGGCACGGATGAAGCCGCGTTCAATATCACTATGAATTTTACCCCCAGCAGCCGGCGCTTTTGTTCCGTTCGTAATTGTCCAAGCATGAACTTCCTGTACACCTGCTGTTAAAAAAGTAATTAATCCAAGCAATTTAAAGGACGCTTTAATTAATTTATCCAAGCCAGATTCAGTTAGCCCAAGCTCTGCTAAGAAATCTTTCGCATCCGTTTCATCTAGTTCAGCAATTTCAGATTCTACCTTTGCCGATACTACAATTACTTCCGCTTTTTCATGCGCTGCATATTCTTTTACTTTTTGCACATATTGATTTTCAGCATCCGCCGTTGCAACTTCATCTTCCGCAACATTTGCTACAAATAAAGTTGGTTTTAATGTAAGCAAATTTAAATCACGAACGAGTAAAAGCTCATCTTCTGTCATTTCCACACGACGTGCCGGCAATGCTTCTCCTAGCACTTCCTTTACGCGGCTTAATAAATCTAATTCTTCACGCGCTTTTTTATCGCCGCTTTTCGCTAACTTCTGTAAACGCTCCATACGCTTTTCTACAGATTCTAAATCGGCTAGGCATAATTCGGTATTGATAATTTCAATATCACGAATTGGATCAATCCCGCCCTCTACGTGTGTAATATTTTCATCTTTAAAACAACGAACCACTTGTGCCACTGCATCTACTTGGCGAATGTGCGACAAGAATTTATTTCCTAAGCCCTCTCCTTGTGCAGCACCTTTTACTAGACCTGCAATATCAACGAAACGAATAGATGCTGGTACAATTTTTCTCGCTTGATTCATATCACTTAACACTTGTAGACGAGGATCCGGTACATCAACAACTCCCACATTCGGCTCAATCGTACAGAACGGATAATTTGCCGCTTCTGCGCCTGCTTTTGTAATTGCATTAAATAATGTACTTTTACCAACGTTCGGCAATCCAACAATGCCGACTTCTAAGTTACTCATAAATCTTTATTCCACCTTACTTTATCTATTTCCCATTTTTGCTATTTCCAAAAAAACAAATCATTTCTATTGTAGATTATCCACCAATGAAAAGCAATACCTCGATTAACCAATCCTCTTGATTATCCAGCCAGGCAATACTTTTAGTAAATAGGCAATAAACCGCCATCTCGAACTCACATAAACTTGTTTTTCTTTGTTTTTTATTGCCCTGTAAATCTGCTTTGCTGCAGCTTGTGGAGAAATCCGCCAAAATTCACTTGCCTGTCCCATATTGGTATCAACAAAACCAGGCTGTATATTCGTTATGATGATTTTCGCCTTACGACGAAAAACAATTGCCCGAAGCGATTCAAGATAATTTATAATAAATGCTTTTGATGCCGAATAAGCTGGTGCTCCCCCCAGCCCTCGTATCCCTGCAATAGAAGAAACACCTGCCAAATGACCTTTGCCTTGCGACAAAAAATACTGCATAGCTACATTGCACATCGTCGTGAATCCCATAACATTCGTTTTTAACGTATTTAACTCAAGGTCTAAGTCAAGGCTCCAATTTACCTTGCCTACACCCGCATTGAGAATAATAATATCCACCTCTTGCATTTCCCCGATTAACTCTTCTAGCCCTTTACTGGCTAACTCTGTATTACGAATATCCATTGTCTTTACATAAACCTTCGTTGGCAATTCATTTTTTAGCTCATCTAAGATTTCTTCTCTACGTCCTGTAATTCCGACTTCAAATCCTTGATTCGCATAAACCTCTGCTAACGCTTTGCCAATGCCGGAAGTCGCTCCGATAATAATCACCTTTGCCAAAACGCAAGCCTCCTTTAACTAAAGCTATGATTCGCTTTTTTTACTTACGATATTTTTCACTGCCTTTTCAAACTTTATCCGCGGAATCATGACCCATCGTCCGCAACCTTGACACTTGATTCCAAAGTCCATACCCGTGCGGGTAATTTCCCACAAATCACTACCACATGGATGTGTTTTTTTCATCTTTACGATATCGCCTATTTCATATTTCACTCTTTCCATTTTATCCTCCTTAAAGTTTATCCGATGGCTAACCTGCGCTAATACTCCCAGCTTCTATAAGCGGGAGTATTGGCAGCTAAGATTCAGGTGAAGTCAAAACTTCATCCAAATCAAGTCTACTTTATAAATAAACTCACATTTTTCTTGATCATCACATACTATACTGTAGCAATTACAGTTGAGGTGATTTTATATGGCAACGCCTATTCTCGATGTCATTATTGCTGACGTAAATGCGCTTGTACCAAATTTAGCGTCTCTAGCGAGTACATATAGACTGCTCGTTGGCTCAGCCGAAGAAATTGGCCGTATTCCTGGCGTGCCAATTGAAGTATACGAACGCGCCATTATTCGCTTTGACCAAGCTGGTACACTGATTGATATCATTCAAGCATTATTATGTTGCAAGATTAAATTCTTGGCTGAATTCCTCAGCACGACATGTGCACCAATTGATGTCTTTAGCTTAGCGCAAAACCCTATTGAAGACAACACTATTGAGCAAATCGTTGAAGTTGAAGTATTACGGCGTGTTTTAAAATGCTTCTGTAAGGAAAATTCTTGTTTCGACACTACAGAACCTTTAAATCCAGATTGCGCATTTGCATGTCCAAATCCTATTGAAAGTCCAACCGACTTAACAGATGTCGAATAGCAGAAAGTACTGCAAACGAGCAACAGCTAAAATGCCTGTTGCTCGTTTGCAGTTATTTTCTTTCTTGGAGAACTCCTGCATCATATAAGGATTGAATACATGCAAATGTTATTTCCGGCTTAATTTCTTGATCAATAAGTAACGTTGCTATTTCACGGCTTGTATACATCGCTTCATCAATCAACTCACCAACCAATTGATATACTGGCTGATTTAATTCAATATCGTCTAAAAATGTCCATTTATATTTTGCCATACTTTCTAAACAAAAACCGCTTTTTTGCTTAGAATAACGATAATAAGGCTTAAAAGTAATAATTTTCGTCCGATCAACTTCTACTGGCATATATATTTTAATCATTTGCCGGATTTTTTCTTCAAAATCTGCAGCATCGCTAAATCCAGTTTCAGCTAAAACAATATTTCCTTCTGGATGTTGATAGTCTATATTACAAGGCGTCGTTAATCGTACTCTCTTTTCTGGCATATTAACGACAAATCCAGAACACTCAATCGCAGATTTGACCATCAATGAATCCATTTTTACATATTCAGCTTTTTTCGTCTGATCATCATAAATTACAATATCCTTTAATTTTTTTGCTTGAGGAAAATCTAAGACTAAATCAACATATAATAACTCCTCTGGACTAAAAGCATCCATTAATCGATGAAAATCTGCTAAACTGTGTACAAAAAATTGATGCATCGTCGGCAACATCGCTGCATTTTTCAGAAATAGTTTTGTTTGTTCAACGTCTTGCAATGCTAAAGAAGTCGCAACTTGCGGAATATATTGATAAATCTTCTGATAGATATCCGCAAATGCTTTATACTCTATATTATCCAAAGGATCGGTTGCAAAATAACAATGATTTACCGTTTTCCCGAATAAATTATATGTACTATGTAAAATACTTTGCCATAGAGCAATATTTTCTTGATTTAGTTGAAAAACACGCGTTAGCGGCTTATTTTCCGAACGAAAACGAAAAGAATCGGTCACCGTTCGTCCTGTCGTCAACTCAAAAGCAATTGGGTGGTGAATAATTGAACGGCTTCGATTCCCAAATTCACCTTTGCAACGATTTATTTGCCGATTTCGCCACGCTTCAAATGCCTTATTTTTCACCCTGCCTAATTCATTTTGCACAATCATACGCAAATTGCGACGTTCGATTAAATAAGCTCTATACCTCCGCATAATCATTGGCAAGCTCATATCATCCAACAAATAAAACTCCGGAGTAAATAGATATTGCAATTCATCCGCATTAAACGGTACACGATATTGATTTAGTAAAGCCTGTGGTTTTTCACCGTATATATTACGAAATTTTTCATCTGCCAAATACCGCTCTAAAAACCTTTTAACATATGCAACCTGGTGGATATGCACAGCATCGTGAAGCCTAGCCGATATCAATTCGGCGATCGCATTTGATTTTACCTTTCCCTTTATATCCATAAGTTAAAATTCACCTCCATTTACAAAATCCTAAATTTCACTTAATCTATAAGCAGATATATAATCACGATTTACAAATTGCGTCATTTCAGCTAAAAAAACAGAAATGATGCTCTCCCGCGTGCATCAAATAAACAATAGTTTAGCCGAATAATCTTGCTGTATTTTTCTCTTTTATCTTGACAAAATCCTGCATAATAAATGAGATAATTATAAAGTAGACTGATTCAGATGGAGTTTTTACTTCATCTGAATCCTAACCGCCCTTATACAGAGGCTAATCTGCTCGCTTCTCCCCTATGGAGTCAGGAGTCCTAGCACAGATTAGCCTTCGGATAAACTCTTCAAATGTATCTATAAAAACAAAGAAGGTGAGGATGAATAATGAAAGTATCGCTCCTACAAATGCAAATAAAGCTCGGTGATTTCACCTCAAATCAAGCCACTATACATCGCTTAATAGAAAAGAGTATGGAAAATAAGCCTGATATCATCGCCTTACCGGAAATGTGGAATGTAGGTTTTTTCCCCCGTCCTTTAAATGAATATACTGACCCAAGCGGAGAGAAATGTCAATCTTTTCTAAGTAATTTAGCCAAACAATATAATGTAAATATCGTCGGTGGATCAATTGCTAGAATTACTGACAAGCAATTGTACAATACGAATTATACCTTTGACCGTTCTGGTAACTTAGTGGCTTCTTATGATAAAATCCATCTTTTTTCTCCCGCAAAGGAAGATAAACTTTTTACCGCTGGAAATAAATATGTTGTCTTTGAACTAGATGGTATAAGATGCGCCGTTATCATTTGTTACGATCTTCGCTTCTGTGAATTAGTCCGCTCACTTACAGTGCAAAATGTAGATTTACTTTTCATTCCCGCAGCTTGGCCTATCGAGCGAAAAATGCATTGGGAAATTTTAAGTCAAGCGCGCGCTATTGAAAATCAATGCTTTGTTGCTGCAATTAACGGCTCAGGAAGATTTGATAAATTTCATCTCTGCGGCAATTCTATGCTCATTAATCCGTGGGGAAAAATCCTTGAAAAAGCAACGGAGGCAGAGTCAATAATTGTCGCCGAGTTAAATTTGCAATTATTACAAGAAATCCGTTCTAGCATTAATGTTTTTCATGACCGTCGTCCTGACCTTTATTTTAAATAAAAATGCATTTCCATATTTTATATAGAAGGTGATTTAAATGATTACAGGCATTAGTCATATTACTTTTATCGTAAAAAATCTCGACCGGACTGCTAATCTTTTTAAAAAAGTTTTTGATGCAAAAGAAATCTATACCAGCGAAGAAAAAAAGCATTCGCTATATAAAGAAAAATTTTTTCTTATCGGGAATCAATGGATTGCAATTATGGAAAGTGAGGCGATTGTTCACCGGACCTATCACCATATTGCTTTCAAAATAGAGGAACAAGACGTAGATATCTACCTCAAAAAAATTAAAAATCTTAACTTGGAGTTAAAACCGCCTAGACAACGTATGTCAGGCGAAGGATATTCAATTTATTTTCATGATTATGACAATAATCTGTTTGAACTGCATACAGGAACATTGTCCCAAAGGTTAACATCATATGAAAAGGCAGATAATCAAGTATAACTTCATTATCTGCCTTTTTAATCTATGTAATAATCCCCCCTAGACTCTCATCTTTCAGCAAGAGCTGAGATCAGGGTAGTCAAAATAACTGCGAATAGTAGTTAGATGGATCTAAAGTTCTGCCTGAAACAAAGCTTACAAGCACTCCAAAGTTTTGATAAAAATAGGTAACTTCTAAGCCGATATAACCGCCACCAATAATACCTACCGCTCTAGGTAATTCTTTTAAAGCAAGCATTGTATCACTAAAATAAACAAATTTGCTTTCTTTTATCTTTGGCCAATCTGCAGACTTCGTTGGGTATCCCCTTCTTTTGTTATTACTAAATACGCTTTTTAAGCTTAGCCAACACTTTTCTAATACGTACAAGATGTGTGCAGACATTCTCAGCAATCGATTCACTGGATTGACTCGTTTGCTTATGATTTTAAAAACCAATGCATGAACGGCAATTGTAAATTCACTCGTCATCTTCTTCAATTATTTCCTATCCTTTTATTTTTCTTGGTATGAATCAGACTCCGTTTCATATTGCCATGCATCGATGCCCCCAAAATCATATACATGCTTATACCCCATAGCAATTAGTTTTTCCGATGCTTCTCGACTACGATTTCCACTACGGCAATAAACTAAAACTGTATCCGCTTTTTTTATCCCTTCAATTTCTTTATTTGTATTTGTTTCATTTGAAATAAGGATCGCGCCTGGAATATGCTTTGTCTTATATTCCGCAGGGGTCCGTACATCCAAAATAATCACACTTCTATTTTTATCTATGATTTTTTTTGCTTCATCACCCGAAATTCGCACATAAGTCCCTCCCTCTTCATTATTTACGTTATTTTGCGTATTTGCATTAGCACAGCCTGCCAATATAAGCGCTAAGAATACAATCATTGAAATTAATAACAATATTTTATTCATCATCATTCTCCTTTATTTTCATACCGTAATTATATTTATTACGGTATGAAGTATCAAGAAAAAATTTGCTACAAAACCAAATTCTTTGACAGTCTTTTTCTACCTGTAGTATGATGTAATTAGGTAACAAAATTACATAACATCTAGGAGGAAAAAATGGACTTAGTTTATACAGGAAAAACAAAAAACGTTTACAAACTCGAAGATGGTAACTACTTATTAAAATTTAAAGACGACGTAACTGGTACGGACGGTGTATTTGATCCAGGTGCAAATACTGTAGGTTTATCTATCGAAGGCGCTGGTCGTGCAGGTTTGAGTTTAACAAAGTATTTTTTTGAAATTATAAATGCCAAAGGGATTCCAACACATTACCTCTCTGCAGATATTGAAAATGCAACGATGACAGTAAAACCAGCAACCGTCTTTGGTCAAGGATTAGAAGTTATCTGCCGTTATCGTGCAGTCGGTAGTTTTCTACGTCGTTATGGAAAATATGCACAAGACGGACAAGAATTAGACGCTTTTGTTGAAGTTACATTAAAAGACGACGATCGCGAGGATCCGCCAATTACTAAAGATGCATTAGCTATGCTTAACATTTTAAGCGAATCCGAATATGAAATATTAAAAGATTTAACAAAAAAAATTGGCAATATTGTAAAAGAAACGCTTGCCGAAAAAGGCATCGAACTTTATGACATCAAATTTGAATTCGGGCGTGTTGGCGCGGACAATCATATCGCTTTAATTGATGAAATCTCCGGCGGGAATATGCGTGCATTTAAAAATGGCGAATATGTTGAACCATTAGTATTAGAAAAATTAATCTTAGCTTAATATATCCAGAAAAAAAGAGCTACTCATTGAAAATGACTTTCAATGAGTAGCTCTTTTTCTATTTACTTTAACGATCTATTGGGCACATCTCCATAAGGTTCCGCATGAATAGTCACATCACACATCGTGCCTAAAGATTGTTTAATTTTATTCTCCAATTGATCACAAATTTCATGTACCTCATGTAATGGCATCTCGCGATCAAGCAGAATATGCACATCTAAAATTCTATACGCACCCGACCTACGCGTTCTCAATTGATGAAATCCTCGAATCTCAGGCTGGTCTTGAAAAATATCAGATAATATCCTCTCATCCTCTGACGGCAGGCTCATATCAGTAAGTTCCTTTGCACTTGCAACCGTCATGTCATAACCAGCTTTAAAAATAATCGTTGCCACAATAATTGCGATAACAGGGTCAATCCATAACCAGCCCGTAACTTTTATCGCTACTAATCCAAAAAGAACTCCAATCGAAGTCCAAATATCCGCTTGCAAATGCAATCCATCTGCTTCTAAAGCTTGAGAATGTGTAATTCTCGCTACATGCATCAATCGTTTAGAAACAAAATAGTTTACAACAATCGAGATTCCCATAATGATAATCCCATATTCGAGATATTCTGGCTCTGTTAAATGTTTCATTTTCTGTGCAGCCTCATAAACAATCCAAATTGCTGCAAAAACAATTAACAGCGCCTCTATTGCACTGGATAAATTTTCATATTTACCATGCCCATATGCATGCTCCTTATCTGGTGGCTCAACTGCCTTTTTCACCGCATAAAATGCTATGATAGCTGCAACTAAATCAATCCCCGAATGTGCTGCTTCCGAGATAAGGCTGACTGCACCAGTATATAAACCTACAATTAATTTCAAAATGACAAGCGTTGTATTTGAAATAATAGACAACCATGCCGTACGTCTTTTCAATGCATTGCTACTTTCCTCTGTCATCGATAAACTCGCCTCCCAAATCCCTCTTCATGTATATAATGAACCCGTCAACGTAAAAGTGTCAAAACTTCGCTATACCAAAAAACCTGTGGAACTATAAAAGCCCCACAGGTTATTATTCCTGCTGCATAATGCCCAGTATACAATGTATACCTGATTATTTTTATATTAACATATGTATTTCAAATTATCTAGTCTATTAGGCGGAAATCATTCGAAAATTCTAGTTCCTTCTGCTGTAAGTTTCGTAATTTTTTCATCTATACGCTGTAAAAGTCCAAGCATAGATTGAGACAAGGTATCTGCCCGTCCATACAACGATTTCGCCTCATTAAGATTTTTTTCTTTAATTGCATCAATTAGTCGATCACCGAGAGAGTGGAATTGATCGTGTATTTCATCAATCTGCTTCCATTCGTCCGCCAATATTGGGATATCAATTTCAATCGCATGATAAAAATGCCCAAATGCACATTTATGTGAATCCGTTTGTATTGGTGCCAGTTTCATTTCATCAACCATCGTTTTCACTTTAGCTAACCATCCAATATGTGCTTGCCGCGCTTTTTTAATAACCTCTTGCAATTCTTGATTTGTAATCGCATGACGACCTTCGCGTAATCCTTTAAACAGGTTTTCTGTTATCCCAGATAATTGAGCATCAATCTGTCTAATATTTTCTGCATAATCCGCACTTTCCACTGCATCATTATGGAACAAACGCGTCATTTCGCTAAAGCGTTCCGCATCCACACTTGAAGTTTCCATTGCTTTATTGATTTCGTCCGCTGCTGAGCGTATTCCTTGCATAGATTCATTGACATCCCTTACACTGACGATTACACCATTTAGCATATCAATATTCTCGCCAACAGTTTCTGATACCATATCAATCTTGTCACTCATATGATTTGTTGATTCTAGCGTTCTGTCCATGCTTATTTTACCGGCACGTGCTGCCATATGAATATTTTCCACGAAGCTTCTCATTCCATCTAAATTGTGTTTCGTATCATCAGACAATTTACGAATTTCTTCCGCAACTACAGAGAAACCTTTTCCTTGTTCACCTACACGAGCCGCTTCAATCGCCGCATTCAAAGCCAATAAATTTGTTTGGTTGGCAATCTCCTGGACGCTGTCAACAATCTTACCTACCTCAGCACTCAAATTAACCAACTGCTCAATTTTTTCATTCATCATTCCCGTATCTTTGACTACAGCCTCTTTTAAATCGCCCACTTCCACCAATAAATTTTTACTGTTATTATTCTTATCTGCCAATACTTTGGATCCGTCAGCTACCTTATCTAATGTAGTAGCAGTTGAATCAATGGTTTCATTTACCTGATTCATCGTCGCTGTAGTCTCTTCAACAATTGCAAGATTATTTTCGCTCAGAGAAGCTAGTTCCTCAGCAAACTCCATCAATTGTTTCGACATAAAACTCATTTCCACATCAAAACTGCTTGTCAAGCTTGCAATATTTAGTATTTCCTTTGCCGCATCTGCCATTCTTTTTTCATTGGCTACCAACCGATCAAATTGTGCAATCACCTTATTATGCATTGTATGATTCGTTGTCGGACATTTGACCGATTCACCTTTAATCGATCGATCAACGTAATCCAAGATACAGCTCATTTCCTGACAAGACGATGTCTGTTGTTTCTTAAAAAACATAAAATCCATCCCTTCTATTAAAAATTAAGCTATCTATTTATATTTAATATCATTTATCCTATTATTTATCTCATTATATATTGATTAATGGTAAATATCTATATTTATCGACCATCATTAACAAATATATTTGACAAAATCATATCAAATTTCAATTTTTTCTTCATCAATAAACTGATATAACCGATAGCCACCACTTAAGTTATAGACTTCAAAACCGTGTTGCATCAATATCCTCGCTGCAAGGTAACCTCGAAGCCCAATTGCACATGCCACATATACCGGCTTTGAACTATCTAATAGGGGCAAGGCTTCGCGCAATTCATCGAGCGGAATATTTATAAAACCAGAAATATTCCCATTATTATATTCTTCAATAGTTCGAACATCTAATAATGTAACATCTTTACGTTTTTGCAAATCCGCAATATCATGCCAATGAAAAATATGCATTTTATCCGTCAAAATATTTTCAATCACAAATCCAGCCACATTTACAGCATCTTTCGCTGAACCAAACGGTGGTGCATAGCATAACTCTAGTCTTGTTAAATCATAAGCCGTCATTTGCGCACGAATTGCCGTTGCAAAAATATCACAACGTTTATCTACACCACCATAACCCACAATCTGAACCCCTAAGATTTTCCCCGTACTTTTTTCATAAATAGTCTTAAGCGACATATCCATTGCATTTGGATAATACCTTGCATGATTTTCTGAATGTGTAAATGATTTTTCGTAATTTAGCTGTAATCTTTTGGCTGTTTTTTCATTAATACCTGTAGTTGCAACAGTTAAATCAAAAACTTTTAGAATCGAGGATCCTTGTGTTCCCTGATAAGAACGATCGAATCCACAAATTACATCGGCAACAATCCTCCCCTGTTTATTCGCCGGCCCTGCAAGTGGAACAAATGTTGGCTGTTTTGTAACAAAATCAATAACTTCTATCGCATCTCCAATTGCAAAAATATCAGGAATAGATGTCTGCATTTTTCCATTGACAACAATTGCACCACGCTCATTTAATTCAATTCCTGCTTTTCTCGCAATATCACTCTCAGGTCGAACCCCAATTGCCATAATCACCATATCGGTTTTTATCACACCATTCTTTAAATCAACAACAACATGATTCTCCGCTTCATGAATCGCCTGTAAAGCGTTTCCTAAATAAAGTTTTATTCCCTTACTGCGCAAATGAGCATGAACTTCACACGCCATATCATAATCAAGCGGTGCCAGAACCTGATTTCCCGCTTCAATTAATGCAACTTGGACACCTGCTTTATGAAGGTTTTCAACCATTTCTAGCCCAATAAATCCTCCACCTATCACAACTGCATGCGCTGGTTTTTTTTGCTCAATATACGTTTTCATCTTCAAGGTATCAGGTATATTCCGCAACGTAAAAATCTTTTTTGAATCAAGCCCCGCTATCTTAGGCTTTATCGGTTCTGCTCCCATAGATAAAACCAATTGATCATAACTTTCTTGATAGACTTCATCTGTTTGGAGATTGCGAACAGTAATCATTTTATCTTCTTGATGAATTTCTACTACTTCATGGTAATTTCGAACATCTATATTAAATCTATTTCTAAAGCGCTGTGGCGTTTGCACCAAAAGCGATGACCTGTTTTTTATTTCCCCGCCAATATAATACGGCAGTCCACAATTTGCAAACGAAATATGCTCGCCTCGCTCGAATAAAATAATCTCGGCCTGCTCATTTAAGCGACGTAATCGTGCAGCAGTTGAAGCTCCTCCAGCCACCCCACCAATAATCAATACTTTCTGCTTTTTATTCATAATAAGCACTCCCTTTATCACAAAGTTAAGAAGATTTTCTCACTTATCCTTTAAAAATTTATCCCTAAATTACGCTTATTATATATTAAAACACTTTTTTTATCGGTGATAAAGTCACACTTATTAAGTTTATTTTTTACGGCAGCCCTTATTGCAAAAATCTCCTTCACATAATTGATAATCACCGCCTTGAATAATTAGCCGCCTACCATTCACCAATGTATCTGCCAACTTTTTTCTAGCCGCGCTATAAATTCCTTGAATTGTAGTTCTTGCTACATTCATCCTTTGTGCACAATCTTCTTGGCTTAATCCTTCTAAGTCAATGAGACGTACCGCCTCATACTCATCTACGGTCATGACAATATCCATATTCGATGCACTATTTAAAGGTCCAAAACAATCGTTTTGTGGCATCCTACAAACCCGTCTCCATTTACGCGGTCTTGGCATTAAGATTCCCCCTAGTATAATAAAAGTAAAACCAGAGCGTCCTCTGGTTTTATTTTTATTATACTATTTTTCTTGATGATTAGTAGAGATATTAGACATATTTTCTTTCCTACTAAAGCCATGGCAATAGCCTTGTCTAAATTTATCTTTTCCTTGTCCATTGTTCTGCCCTTTTAAACAACAGCCTCTTCCATTTGGACCTGTACCATCTCTTCTTGGCATATCATTCATCCCCTTAAGTTATTGACATATGTCGCTTTCATTTATATAATAACACATTATAGACATATGTCAATAACTACTTAAGGCCTTTTTCTATTTGTTCTCCGTCTGATTTATTATATTTTTTAACACTTCATCTAATCCAGCATTTACAGGGCTATCTTCGGCAAGGCTTTGTCCAGAATCACCACTTACAACAACATTAGGATCAATTGGCAAACTGCCTAAAAATTCTATATCAAAATCTGCTGCCGTTTTCTTCCCACCTTCTGATTGAAAAATATTATGCAGCGTATGACACGTTGGACAAACAAATCCGCTCATATTTTCTACTAAACCTAAAATAGGTAATTTTACGCGTCTACAAAAGTTAATGGATTTTCTCACATCTGCCAAAGAAATCTCCTGTGGAGTTGTCACGAGCAGCGCCTTACATTCATCCACCGTTTGTGCCACAGTAAGCGGTTCATCCCCTGTTCCTGGTGGCGTATCAATAATTAAGTAATCCAGTTCTCCCCATTCAGTATCCGATAAAAATTGTCTTACTACCCCAATTTTAGCGGGGCCACGCCATATAATTGGATCATCTGGTTGATTTAATAAACATTGCATAGACAATACTTTTAAATTTTCCGAGTAAGGATAAGGCACCATTCTATCCTCATTAAATTCAATTGCAGCATCTCTTATCCCTAAAATACCTGCAATACTAGGTCCATGAATATCAACATCAAGCAAGCCAACTTTATACCCCATTTTGCTCAGTCCAATTGCAATATTCGCTGAAACTGTACTTTTCCCTACACCGCCTTTACCACTCATCACAGCAATTTTATGCTTTATATTTTTCATCAAATCTTGAATTTTCTTACTTTGCTCTTCATATTGTTTGTTTTGCCCCATTCCACATGCCATAAAGTTCATCTCCTAAATATATTCGTTTATTATTTGCAATTAGCAATAAGAATCAATAGCTCCACTATCGTCATTATGAAAAGAACTGTACTTTCAATGAAGTACGTCCGCATTTACATACTGAGTTTTCCATAACCGCTTTTTTCCCTGTTCTATATCGCAGAATAGGCATAGCTTCATGACTTAATGTCGTAACGACAAGCTCTCCACTTTCACCGTACGGCAATGCCATCCCATCTTGATTTATCACCTCAACATAAAAATAGTCATCATGAATATGTATCCCCTCTTGATGAACACATTCACTACCAATAAACAAGCCTAGCTTTTCCGCTACATTATACAAACGATATACAGGGATATTAAACTGCGTTTCTAAATCGCTTTTTTCTTGATCATTACAATGGGAAGCGTTGCATAAAATACTCTGCAAAAAACACTTTTGACGATTTTCATTTAAATATGCACCAAAATTTTTACTTCTTTCAGTCGATGTGTAAAGCGTTGTCACCCCGAAATCACGCAGCACAGCCATCATATTTACTAAATCTCTATCATGATTTATCAATACTGTAATCCCAATACGTTCAGCTGCCTGCTGCATAAGATTCAATTCATCCAATCCAATGCCATGAGAATCTATCAAGAGCGTTGAACACATGGTGATATCACAGGCTACTAAGCTGCGACAAATCGTTTCAATTCTTCGCATTCTATCATTGAGCGTAAAACCTGCAGCAATTTTTTCTTCTAGCGAATAGTCAAAAAAGGCAACACCGCTCACGGGCATTGTAAGCAGACCAAAGGGATAACAACGCTTGATATCTTCATCTGTCGTAAACGGCATTTTTTCTAAGCTGCCAAAAACATCTTTAGCTTCCGCATCAATCTTTAGCTTATCCATTTTTTCACGATAAAACTCACTCTTTTCATACACTCGTTGAAAAAGGGTTCGCAATTTTTCTTCCTGCAAACGTTTTTTCTGTTCTTGATTCATTGCTTCAGTTGCAATATCTAATATCAAATCTATCGCTCCTATTTTATTCATATCATTATGTAAAATTCATCTATTCGCAAATTACTTCGCTCTCGCAATGTGGACACTTTTTCATATGCTGGCAAACCTCTTTTTTTATCATTATCTCCCATGTATATCCACACTTATTACAATATAGTCGCTTTCCCATCTCAGCTATTTGGAAATTTCCGCCCTCAATCCGAATCGCCGCCCCCTGCCATAATGCTAAGGCAATAATCCGGCGTGCTTTATTCAAAATTCTATTAAAGGTAGGTCTTGATACATTCATTTTTTCCGCAGCCGTCGCTTGATCTAGTAATTCTATATCAATCAAACGAATTGCTTCCATTTGCTCAATCGTCAATGACAATTCTTTTATCTCATTTAGCGGAATACCAGCTGGTTTATAGTAGATAACCTTTGGAATCTTTTCTACCATTCGCTCCTTTTGCGGTCTTGCCACATAAGCCCTCCCTTATAGATGTAATATTAGTTATGAAATATATTTCATAACTAATATTACATCTATAAATTATTTTTGGCAAGAAAAATAAAAAGCATGATTGCTTCCCTATATTTATAGAAGCAATCATGCTTAGCTCTATCACGATTAAGAAATTTTTGCGAGATGAATAAGTTCATAGCCCTTTTCTGCAAGCTTTGCTTTAATCTCATCTACATTATCAATATCAGCACGTACAACCAATTCAAATTTTCCTTTTTTCCCAGTCTGTGTACTTACTAAACTCGTAATGTTAATCCCCATATTGGCAAATACCGCTGAAACGTTTTGTACAACACCAACTTTATCATCACCTTGAATCGTTAGTCTTGTGTTTGCCTTTGTAAGCCCCATAATATCAACAACTGCTTTGAATACATCGGTTTCTGTAATAATGCCAACAATAGCACCCGTACTGCTAATTACCGGCATTCCACCAATTTTATTATTACACATCATAAGAGCTGCTTCTTCAATTGGCGCATTTGCTTGAATCGTATATACCTTTTTACTCATGATTTCTTTCACTTTAATCTTCGCCAACAACGAGTTTACCTCATATTTTGACAAAGTAGTCGCTGGGGATGGTGCGACCTGCATAATATCGCGATCACTAATAAAACCAACAACATTGCCGTCTTTGACCACAGGCAAGCGGCGAAAACGATTCTTATTCATAATCAATGCAGCTTCATCCACCATAAGATCAGGAGAAACCGTAACAGGGTTTTTTGTCATAATATCGCTTACAAACACAATAAAACACTCCTCTCACTCGCACATTCTTATATTTTAATTATATACCTGAAACCTTTTTTTGCCTAATAAATTTTAGTAAAAATAAGCTGTGATTCCATTAACCTCCAAGATATGCTTTACGTACTTCTTCACTTGCTGCCAATTCTTTTGCATCACCAGATAACGTAATTCTGCCCGTTTCTAAAACATAAGCTTTATTGGCGATAGAAAGTGCCATATTTGCATTTTGCTCAACGAGAAGTACTGTCGTTCCTGTACGGTTAATTTCTTGTACGATTGTAAAAATTTCTTTTACGAGTAAAGGTGCAAGCCCCATAGATGGCTCATCTAAAAGGAGCAAACGAGGGCGACTCATTAAAGCTCTGCCCATAGCAAGCATTTGTTGTTCACCACCACTCAATGTACCAGCCAATTGTGATTTACGCTCTAAAAGACGTGGAAACCGTTCAAATACAGAATTCATATCTTCTGCAATACCTGACTTATCACTTCTGATATATGCACCCAATTCTAGATTCTCCATTACTGTCATGTTCGCAAATACACGACGACCTTCTGGAACTTGAGATATCCCAGTTTTTACGATAGCTTGCGCTGGTATCCCTGCAATATCTTTACCTTCAAAAGTAATCTTGCCTGTTTTCGGTTTTAATAATCCTGAAATCGTACGAAGTGTTGTACTCTTTCCTGCACCATTCGCCCCGATTAAAGTAACAATCTCACCTTCATTTACTTCAATGCTGATATCTTTAATCGCATGAATCGCGCCATAAAATACATTAATATTTTCTATCTTTAGCATTAGGACACAACCTCCTCACCAAGGTAAGCCTCAATAACCTTAGGGTTATTTTTAATTTCGTCAGGAGTGCCATGTGCGATAATGCTACCGTATTCAAGCACATAAATACGTTCACATACACCCATAACAAGACTCATATCATGTTCAATCAATAAAATAGTTAAACCAAATTCATCTCGAATCCAATGAATCATTTCCATTAATTGCTGTGTTTCTTGTGGATTCATCCCGGCGGCAGGCTCGTCTAAAAGTAACAATTTAGGTTTAGCTGCAAGAGCTCTAGCAATTTCTAAACGGCGTTGTTCACCATATGGCAAGTTTTTTGCAATTTCATCCTTTTTATGCTCTAATTTAAAGATTTTTAAAAATTCAATTGCTTTTTCTTCAATTTCTTGTTCTTCTTTAAAGTATCTACCTACGCGAAATACAGCTTCCGCCACTGAATATTTTACATGAGAATGATAAGCAATTTTTACATTATCAAGTACGCTTAACTCCGAGAACAAGCGAATATTCTGAAAGGTACGCGCTATTCCTTTTTGCGTGATTTGGAATGGTTTAAGACCAATAACACTCTCGCCATCAAATTCAATTACACCTGTCGTCGGTTGATATACACCAGTCAAAAGGTTAAATGCCGTCGTTTTACCCGCGCCATTTGGGCCAATTAGCCCTATCAATTCACCTTTTTCAATATGCATTTCAAAGTTAGATACAGCTTTTAGACCGCCAAAGACTTTAGACAGTTTTTCTGCTTTTAATAAGTTCATTGCTTATTTCCTCCTTTGAAACGTTTAAATATTCCTATGTTTGTTAATTCTACATTACCAAATAATCCTTGAGGACGATAAATCATTAAGAGAATTAACACTAATGAATACACAATCATACGCCATTCTGGCCAACTTGCAAGTGCTGCCGAAACGAAAGTTAAAATAACCGCACCAGCAACAGAACCTGTAATGGAACCAAGCCCCCCCATAACTACCATTGTTAAATAGTTAAAGGACATCATGAATGTAAATGATGCAGGATGGGCAATATAAAAGTAATGCGCAAATAATGCTCCAGCAACTCCCGCAAAAGCAGCGCCAATCGTAAATGCCAATACTTTATACTTCGTCGTATCAATTCCCATAGCTTCCGCTGCTATTTCATTTTCACGAATAGAAATACATGCTCTACCATGTGAAGAATTGACTAAATTCTTAATAAAAAACAACGTAAATAAACAAACGAAGAACGCCCAAGCGAAGTTAGTATAGCGTGGGATTCCCATGAATCCAGATGCACCGCCAACATAAGGAATGTTTAGAATCGTAATACGGATAATTTCACCTAATCCAAGCGTAGCAATCGCTAAGTAGTCACCATTTAAGCGAAGCGTTGGCAACCCGATGAGTAAACCAAGTAATCCCGATGCCAGTGCACCAACAACAATTGCTAAAAGAAATGGCAATTGAAATTTCACCGTAATAATCGCACTTACATAAGCACCAACTGCCATAAAACCCGCATGTCCAAGTGAAAACTGCCCTGTATATCCATTAATAAGATTAAGGCTAGCCGCCATAATAATATTAATTGCAATTAATATTAAGTTAAGCTCCCAAAACGAACCAATAAAATTTGCTTGAAGTAAACCTTCGACAATCGCGTAAACAAGTACGCAAAGACCAATAATTTTTAAATCTTTCTTTGTTACTGCCTTCATCTGTGCCACCTACACTTTCTCACGCGTGTTTTTGCCAAATAATCCTGAAGGCTTAAATAACAGGATAATAATTAAGATGGCAAACGCCGCTGCATCACGAAATGTGGAAGAAATAAACCCACTTACTAAGGCTTCAATAACACCAAGTATTACACCGCCTGCCATAGCTCCTGGTATAATTCCGATACCGCCAAGAACTGCCGCAACAAAGGCTTTAAGACCAGGCATGATGCCCATTAATGGATCGATAGAGTTATAATATACGCCTACTAAAACACCAGCGGCAGCAGCTAACGCTGAGCCAATACCAAATGTAGCAGAAATAATTCTGTCAACATCGATCCCCATTAAACGAGCCGCATCAGTATCAAACGATACTGCACGCATAGCTTTACCAATTTTCGTTTTTTGAACTACATAAGTCAATACAACCATTAAAATAACAGAAACAAGCATGATCACTAATTGCTGACTGTTGATAACGAACGGGCCAAAGTGATATGTAACTGCCTCAAATACTGCTGGGAAAGTACGTGGCTGTGGGGTAAATAATAACATACTACCATATTCTAATAGTAGTGATACACCAATGGCAGTAATTAAAACTGCAATTTTTGGCGCATGACGAAGTGGACGATACGCCAATCTTTCAATAATCATACCAATAATGCCCGAGACGACCATTGCAACTAAAAGGGCTGGGATGAATGGCAGCTTAAACATTGCCGTAGCAAAAAAACCTGCATATGCACCGATCATATAAATATCACCATGGGCAAAGTTAATTAATTTGATAATTCCATAAACCATCGTATAGCCAAGCGCAATTAAAGCATAAATACTCCCTAGGGAAATACCATTAATTAACTGTTGAATCAATTGTTCCATAAAGGATGACATTTCCATACAATTTCCTCCATTTTAAAAATCCTCACGCGAAAAACTGTGATTTAGACTTAATGAAAACACCATAAAATCAAGAAAAGACCTTTAGCCACCGACATATCGGCTAAAAGGTCTCTAGCTACCTTTTTCTACTGCTTTCATCTAGGTAAACTCCACCTTGAGTCTTTGAAATATTTACATTATGACTTTTAATCTGACAAGTTTTTCTTTGCTGTTATCTATTATAGTAGCACACTTATAACGTGTCAATAACACATTTTTGAATATTTTCTTTCTCTACAATACAAATGTAATTTTTATCTTGCATTATATTTTTGTATTTTTATAAAAGTTTTCTACACGAGGACATTTTTATGTATTTTGTACATATTAAAAATACACAGCAATGTACTCTGTATCATCGCTGTGCATTTTATTCTCTTAAGGATTTACTTTTTCTTTAAATGTTTGTTTTCCATCTTTAAATTCAATAACTACAGCACTCTTTACCGCATCATGCGTTTCATTTAATGTAATTATTCCAGAAACCGCTTGATATTCTTTTGTTTTTGCCAATTCATCTTTAATTTTTACGGTGTCTTCACTGCCAGCACGTTTAATCGCTTCAATAATCATCATCGTTGCATCATAAGATAATGCAGCAAAGGAATCTGGAACTTGTCCATATTCAGCTTTATAAGAATCAACAAAAGTTCTAATTGCTGGGCTGTTATCCTCTGGAGAGTAATGGCTTGCAAAGTATGTATTGTTTAACGCCTCATTTCCTGCAATTTCAGGTAACTTTGCACTATCCCAGCCATCACCACCAAGAACGGCACAATTAATACCAAGTTCACGCGCTTGTTTAATAATCATCCCGACTTCCTGATAATATCCAGGTACAAATAAAATATCCGGATTTGCAGCTTTAATTTTTGTTAAAGTTGCCTTAAAGTCTGTATCTTTTGCGAGATATGCTTCTTTAGAAACAATTTTACCGCCATTTTTTATAAAAGTTTCTTCGAAAAATTGTCCTAACCCTTTTGCATAATCACTAGAGTTATCAATATATAATGCAGCGTTTTTACCATTTAGAGATTTAGCCGCAAAATTTGCCATTACAGAACCTTGGAACGGATCAATGAACGCCGCTCTAAATAAATAGTCACGAGTCTTACCCGTTTCAGGATCCACTGTTACTTTTGGATTGGATGCAGTAGGGCTGATTGCCAATACTTTACCGTCCATATTTACTTGTGCACCTGCAATTACACTAGAAGATGCAATTGGAGCAATTACAGCCAATACTCTATCTTGTGTAATTAATTTTTGCATTGCATTTGCTGCCTCTGCCGCTTCTGATTTATTATCCGCTACAACTAAACTAATTTGTTTGCCAAGCAAGCCACCTTTTGCATTGACTTCTTTAATCGCCAATTTGGCGCCATTTGTTGCCGACTGACCAAACGTAGCATTCGTTCCTGTCATTTCTAAGTTCGCACCAATCCTAATTGTATCGCTGTTTGATGCCCCACCGCCACAACCTGCAACTGCCAAAGCAAGTACACTTGCTGTTAAAGCTGCACACACTGCTTTTTTCACTTTTCCCAAAAACATGAAACTCCTCCTCTTTGTCGCCTACAAAATACGCCTAGCCTGTACAAATGTATCGTGTGGCGTTTCAATTGTTTTAATTGTAGAAGTCTAAAGATAAATTGTCAATACTTCTATTAACGCACAAACGCACCATTTGTCCCCTTGCAGTGCACATTTCATAATCTAATTTACGAAATTCCTAGAAAACAGTCCACTCTGTAAACTAAAAAAAATTATTAATTTACTTTTTATAAAGAAAAAAAGTGGCAGAAAAATTCTGCCACTTTTCATTTAATTCAATCAATTATTTGTTTGGATTAATCTTTTCTTTAAATACTTTTTCACCATTTTTCATTTCAAGAACAACCGCACTCTTTATTGGATCATGCGTTGCACTCATTGTAATAATCCCTGTACCAACCTGTAAATCTTTTGTTTCTTCTAAAGCTACACGAATTTTTTCCGGATCATCGCTGCCGGCACGTTTAATTGCATCAATTAACATCATGCCGCCATCGTAGCCAAGAGCGGCGAATACGCTTGGTTCTTGACCATATTCAGCTTTATATGCTTCAATAAAGCTTTTTACGCTTGCATCATTATCCTGCACGGAGTAATGAGAGCTGAAATATGTATTGTTTAATGGGTCAGCACCAGCAATTTCAGTAAGCTTGGAATCATCCCAACCATCTGTACCGATTAATGGAATGTTAATACCAAGTTCACGTGCTTGCTTAACGATCTTGCCAACTTCTTCATAATAAGCTGGGATAAAAATAACATCAGGATTTCCTGCTTTTAATTTCGTTAATGTAGATTTAAAGTCTTGATCTTTTTGTAAGAAAGCTTCTTGTGCTACAACTTTGCCACCTTGCGCTTCGAAAATCTTTGTAAATACTTCCGCCAAACTCTTAGAATAGTCAGAACTTGCATCTACATAGATTGCCGCTGTTTTTGCATTTAATGTTTTCGTCGCGAAGTTCGCCATTACTTCCCCTTGTAACGGATCAATAAAGCAACTGCGGAAAGCATAAGGTTTTACTTTCCCATTTTCAACTGTAATTTTAGGATTTGTCCCCATTGGTGCAATTAATGGAATTTTATTATCTTCCGCAATTTGCAAAGTCGCCAATACATTTGAAGTTGTAGCTGGCCCAACAACTACTTTTACTTTATCATTAGAAATCAATTTTGTTGTTGCATTTGCTGCTTCAGAAGCTTCTGATTTATTATCCGCAACTACAAGATTAATTTGTTTACCAAGTACACCACCCTTTTCATTGGCTTGCTTAATTGCTAACTTAAGCCCATTAAGACCTTGTGAACCATAGTTAGCAACTCCACCTGTCAATTCAAAGTTTGCTCCAATTTTAATTTCACTGCTATTGGATGCTTGATTACCACCACATCCGGTAAATATTGCGCCCATCATCGTTACACCTAAAGCTAAACTTGTGAGTGCCATGAGCTTTTTTCCCAATTTCATTATAAATCCCTCCCATTATAGATCCCTAGTATACAGACTCTTGCGTTCCGGTCTGTATGACCATGTGACTATTATAGTTTACACGATTTACAATAGTCAAGTATTATTTTTATATTTTTGTATATTGTAAATGTACATTTGTTTTTATTTAATGTAAGAAAAAAGGTCTACGAATATTCTTCCGTAGACCCTTAGCTTTATTAAAAATATAACTTAGTTATCTAAAATCAAACTACACCATGGGCAATCATAGCATCCGCCACTTTTTTGAAACCAGCAATGTTAGAACCAACAACTAGATTTCCCTTGAATCCATATTCTTCCGCAGCTTTTGTGGAGTTTTCATAGATATTTTTCATAATATCTTTTAATTTATTATCAACTTCTTCAAATGTCCAGCTATAACGCATAGAATTTTGCGACATTTCAAGCGCAGACACTGCTACACCGCCAGCATTTGCAGCTTTTGCAGGAGCAAATAAAACGCCTTTTTCTAAAAAATAATCAATTGCATCTAGCGTTGATGGCATATTTGCACCTTCGCCAACAGCAAATACACCATTTTCCACAAGTACTTTTGCAGATTCTAAATCAATTTCGCCTTGTGTTGCACAAGGAAGCGCAACATCGCACTTAATCGTCCAAATACCCTTACAACCTTCATGATACTCCGCATTTTGACGAGCTTTTATATATTCAGAAATTCTACCACGTTTAACTTCTTTAATTTCTTTTACAACATCAAGATCAATACCATCTTTATCGTAGATATATCCATTAGAATCAGAGCAAGCCACCACTTTAGCACCAAATTCCTGCGCCTTTTCGATTGCATAAGTAGCAACATTTCCAGACCCAGAAATCACTACTGTTTTACCTGCTAAAGATTCATTTGCATCTGCAAGCATATGTCGAACAAAGTATAACAACCCGTATCCAGTTGCCTCTTTACGTGCCAAGCTTCCCCAGTACCCTAAACCCTTACCAGTTAAAACACCAGCTTCATAAGCGTTTCTGATGCGTTTATATTGTCCAAATAAATAGCCAATCTCTCTGCCGCCAACGCCTATATCCCCTGCTGGTACATCTGTATCTTGACCAATATGACGAGATAATTCCGTCATAAAACTTTGGCAAAAACGCATGATTTCGTTATCAGATTTTCCTTTTGGATCAAAGTTAGAACCGCCTTTACCACCACCGATTGGCAGTCCTGTTAGAGAATTTTTAAAAATTTGTTCAAATCCTAAGAATTTAATAATGCTTAAATTCACACTTGGATGTAAGCGCAATCCGCCTTTGTATGGACCAATTGCACTGTTAAATTGTACACGATAGCCTTTATTCACTTGAACTTTGCCTTGATCATCCACCCAAGGAACTCTGAACATAATCACGCGTTCGGGTTCAACAATGCGCTCTAAAATAGCTTGTTCTTGATATTCTGGATGCTTTTCTACCACAGGTGCGATAGAAGTCAATACCTCTTTAACCGTTGCATGAAACTCTTCCTCACCTGGATTATCAGCAATTACCTTATCAATAATCTTTTGTACATACATCATGTTTTTCCTTACCCCCAATTAAAGATTCAATACCCTACATTTATATATTATTACTTTCCACAGTAAAAATTGTCAATATATACATCGATTGTGCATTGTATACATGATTTTTGCCTTTATTTTGCATATTTATGCTAGAAAATCAATTTAAATTTTTTAGTATTGGAAATACGTTTAAATTTGTTCACATATTGAATGTAAAAACTTAGAAGGAGGTGAGGCAAATGGCAGTAAATAAAGGTAATGAAGCAACAAAGTTAATTCTCAAAGTTCAAACTGGAACAAATAAACTCGGTAATCTGGTTTATACATCAAGAACTTTCAGTAAATTCAATCCATCAATCGCTGATAACGATTTATTCTTAATCGGTGAAGCGATGGCAAGTTTACAAAAGTATCCGCTTACATCTATCAATCGCCAAGACAGTTTTGCATTAGCTTCGGAATAAGCATGGTATTAAATGAAATATAGAAAGGAGGAATGATCTATGGCAAAAACATTAGAGATGGTTTTCAAAACTGAAGCTGATAAAGAGCTGAGCATCAGTTTAGCCGAACCTAGGGACAACTTAACACGTAGTGAAGTTGAAAGCGTAATGAATCAATTGATTGCGAAAAACGCAATTGCTTCTACGAATGGAAAGCTAGCTGCAATCGCTGATGTAAAGATCCGTACAACAGATAAAACATCTTTGTTATAGTAACCAAAATAAACCGATAAAAATCAATGATTTTTATCGGCTTATTTTTTATTTCTGGGCTAAAAAATTCATCCGCTTCTTTATTTTTAAAGCGAACTCATGCGCTTCCAGTAAATCGGTTGCATCGGGATGAACAGCAGCCTTTTGCCAGCGTTTCTGCGATTCGATGCTCGGTGCATGTGGATGATTGGCTGGTAATTTTGCTAAGCGGTCTAATAAGTTAGGATCAATCTTTCCCTGACTGGAAAAAGCCCCAACGATTTTGCAATTTGAGCCAAGGTATCGCACAGCATTTGCTAAAGAAATCATCGCATGTTCTCCCATTGCCTCTGCCCCTAATGTTTGAAATAATACAATGGATTTCCCTTGTAGTTTAGCCAAAAATTCTCGTGCTTTTTTATTTGGCATTCCATATTCAACGCTATAGCCAAGAAAAATTACATCATAAATTTCCCACTCAATTTCATCATCAATACTCTTTAAATCCCCTAAATCGGCAATTGCAGAGTACATACTTTCTGCAATCTGCTTTGTATTTCCTGTTTTACTAGAGTAAACAATCAAATATTTGTTCATCTCACGACTCCACCTTATCGCAAATTCATCATTTCTGACATCATTGACATCTGCTTATTTTGGCTGTTTTCCGCTCCATAAATTGCATATTGCAAACCACATAAAATAAATCTTGCGATCCATCTCATCCAATATTTTCCGTGCGTTGTCAACATGATATCATTATTTTTACTTATACAGAGTCCTTGATTTTCCCATAATTTCATATAAGGTAAAAGTCCAGGCTTTAGTTCAATCGCATAACTTTTCTCTAGACCATCTAGATCTAAATAGCCACAGTCTAATTGTCCGCTTATCTTTGCAAATAGCGAAGAAAAGTGATCGCGTTGAAATACCATCGCAAAAGGCTTTTCCTGCTTCTCTACCTTTTTCTTGTATGCATTTAAATCGCGTACTTGAATATATTCCAACTCTCCAATACTGCCTCCGGCTCCAGCACCAAAAGCAAAAATATCACTGCCATTTTTGGCAAGTTTATTATAAAGGCTCTTATCTTTTTCGCCGCATGTAAAATGGCAACAACTCAGCTGCTGCCAAGCATTTTCCTGCAAATAGCTTGCTCCTCGTTCATATAATTTCATTCGCTCATCTGCCGCTGGGCACGGTGGATATGCTCTAGTTTTAAGCTTCTCTTCCAGTATTGAATGAGGAAAACGTTGCAATTTATATAAATCTACCCCTGTAACATTGCATTGCAGTAAGAATTCCAAATCCTTTTGCCAATCTTCCATAGTTTGTCCCGGCAATCCATAGATAAGATCAACGATGACATTTACCCCTGTTTGGGCAAGCGATTTTAGCTTTTCTACAATAACTTTTTGTTCAGCCAACCGTCCTAATTTACGTCGTAAATCCGTAGAAAACGTTTGAACGCCAAAGCTAAAGCGATTTACACCATACTTTAAACAAATCGCTAATTTAGCCTCATTAAAGTCAGTGATATTACTTTCAAATGTAAATTCACAGCCAGATTCCAGTAAAAAAACTTTTCTTATTTTACTTAATAACCGTTCTAACTGATCTTCATTTAATGCACTAGGGCTACCTCCACCGATAAAAACTGCTGAAATCATCTGACTTTGATAGTACTCAAAATCTTCTATTAGTGATAACTCTTGACATAGCAAATCAACATATTCCTCTTGCATTGCTAAATCACTTGGATAGCCACAAAAATTACAGTAACTACAGCGTTGCTTACAAAATGGGATATGTATATATACTGCGCTTTTATTTTTTTTTGCTGCTATCATCGCCTGTTCACGAAAGCGAATTTGCTGTTTAGGTGGCATAATTGGTAGCAGATGACGCGGCGAGTATTGAAGTGTGCAATCATTAAATAACTCACTCATCTTTCGTGTTGCTTTTAGCCCGAATAATTCTTTATGATTTTCCAGTTGCATAAACTCAGCTAATCCATTCGTCAAATTCATCATGATATCTCTTTCCCCCAAATCCATCTTCCTTATCGCGATTCATTTTTCGGATATAATTGTTCTACCATATAGCGGACTGCTTCTGGATATCGCAGCCCGGGATTGAGTAAAAATAAGTTCTCTGATAAAAAGAAAACTTGTTTATTTTTTACTGCCTGCAACTCTAACCATGCCGGATTATTTTCCATTTCTGACTTAATCCGTTCAAGTGCGCCTCCGTTAGCTCCCATTGAAGTAATAAATAATACTTCAGGATCTTTTTCTACGAGTGCTTCCATGCTATATACAATTTTATCTGGGGATGCCATACCATTCATCTTTGCGATTGGCATATCTCCAGACTTAATTGCCAGATCTAAATGAAGTAATGCAGCCACACTTCCTGCGATGCTATCCTCCGTTTCTACGGAAATATCATTCATTGTCGTATGTAAAATCACTGTTTTCTTGCTAACTAATGGAACATTTGCTATAGCATCTTGGACACCGTTATCTAATTTTTTTGCCAAGTCTTGCCCCAAATCTGCATGACCGGAAACCAGCCCTAATAATTCGCAATTTCGTTTTACGTCTTGATAAGTTTTCAGATTAAGTACAATCACCGGAATATGGTTTTCCTCCAATATTGGTAGCAAATTCTCATGCATTCCTTTATAGGCAATGACTAAATCAGGCTGTAAGCTCACTACAGCTTCACTGCTAATTCGATAAACAAAACCAACTTCTGCACTATCTTTATATCGCTCGGGAATCTGAGCAATCTGTGAGGTTGCCCGTCCGACAACTTTCCCCTGTACCTGATCCAAAATTTCTAGAAAGGATGGTGATAACACCACAATTCGTTCTGGTGTATTTGCCAATAACACTTCGCGATGATTATCGTCGATGATTGTCAAGTTCTGGCTATGATTTTCCCCTAAAGTCAAAGATTCTTTATTCCCACATCCAGAAAACAATATACTAGCTGCAATAAATAAAATTGCACTAACCACTATTAATCCTTTATTCATACAACACTCACTTTCAGTCCTAACCAAACTAGAATTTGCAGTTGATTCCAACACGATACATTCTTCCATATACATCTTTATTATAATCATGATAATTGCCGAGATTATCTATGCCTAAGTATAGGCTTGCCCTCGCATCTAAATCTTTTTGTGCTAAGAAATTAACTACTGTAAATGTGCTATTTTCCATTTCTTTATCCCCCGTTGTAATATTGCCATCTTTGCTCGCCCAATAATCAATATTACTTACTACATCCAAGTTAAATTGCCAGTTCGTATCCTTCGGATGATAAAACAATCCTAAATTAAGCTGATGTCTAGGACGATCTTCTAGTCTTTGACTGCTTCCTTGATCTTTTGCATCTAAATAAACATAGCCAAAGTTCAAATCTACTTCATCACTCAATTGATGCTGGATTGAAGCTTCTATTCCTTGCATTCTCGCTTCGGGAATGTTTTTATACGTCATTAATTTGTCTTTTGTCGGTATCATACTGGAAACTAAGTCTCCAGCACTATCCACATATTTACCAGTCCAAGTAGATGTAATTAATTCTTTAACATCATTTCTAAATAAACCAAAATGTCCTGTTGTTTTATCATTCCAATCTTTTTCTAATGCTAATTCATAGTTCCATGATTTTTCCGGCTTAATATTAGGATTTCCCTGGAAATACTGACCTGGTCCGCCCATCGCGCTGCCTGCAAACATTTCCCAAGCATGATAAAGTTCATTAATCGTCGGTGTCTTATAACCTTGTCCCACAACAAACTTTAACCTAGTATCATCAGCAATGTGATAAGTAGATGCTAAATTTCCTGTCCAAGCAGAGTCAAATAAATTACTATGATCAAATCTTATGGATGGTATAAATAGCCATTGATCATTTGGACGAATTTCATCCTGAAAATACAAGGAAACATAGTCAATAGATGCTTCATCACTCGTTTTTTTACTATTTAGATCGGTTTTTATTCTCGTTCCTTCCGATTTATCTTGTCTCCATTCAAAACCAGCTGTAGCTAGATGCTTATCACCCAGTTGCCAGCTGTCTTTTCCTTCAAGGACATTAATTGTACGATTCACCCAATCGAAACTATTTAATGTATAAGGTATAGTAACAATATTATTGCGCCGTGTCTGTTTATAAATAAAATATTCCTTTTCATATTTCGACTGATATGCCCGAACCGACCAATTTTGTTTAGCATCTTCACCCTCATAGCTCAGCGATAAATTCGTACGTTTATTTTCATTTTTATTAATTTTATCTGATTTTGGCATCATCGGATGATAAGATTGCCCCGCTTCTGAACGCTGTGTGTCTTCGTTCAATTGTCCGAAATCAAAACTTAAGCGATTTCCATTTTCAGCCGTATAGGTCATGCCAAAATCAATATTTTGCTCTTTGCCAAAATAATTATTACTTGTTCCTTCATTATCTACATAGAATGGCTTACTATCGTTATAACTTCCCGATATCTTCCAACTCATATTTCCTGTCTCATTGATATCTTGATAAAAAATACTAGTTGTCGGACCTGCACTGTCACCATGTTCATAAAATGAATAATCATAATTAATCGAGCCTTGTTTTTTCATTGGTTGTCGCGTGATAATATTGACAACGCCGCCAATTGCATCGCTTCCATACAGCGAACCGGCAGAACCGCGGATAATTTCAACACGTTCCACATTATCCATATTGATTCGATCGATTTCATGCGCATTGGCTGAGTTATACGAAAGTTCTCCGCTCATCCGTTTGCCATCAACCATAATTAAAACATGTCTTGATTCCGAGCCACGAATTCTCACTTGTGATCTTCCCTGAAAATCCTTCCACAAGGTCACCCCTAGTGCATTTTGCAAAACATCCCGTAACGTTCTAGATTGTCGCTTTTCAATATCTTGACGTGTGATTACTTGTACTGTGGTAGGAACTTCTTTTACTGTCTGATCAGTCCTTGTCGCAGTTACAACAACACCATCTAAATAAAATTCATCCAATACTTCTTCATTTGCCCAAGCAATCTCTCTACCGATTGATAATTGCGTGCCCAATATCATTCCACAAACAATCGCCATCCCGATTGCTTTCTTTTTTTGGCTGTAATGTTTCATCCCCGATTTATCCTCCTAAAAATTTCTTAACTACACAATCCATCTTACTAACAAAAAAATCTACCTCTTCGAAAAGGCAGATTTCAATTATCAGCAAATAAAAACATAAAAACCCAGCACGAAGCTGGGTAAAATAGCAATATAAATGCTGTTATTTTATCCCCTCCCTATCACTCGTAGGTTGTATGGACTGAATGGATGGTCAACATTAAACTTTGAATTGTTCTATCCAACAGTTAACGCAGCATCTAATCTCCATATTCGGTGATTGATAAACAGGCAGTTCTCCTGGCTTTAAATCATCGCTCATCCAAACCTTCCCAAAGTTTTCACCCCAGTGGCATATCTTGGACTAACTCCTTATTACAGTGGCGGGACCGCGCCGGCATTGAACCGAACTTCCCTATTAAGCCCTCACGGGCACCTGTTCCCTTCAATATTTAGTTTTCACATCATTTCAATAAATCGCAAGAAATATTTTCCATGGTAATACTTTATCATCATAACACTGCCCCTCGGGCCTGTCAATAAATTACCTAATTTAACATTTTTCTTGTATATTTCTGTAAAATTATAAATTATTGAAAAAGTTCTTTTTCAGTAAATAGAGATCTTAAGCATTCTTAAATCAACCTTTTATTTAAGTCTCACTTTTATCAAAGGGTCTATCGCTCCAAATGATTATGGCGACGTTCCTTTACAAGTTACATCATCCGTTCAAAATAGCACTAAAAACATTTAATCTTTTTCACATAATTACTCTAACTTTATCGCCCTAACCCAAATAAGCCGACAAAATCAATGATTTTGTCGGCTTATTTTACTTGATTTAATTCTTATTATAGGTTCTATACATATTGATTTTCTCTGCATTTGCCTTCATTGTCCAGATCCCGCATGGGCAAACGCCCGCGCAAATACCACAGCCAATACAACGTTCTGCATCAGAAACATATTCAAATGTACCGTCTGCTTTAACGACTTTACTAATTGCCTTTTCTGGGCAGGATTCAAGACACATACTACAATCTCGGCAAGTACCACAACTAATACAACGATTGAAATCTTGATTTGCCGCTGGCAATTCACAACCATGACATTTTTCAAAGTAAGCTTTATTTATTTGTCCCGCTGGAATAACTTCCTTCTTCACTGCCTGTGCATATGCTTCTCCATTTACGTAAGCATCTGCTGCCATTGCAGCCTTCGCACCAGCCCCAATTGCATCCGTTAAACGGCCAGGTTTCACTACGTCACCAGCCGCAAATACACCAGCCATAACACTCGTATCTGCACCTGGCACTAACCAATCGCGAAATTTGTTTAACCCTTCAGGTAAATAATCTAGGATTGGTGTTTCCCCAACCGTTACAATGACCATGTCGCCTTCAATGAATCTTCCATCCTCAGCGAGAATTCCTTTATCTGTGATTTCTTTCGTCATTACAGGCCAAATGATATCGCCACCAAGAGATTCAAAGTGTTCAATTTCCTTTTTAAAGGCTGCCGGCTTTTGCACATCAATACAAGTTACCTTTTCTGCTCCCATTTCATACGCATCAAGTGCAGCATCCATACCAGAGTTTCCTGCACCGATAACAAGCACATGTTTGCCGACTTTCGGATTTTCACCACGGTTCACTGCTTTTTGGAAGTCTAACCCTTTTACGACTTTTTCTTTTCCAGGCCATGGGAATACACGAGGATTATGTCCACCGGTGGTAACGATAACGGCATCACTAGCTACTTTAATCTCATTAAATTTATCACTATCTACTTTGCAGTTATTGACAAAGGTTACGCCCATATCTTGAATGCGTTTTAATTCCGCTTCTAAAATTTCATGCGCTAACCGACTGCGTGGAATTGCTTGCTCAAGCTTACCGCCCATTGCGGAAAATTCATCATATACCGTAACATCATGACCCTTTTTCGCCAACTGCCAAGCTGCGCTTAATCCTGCTACACCGCCGCCGATAACAGATATCTTCTTGCCAGTGCGCACGGATGGTTTTTCTACTTTTATATGGATAGACTCTCTGCCAAGTGAACCAATTTGAATCGCTTGGTCAATGGATGCACGGCTACAGCCTTCCATACATGGATTTGGGCAGACACTGCCACATACTGATCCAGAGAATGGTGTATATTCAAGTACTAATTTATATGCTTCTTCCACCTTGCCCTGACGAAGTAAATTGTAACGTTGCTGCGTCGGAATTCCGGATGGACAGTTAAATTCACACGGAGCCGCATATTTTGCATTGTCCCAAGCTGGAACGCGCTGACGATAGATTCCTGTCACAACCGTAGAATTTACAATGAAGTCATCCATGCATACATCGCTAAAAATGCCGCCTTTTACCCATTCGGTCGTCCGATATTCATTTATGCTCTCCAGTGCTTTTGGTTTTTTTTCATCAAAAGCAAGTGGACGAAGCTTTTTCCAGTCCTTCCATTTTGTTAATTCCGCTCGAAGTTCAGGCTTTTCTATTGCGCCCAGAAAATCATCCATCCTACTTTCTAGATAAGCAATATCATCTGCATCCAAAGCTGTGATTTTTACTTCCTGAGACATTCCTTTTGCTTTGCCTCTAAAATAAAGCACACCGCCAACCATACCGATACAAGAACGATCACCAAGTACAGACTCAAACTGCTCACTGTCGTACCCACAAACAACAGCTTTACCGCCGCCCATAAATTCAAATGAAAAACTGCCGACATTTTTCAGCACCCATAATTCCGGTGCATCATAAAGTGGATCATGTTTCATGAGTGATCCAGAACGCGTCCCAGCGCGACCGCCGATATAAATCGTCCCGCCTGCCGCACAGTGTCCAGCCGTATCACCGGCATCACCTTTTACAACAATTCTACCGCCGGCATTCAGCCAGCCGACATCGGCAGATGCCGAGCCTTCTACAATAACTTCTGTATTATCAAGACACATGGACCCAACGCGTTGACCTGCGTTTGTCACACGGAATGTTAACTTTTTCCCCTCCGGATGCCATAACGGACCGCCAATATCATGTTGGCCGGAAGCCGCCACAGCAAATTCTGTTTCTCCGTTTGCTAAAGCCTCACTGATTGCCAAGAGCAAATCCTGCGTCGACATACGATTGTGATTTTCTAATGTATTAATTTTAAACACTTAGCTTCCCTCCTAACATACATATTGTATTCCCAATTTATCTGCAACCGCTTTATCTGTTGTCACTAATGCATCGGAACGGCCTACAGGAAGCGAGCTATTGCCGATTGGCGCCATCAATTTACGCATTTCACTATCGAGCGCAAGTACGTAATCAACAATATTTTGTGCGCCCTTATCGATATCAAGACGTTTCACAAGTCGCGGATCTTGCGTACAGATACCCGTCGGGCATTTTCCTGTCGAACAAGCATTACATCTGCCCCGTTCGTTTCCTACGCAACCTAACAATTGAATTAAAATTTTGCCGACAAAAACACCATTTGCACCAAGGCAGATCATCTTAAACGCATCAGCTGCCGCGTTGCCTGTCATCCCAATTCCACCGCCTGCCCAAAGCGGAATTTGTCCTTGCAGACCTTGTTTTACTGCCGCTAAATAGCATTCACGCAATTTAGATACGACTGGATGACCTGTATGATCAAGCGATACTTCATTTGCAGCCCCTGTACCACCTTGAATCCCATCAAGGAAGAACCCGCCACAAATTTTATATGGATCGCGCAATAAGTTGTTATAAACGGAAACAGACGTTGCCGAAGCCGCGCATTTAATCGCTACCGGAACTCTAAAGCCAAAGGCAGCATTTAACGATAAATGCATTTTCTGTACGGATTCTTCAATAGAATATAGCCCTTGGTGATTTGGCGGCGAACTTAATGTTGCTTTTGGTACCCCACGAATTGCCTGTACGTGCTCTGCTACTTTTGCCGCCGGAAGAAGTCCTCCATCCCCCGGTTTTGCACCCTGACCGATTTTAATCAAAATCCCGGCAGGATCCACCTTCATTCTAGGCATTGCTTGAATAATTCTGTTCCAACCAAAATGACCGGATGCGATTTGCAGGATCATGTATTTTAACCGTTCAGATTCTAGCAATTTCACCGGCATACCGCCTTCACCGGAACACATACGAATCGGAAGATTGTGTTTTTCATTTAAATACGCCGTCGCTAAAGATACTGCTTCCCAAGCCCGTGTTGAAAGTGCACCAATGGACATATCACTGAAAATCAAGGGATAAATCCAGTTAACCGGTGGTGTTTTCTTGTTCATTTTTAATTCGCCGCCCGTTAACGAAAGCGGTAATTCTTTAGGATTTAATACGCGTCCAAACGGCGCTAAGATATCAAACGTGTGTCGTTCAGAGTCAAGTGCCGGGTCTGTCATTTGGCTGATGCGACCAACAATCACGCTATCTAAAGTACGCTGTGCATTCAAGTTTGTACGTCCGCCACGTTTAATCGGACCATGATCACGCGCTAATAAATTCACACGATGATCAGGGTTTCTTACTGGACGAATTGCATTGTTCGGGCATACCTTTTCGCACATTCCACAACCGACACAAGCATTGGCAATCGAAGCTTTTTGCTTAATTACCGGTACAGCTTTATGCTCTTTTACCGGGTCCGGCTGACATGCATTAGATACCGTCACACTGCGGCGTGCCATCGTTGCCTCAATTGCATTCATCGTACAGGCAGAAATACAGCTTCCGCACATTGTACAACGTTCTGCGTGATATTCTATCTTCCATTTCAAATCATTTTTCCCTACATCTTGCGTTCTTACTGTTTCCATCTCTGCACCTCCAAATCATTATTAATCACAACGACTTCGCGTTCATTCGGATAAATATCCTTCGTCGTATCACGATTTGGCAAAATTACATTGAGTCCGCAAACCTCAGATGAAATTGCAATTGTGTTTTCATCGCCGCCAACAACAACCGGACGAAGTTTTTTAGAATCGCAACAAGTAATCATATTGCCGTCCGGAAGTACCGCAATAATGGTATTTGGTCCGTTAATCTCCAAATGTCCAAGCGATTGGCGGATTGCTTCCAAAACTTCGCGATCTTCCCTTTGCTCTATTTCATTAAACGGCAAAGGTGTAATGACGTGTTTAAAATATTTAATCGGCCATTTTAATTGGCGCAGAACATAATGAAGCGTATAGATAAAGTTTTGCGAATCGGATTCAAAACCAATATAGCCGCGATGCAAAGATTTTTGATACTCTTTATTTTTCGTATAGAAAGTGTTTTCTCCATTTGCACAAAGCGTATAACCTTGAATAAAGAACGGATGTGCAGCATAACGAACAATATCATAATTAGTATTTTGACGACATTGAGTAACAATGCTTTTTGCCATTAAATCCCCGCTGTCATCCCAGAGACGGAAATACGTAGCAATATCTCTTGGATCACCAATTTCTTTAAGGGTTAATACATCCGGCCAAAAGGAATATACATACCCTTCATCTTCGTCTTCTAAAATTTTTCTTAGTGCCAATCTTGTATCTAATAATAATTCTTCGCGCTCCTCTTTCGATTTATCGCGATATTTTTCAGGATAATCATAGTTACGGAAAATATAATAAGGCATTGCTTTAATATCTAATCCCAGTTGTTTGTTTCCTTTAGGAATCCATTCTGCAACCTGCACAAAGTTATGACTATCCATATAATCTTCAACGAGTTGTGCCCCGCGTTGCGTACATGCAAGGGATAATAGAGGTTTATCTTTATAATTTTCAAAAACTCCATATAAGTCTTGCATAACCATCGCAAAACCAGAGTTATCATGACCTTCCTGCTGAGGCAGCATTAAATGTAATGCTTTCGATGGATGAACTGGGAATTTACTTTTTATTGAACCAATTCTGCACATATTCTCTCCTCCATATCTTAACTAAACATTTTTCTTCTTAAGATTTACCACACAAGTATTAAAAAAAGCCTTGCTGAGCACCATCATTTATTTGGTAACTTTCGCATGGCTTCATCAATAAGCGATATCAATCACAATTATTTAAAAACGACAATATTATTTATGCTTTGTTCGAGAAAAAAAGACGATAAAATCGCCATTATCCTCTACAAAGTTCATTGACGAACTTTCCATTTGCAAGGTACTTTTGTTCTCCGCATGAGAACTTTAAATGTAATGCTCTTTTATTATAAGAACGTAAACTTATACTGTCAATATGTATATTAAAAAAAATTTTTTCATCAAAATGGGGATTTTATGAACTTTGAAGCAAATTATTTATTACACTTTTGAATAATTATTCATTTTGTTAATTTTATATTCACATTGTAAATATCTGTTTTGTGTTAATTAAACCCTATTTTAAAAGCCTTTTACCTTATTTTTATTTTTCTAATTTTAAAATCTTACTTTTTTGTATTGAATTGTTTTTCGGTATACAAGATACAGTAGCCTAAATACTTTTTCTTCTATATCATTATGTACTTTGTATTTTTTTCGCTAAACTATTATAAGGTTATTTTTACCTATGAAAATCAGTATAAATTTATTGCGTTTAAGGAAATAATGATACAGTCAGCGGATAAATTATTTGCTGCAAATATATAAATAGGAGTAGATTATGCAAAATCTTATGACAGAGCTATCCCCAACTGCTTCACCAAAATTATCCGTACATACCCCAACTGCAATATACGAATTCGCTCAACGAATTACACCTTTTTTAAAAGAAGCCTATACCAGCAATCGGGATATCGTTTTTGTTTGTATTGGGACAGATCGCTCTACCGGCGATGCACTTGGGCCTCTCACTGGAAGCAAACTAAAACAACTAAATTTGAAAACCCCTGTATATGGGACATTAGATGAACCCGTACATGCAACCAATTTAGCCGAATATAGTAAAATTATTTATGAATCAAATCAAAACCCTTTTCTCATTGCAGTTGATGCATGCCTTGGTCAATTAAACAATGTCGGCTATCTTTCTATTGGTAAAGGCGCTGTAAAACCTGGTGCCGCTGTAAAAAAAGACTTACCGCCGATTGGTGATGCTTACATTACCGGCATAGTCAATGTCGGTGGATTTATGGAACATCTTGTATTGCAAAGTACACGTTTAAATTTAGTAATGAAAATGTCAGATACTATCGCTCGTTCCATTTCTTTTGCGCTTCATCGATTTGCATGATAAAAAAATGACGCTATTAGATGATATTAAACATCTAAATAGCGTCATTTCACTTTAAGATAAAGTGAACTTGCTTCAGGTGGAATTTTTCCTCATTGCCCTTATTCATAGAATTAGCATTTGGTGGCCTTTGGGTATAACACTCACTTATAAAAGCTAGGGTCTCTCTACAAACCAAAATCTTTGCCTTCCTGTGAATCGCTTATTTCGCTAGCTGAGTAACTCAGTCATCAACTAAATTGGCAGCTTTATATTTTTTGCGCGTTGCATCGTAAAAGAAAGCTAAAATGATGATAACTAAAGAATACAGAATCTGATAACCTAACGAAAAATATATAAACATACAAAATATAGTTGAAGTAATTGCTAAAAACCGTTTTATTCCGCTTAGTAAAAATACTCCTGAAATTGAAGCAAGTAAATAAAGTGCTACAAAAATTCCATTTGCATATAAAATTAAACTTTCCAGTTTGATTCCGACTGAATATTTCAAAACAATTGTTGCAAGGACACATAAGTAGCAAGGAACCAATGCATTTAACGGAATGCCCCGATTCGTTACTTTTGAAAAAAAAGAAGAAATAATTCCACTTTCCCCCATACTGTAAATCATCCGTGAAAAGCTTAAAATATAAAGATTTACCGTTGTAAAACAACTAAAAAATCCTATAATGCCAATAAAAATAACACTGGAATTTCCCAATAAATACTTTAATAAGAACACCATATAATTCGCATCTATTTGCTCAGTTCCATATGCCTTATATTTTAGAACTATCAAACTAATTAAGACACATAATCCACCAACTATAGCCATGCTGATAAAAATTGTTTTAGGAAAGTCTTTTTTTATGTCTTTAAATTCGGAAGAAAGATGTACGATAGCTTCTAAACCTACAAAACACCAAAATACAATAGTAATCGCTCTACTAATATTTAGCATAGTATCAACATTTGCTGTTATATTAAAATTAACAAAATCAAAAAATAACTCCGATTGTTTTCCTAATGCCAAAACGATTATTCCAAGTAAAATTCCAACGATTATTATCGATATTATACTTTGAATACTTCCAGCGAATTTTAATCCCATTAAATTCATAAGAAACATTGCTACAACCATTCCAACGCAAATAAAAAAGACCTCCATATCATTTGCTTGTACCACTGCACCTATATAATTTGCCCCTGTGATAATTACAACAGGAGGACCAATCGGCATAACGGCTAAATACAGCCATGAAGTAAAATTTTCAAAGCAATCTCCCAAAGCTTGTTTCACAAAAAAAGCAGTTCCGCCCGCATGTGGATAGAAACTTCCCAAATTACTAAAAGTAAAGGCTATTGGAATCATAAATAAAATGGTAACTACCCAAGCTATAATTGAATAAACCCCTGCGATTGTGGCCGCAACCGCAGGTATAATAAAAATGCTTGATCCAAGTAACGTAGATACTAATATTCCTATTCCTTGGTACAAATTTAAAGTCTTTTTTAAATTAGACATGCCAATTCCTTTCTTATTTCTTCTCGGTCAACATAATTTCTGCATTTACATAACCCATGCAAAGCAATTCCGTCACAATAAGGTTTAGATTTTCTCCAAATATCAACTAAACTATTTTCACGAATATTTCCATACCCTTCTCCAGACATATTAAAGCAATCATATACCCTTCCCTCTACGTCAACATTTAAATTTGTTCCTATTTTTATACAATCTAACCCTAACTCTCCAATAATAACACCTTTCCCCTTTCTGTTGAGAATTTTCAAACTCCAAGTGTATCCATTTTCCCTATCAAATTCGTTAATTCTTTTTACTGCATCCCTCACAACAGGGTAATCAACTAAATAATCTTCATATGCTGACTCAGTCGCCTTGCCTTGATAATAAATTGTATCTACAATAGGAAACATATTGTGATTTCTACAATAAACCCAGAAATCATATAGTTCATGTACATTATCATGAAGTATTGATGTCTCTAATGCAAGCATTGTTTCATGATTATTATTTAGTCTTGTATATCCAATATCTATTAAATTTTTAAGCCCCATTTGCATCTTTTCATATGCACCTTTAAGATTACCAATATACTTTTCTTGAGTTTCTTTTTTAAAGCTATTAAGCTTTCCTATTATAGCAACCTCATTTTTATATAACTTTTCAGCAATTTGATGAGTAATTAAACTTAAATTTGAAAAAACTATTACATTCAAATTTTGCTCTTTAATAAAGCTGACAATCTCCCAAAAATTTTTTGCCATCAGAGGCTCTCCTGCACCAGCGATTAATACCGTTTTTACTCCCAATTGCTTTCCATCTCTAATGATCTGCTTCGTTTCTTCAGTATTTAATTCATTAGTGAAAGTTCTTGTCTGCGTTAAACAAAAAGGGCATTTAAAATTACATACATTTTCTAAAAATATATGTAAAGTTAAAAGCTTCCCTTCTTTCATTGCACTGTATACCTCATCTTTAGTAAATTTATTTCCCTTTAACCCAATCATAAATCATTCTCCTCATAATAAATTTGTAAACTTGTAAACCAAATTACATTTTATTACTATTATGCATATATTTCTATTTTCCTTCCTTTTATGTATATTTTTTTATTTTTTTACAAAATTAATATAAAAATTGCATTTTAAAAATATATAGATTATATTTTGTAAAATATTGTATTTTATTTAAAACAGATAGATCAATTGCCCCTAAATATTTCAAAATAATGTTCATTTTAATAGGAGTTTATTCTATCTTTCTAAAGTAAAAAATAAATGTTGCTATTTGATTTTCATCAAAATAGCAACATTTATTTTAGCTCCCTTTATTGAACGGAATTTATACTTTTCTTTAGCAAACTGCACAAACTGATTTTCTACTTTTTTAAAATCAATATTTCTCATTGTTTCAAAGTATAATACCGAGTCAATAATAAATGAATTTTACACTAAAATAATTTCCACGCCATGCCCACGTAAATGTTCAAGTAATTTTGGATCTGCCTCTTTATTCGTCACAATCATAGAAAGCTCTGATAGATCGGCAACACTAACAAGTGAATTTATTTGCATTTTTGTATGATCCATAGCTAAGACGACTTTCCGCGCCTGCCTCACCAAGGCACGTTTTGTTTCAGCATCTACAATACTAGCAGTTGTTACACCACTTTTACTATGCACTCCGGTTCCAGCCAAAAATAATATATCTACTGTAAAACGCCGAATAAACTCGTTCGTTAATTCGCCAATAAATCCATTGATACTTTCAACATATTCCCCTGGCGCAATTAATAACTTTACCTCTTTAGCTGCACTTAAAATATTTGCAGCTGGCAAAGAGTCAGTTAAAACAACAATATTTTTTCGATCTATTAAATGCCCTGCAATTTCCTCCGTTGTCGACCCACAATCAATAAATATTGAAGATCCTTCTTTTACTAAACTTGCGCAATATTGACCAATGCGACTTTTCTCTGGCTGCAAGTTCTTTCTGCGAAATCGTTGGTTATAAAAAAATGCCCCTCCACTATTTAAAACTGCGCTTCCATGCGTTAACGTAATCAAACCTTGTTGAGAAAAAATATTTAAGTCTCTCCGAATTGTCATCGTCGATACCTCTAACTTTTCAGCAAGCTCTTTAATCGTAAGCGAACGCATCGTTTCCAATAATTTCAATATTTCTTGGCGCCGTTCTATTGCCTTCATAACTCACCCCTCCAAATGTTATTTTTATGTGATTTTTTCATATTATATCATGTAAAAATAACATTTTATGTTATTTTTATTGGATTTCTTGTTATTTTTTTAACATTTCATCTTGTGAGAAGATGGTAAAAATTTTATGATACAGACATAGTAATACCGTACAATACCTTATGATAGGAGTGATAAAAATGAAATTTTTACTAATCTCAAACAGTACCCTTGCAGAGGAGATGTATGAAGCAATGAAAAATTTTTATACCAATCCTGAAATTGATTTTATTCATTTAGCCTCTTTATCAACGAATGACTTTATTAAAAAAATCAAAAATTATTTATTAAGCACCTCCGAAGAATTTTTAATTCTTTGTGATTTATATGGGAGCACGGCTTTTAATGAAACTGCTTATTTATTACAAGAATTAAAACTTTTGCACCGTAGTGTAATAATCACTGGCATGAGTCTGCCAATGACCTTTAAACTTTACGGTTTAAAGGATCAGTGGAACATATGCTCAATAAAATCACTTTACCAGACACCGGACTCTAAAAATCATGGAATTTTTATTTATGACAAAGAAGTTGCTATCTAAAGTAACATAGAATTAATTCGAAAAACTAACTGCTCACTTGTTCCCTATGAATATAACCCTCACTTTTTAAATTTCCACCTTTATTTTATCAACAAATTTACTCTTAAATAAAGCAGGCTGACAGTAGTATTGAGATACCGTCAGCCTGCTTTATTTGATTGCCAGAAAAAATTTAATTAGTATAGAATGTTCTAAATATACCTTTTTATTTTCTATTGAAACTTTCCAAATTTAGCGTTATGATTAATGCGATAAATTAATTATCCAGGAATAATTACTATCAATTAAATTTGGGAGGTTTTTATGACTAAACATGAATTCGCTAATTTAAGAATTCCTATCGAAGCCGACAATCCAGCTATCATTCGTAATAATGATTTATGTATTAAATGCGGACAATGTCTACAAGTATGTAAAAATGAAATTGCTGTAGGACGTTTATACGACTTAACGAGTACAAATGATATGGCTATCTGCATCCATTGCGGTCAATGTGCAAATATTTGTCCTGTAAATGCAATTACGGAACGAAAAGAATTTGATTTTGTACGCAAAGAAATTCAAGATCCTGATAAAATTGTTATCTTTAGTACCTCACCTTCTGTCCGTGTCGGATTAGGCGAAGAATTCAATCTACCCGCTGGCAGTTTTGTCGAAGGAAAAATGGTTACAGCTTTACGCCTGCTCGGTGCTGATTTTGTATTAGACACCAATTTTTCTGCCGATTTAACTATTATGGAGGAAGCTAGCGAACTCGTTGAACGCATCACCAAAAAGAATAAGCCACTCCCTCAATTTACAAGTTGCTGCCCTGCATGGGTAAAATTTGCTGAAACCTTTTACCCTGAAATTCTTCCCCATATTTCCTCAGCCAAGAGTCCAATTGGAATGCAAGGCCCGACAATTAAAACCTTTTTTTCTCAGCTAAATCATTTAGACAGCAAAAAAATTGTAAATGTTGCAGTAACCCCTTGTACTGCAAAAAAATTTGAAATACGCCGTTCAGAAATGATTGCATCTGCAAATTACTTAAATGAACCAGAGCTTCATGATATGGATTATGTCATTACAACGCGTGAATTGGCACAATGGCTAAGAGAAGAAGGTATTGATTTCAATGCTTTAATGGATTCTGACTATGATGAATTTATGGGGATAGCGTCTGGTTCCGGTGTAATTTTCGGTAATACCGGCGGCGTTATGGAAGCAGCTGCGCGGACGGCCTATTATTTAATTACGGGTGAAAATCCCCCTAGCGATTTTATGACACTTCAGTCCGTTCGGGGTATGGATGGTATTCGCGAAGCAACCGTTACTATTGATCATATCCCATTAAAACTCGCAATTGTCCATGGAACGGAAAATGTTCGACAGCTGATTGAGGCTTGGCAAGCTGGGGAGAAACAATATGATTTTGTTGAGGTAATGACATGTCGCGGCGGTTGTATCGGTGGCGGTGGACAGCCAAAAGCAAATCCCATAACAGATGAAATCCGCAATGCGAGAATTAAGTCTTTATATCATAAAGACCATCATATGACACTACGCTTTAGTCATGAAAATCCAGAGATAAAAAAAACTTATACTGACTTTTATCATGCCCCACTTAGTGTATTAGCAGAAAAACTACTACATACAACTTACCTGGATCGCAGTAATGACTTAGGCCCATTAGGAATAATAAAAACTAAAACTTCCGTAGAAGCTAAGCCAGCTAATTTAGCAACGAGCACTAAACAGTATCGTTGTACCATCTGTGGCTATATCCATGAGGGTGAAATGCCCGATGATTTCACTTGTCCTTTATGTGGCGTGCCAAAAGATTTATTCGAAGAAGTAAAACATTGATTATAGTTGAAATAAAAAAGGCAATATCAAATTGAATTGATATTGCCTTTTTTATTTACTATACTATTTCTTCTTCATTTGTAATAGGTCTAGGCTCCATATTACTTTGACCTCTAAATACCGCACCTTCAGCTATACTAAGTACGCTTGCATTTACATCACCATATAGCTTACCGTTTGGCATAATTTCAAGTTTACTTTCAGCACTAATGTTTCCAGTTACTTCACCAGAAATAAGAACACTGCGCCCACTAATATTACCAATTACTCGGCCAGCATCGCCAACTACAATTTCGCCTGTAATAGAAATCTCGCCTTCGACCATCCCATCCACACGCATATTTCCTGACCCATGAATAGACCCTTTGATTTGAGTATTTTTCCCGATAACTGTCTCTATATCACTTGAAAAACTATTATCATTATTTTTGCCTAGTTTAAACATATATTCACGCAGCCTTTCACTTCGATTATCCGATGCCTTAACACAGTTAAAATATCTGCATGCTTTTATGGAATTCATACTGATTAACTAAGAACGCTTATTTAAATTTATAAAAAGCGATCCGGATTTACCGCCTTGCCATTTACACGGACTTCGTAATGAACATGCGGTCCTGTGCTAAAGCCAGTACTGCCCATATACGCAATAAGCTGACCTTTTTTTACAACCTGCCCCACGCTCACTGCATTACGAGAATTATGCGCATACCTAGTTACAATTCCATTTCCATGATCAAGGTCAACCATATAGCCATATCCGCCAGAATTCCAACCACTATCGACAACAACACCATCCGCAGCAGCTACGATTGGTGTACCAATATCATTCGCAATATCTATACCAGGATGAAAGTCACTGCCGTTCCATCTTAGTCCATAGCGCGAACTAACATCACCGCTAGCAGGCCATATAGATGGAGTTATTGCCATTTGTGCTTTCTTATCCTTAATTTTCCCTTTTAAGTCTTCCAAACTTTGTTGACGAATTTTTGCACTACCAATTAAATCATCTAATGTTTCATTTACATTTTCAATATTTGGAGTAATTGACGGGCCACCTTGTCCTTCATGCACCGCCCCAAGTCTAGTCACTCCAGAACGTGATACTTCATTACTTTCAATTGATGTCAATTGGCGTATTTCTACTTCCAATTGATTTAATTTTTCCATATCCTCTTGTAATTCAGCTGTCTTCTTTGAAAGCTGCAATAATTGTGCTTGCTGAAGACCATTGACTTCACGTAATTGCGTTAACTCTGCCTTATCCTTTTCAACAAGGCTTGCATTGTACGTGGAGTACCCAAGAGCTCCCACAAACAAAGTCACCCCTAAACAAATAGCAGCCGCACCATATTTTATTGTACGAATCGGTAGCCGGATACTTCGTACAGTTTCACCTTGGTGCGGAATAATTTTTAGAGTATATTCTCTGTTGTCGGGTTTGTGTACTTTTTTATGCATAAAAGTCCTCCCCAACTTATTGTATTTATTCATGATTAACCACATTCGCCATAAATTCTAAAAATCCTGCCAAAACTTCTATTTTTTCATTGCTTCAGAAAGTGCTTGTTTTTCTTCTTCCGTTAGTACATATGTAGATTCGCCATTTTTAATTGGTTTTGCATAGCAACGTGATTCATCACGTCCAAATATACTTGAAAATACGACACCATCATTATGGTGATCTAAAAAAGCGACTGCAAAACTTAAATCACTGCCAATTTCCTCAAATGGACTAAAGCGGACTACACCAACTTTTTGCACAGCTTTCCGATTCATTGCATCCACTCTTTTATATTCAGCTTCTAATGCTTCTACCTTTTGCACTGTATCACGCACTTCATCAATATGTCCCATAAGTAATCGTTCAATATTGCAACCATCCATACCCATCATTAATTTTCGATAACGCTTATTCATTTTTGTTAATTTAATATTGATATTAATAAAAACAATTAAAGCAATAAAAATTAAGACCGTCATAATAAGTAACACATAATGGACATTATTAAGGATAAATGCCGAAACGCCTTCTAAATTCAAATCCATATTCATTTTTCAAACTCCTAACCTACAATTAAATTAGATCCATCATAACAAATAAAATAACAATTGGTATGCTTGGCAATAAGTTAGCAACCCGAATCAATTTTAATTCCAACATATTTAAGCTAATGCCAATAATTAAAATTCCTCCAACTGCTGTAAGCTCTGTAATTGCTGATTGTGAAATAGCTTCGCCAGAGACACTTGCACAAATTGTAATCATGCCCTGATAAAAAAGTACCGGGATAGCTGCTAAAGCGACACCAATTCCCATAGCTGCTGCAAATACAATGGCAATAATTCCATCAAGCATTGACTTTGCATATAAAATGCTAGAATCGCCGTTAATTCCCTCTTGAATAGAACCGACAATTGCCATCGCGCCTATACAAAAAACAAGCGTTGCCGTTACAAAGCCTCTTCCAACATCACCGTATCTATCCCCAAGTCTATGGGTAAGTGCAGCGCCAAAATGATCTAAAGCTTGTTGAATTTTTAAACACTCACCACATACTGCCCCAATGGCAATGCTTAAAATGACAAGAATCATATTTTCACTACTAAGTGCCATTTTTAGCCCAATAATCCCCACAGCTATTCCCAATGATTGCATAATGGTCTCTTTATAACGTTCAGGTATTCCTCGTTTAATGAATAGTCCTATTCCTGAGCCAATAACAATTGCCAAAAAATTAGTAAGACTTCCATTCATATAAATTGCCTTTACTGAATATCTCAGTTTTCTTTCTTTAGTTTTTTAAGTAACGCATTTGCTTCTGGGAAAGGAGCTAATGTTCTATACAAAATTCCATTTAAATAAGCAATTAGAATTCCATAGTTAATCACAGGAATTTTTTCTTCACCTGCATTACTCAAACGATATAATACCTCACGACGATTCAACATGCAAGCTCCACAGTGAATAATTAATTTATACTTTGTCAAATCTTTAGGAAAACCACCACCAGAAGCCCATTCATAATCTAAACTTCCACCGACTTTTTCATTTAGCCAACGAGGTATTTTTACCGTACCAATATCATCGGATTGACGATGATGCGTACACCCTTCAGCAATTAACACTTTATCACCTGGCACAAGACTTCCAATTGCTTTAACACCTTTCAGATAAGAATTTAAATCGCCTTTATATCTAGCAAATAACATTGAAAAAGATGTTAGGTGAATATCTAAGGGAGTAATCGCTGCAACTTTAGCAAAAGCTTGTGAGTCAGTAATAACCATAAATGGTTTTTGTTTCAACCTTTTTAGAAATTCTTCTAACTCTGTTTCCTTTACTATGGAGCACATTCCTTCATAATCAAGAATATCTCGTATAACTTGAACCTGAGGCAGGATTAAACGTCCTTTAGGCGCAGCATTGTCAATTGGTACTACAAGAACAATATGATCTTTCGCATTGATTAAGTCTCCAACAATCGCTTTTTCTTCCCAATCTTGTGGAGCATTTTTTATCATCAATCCTTTTAATAATTCTATTCCATGGCCAGTAACCGTACTTACACCGACTACATCAATTTGAAGAGTTTCTTCAGATTGTTGTACAAGCTTTTCACTTGTTTTTAAGTGATCAATCTTATTAATTACCCCAACGACTGGTATTTTTCTTTTTCTAACTTCATTAACAATTTCTCTATCGAAGATACTGAGTCCACCTGTTCCATCAATAACAATGATAGCTAAATCTGTCTTATTCAAAACTTCTAGTGTTTTTTCAATCCTTAACTTTCCTAACTTTCCTTCGTCATCTAAACCAGCAGTATCAATAATCATCACTGGTCCAAGCGGTAATATTTCCATTGCTTTATATACTGGATCAGTCGTCGTTCCAGCAATATCCGATACTAAAGCAACAGACTGTTTTGTTAACGCGTTAATCAAACTAGACTTTCCTACATTTCGTTTACCAAAAATCGCAATATGAATTCGATTTGCTTTAGGTACGGTCTGCATAAAACTCACCTCTTTTAAATCTTACCCTATAGACTCTACCAAAAAAATTATGCAAAATATACATTCTTATGCTAACCTTTTATCTGATGTCGCATCTGCTTATTTAACGAAATAAATAATTTATACAAAATTACCGTTTTCTATTTTTCTCTCCTTTTGACAAAAGTAAAGTTCTCATGATCTCAAAAATTAAAAGTCCTTATTTATTGAAAGTGAAATTTTTTACTGGAACAGCCTTATTTATAATTTGACAAATGTTTCACGTGAAACATTTATTTCGCTATAATCATACAGATAACTTTTCGATAGAGTTTACTACCTTTGGTTTCGTTGTTTCTGTTAAAGTTTCAATAATTCTATCTAAATCATCCGTTGAATAAAATTCAATTTCAATTTTGCTTTTACCTTTTCCAGGTTTTATTTTTACTTGTGTACCTAAAAGCATTTTCAGTTTATCTTCTGCTTCCATGACAAATAATTCTTTTTTAGGAGTTATTTGTTCTTTATCTTCCCTTGCTTCTTCACTTTGAGAAGTCGCTAATAATTTGCGTACAAAATCCTCTACTGCTCTTGCAGATAATTCTTCAGAAATAATATACTCTGCGGTATCCAATTGAAGTTTTTCATCTTCAATACTAATCAATGGTCTAACTTGCCCCATACTTAATGTTCCACGTGAAACATATTGTTGAATTTTGCTTGGAAGATTTAATAATCGAATAAAATTTGCAATATGTGAGCGACTTCGTCCTACCTTTTGTGCTAATTCTTCTTGAGTTAACCCAAACTCAGTTAAAAGCTTGCTATAAGCAAGGGCCTCTTCTATCGCTGTTAAATCTTCACGTTGTAAATTTTCAATTAAAGCAATCGCCGTTATTTCTGTATCAGTATATTCACGGATAATTGCTGGGATTGTGTCTAAACCTGCTAATTTGGAAGCCCTTAATCGACGTTCACCAGCAATTAATTCATATCCTTTATTTAACCTTCTCACTAGGATTGGCTGTAATACTCCAAATTGTTTAATTGATTCCATTAAATCTTCTAACGCATCATCATTGAATTCCACCCTAGGTTGAAATTTATTGGCTATAATTTCATCTACATTTAAAATACGAATTTTTTCGCCCGCTTCCTTTTCCATTTTTTCATAATCTGTTTCAGTCGTTCTAAGTAATGCATCTAAACCTCTACCTAAGCCACGTGTTTGTTTATTCATCACCAATCACCTCTTTGGCTAATTCTAAATACATTTCTGATCCTTTTGACTTTGGATCATATAAAATAATCGGTTGCCCATGACTCGGAGCTTCACTTAATCGTACATTTCTCGGAATCATCGTTCGATATACTTTATGACTAAAGTGATTTTTCACCTCATCTACAACTTGAATAGATAAATTTGTTCTTGAATCGAACATAGTGAGAACCACACCTTCTAATTCAAGAATTGGATTTAAGTTTTTTTGCACCAAAGCAACCGTATTCATTAATTGTGATAATCCTTCTAAAGCATAAAACTCACATTGAATTGGCACAAGCACAGAACTAGCTGCCGTTAACGAATTAATTGTTAATAACCCTAAAGATGGTGGACAATCAATAATCACATAATCATAATCATATTTTATTTTATCAATCATCCGTTTCAATTTTGTTTCCCTAGACATCACAGATACCAATTCGATTTCCGCCCCTGCGAGTTGAATAGTCGCTGGAATAATTTTTAAATTTTCTATATCCGTGCGCATAATTACATTTTCTACAGGTACATCATTTACTAAAATATCATACATGGATTTTTTTATTTTAGATTTATCTATCCCAAACCCACTCGTTGCATTTCCTTGTGGATCAATATCTACTAATAAAACTTTTTTTTCTAGCGATGATAAACATGCACTTAAATTTACTGAAGTAGTAGTTTTGCCGACGCCACCTTTTTGATTTGCAATTGCAATTACTTTTACCACTTGATTCACCTCTTTTTCTTTTAAACTATTTCATTCCACAAGTTCATTCATATTCCTGCAATTTATTAACAGATATCATTACATTATTTCTTGAAAACTTTAGATTGTTTACAAACTTACAAAATATATAGTAAAATATCTTCTTTTTATGTTAAAATAATTACATTCAATAATAAAGTAGATCCAATTAGATGAATATTTTAGTTCATCTAAATTTTAACTGCCTTCAGGCGCTTAGTTATTCATCTATGTTCCATGGCTATAACTCGCGCGTGTAGAAGTTGAGAGTATCTAAAGATATGAATTAAAATTTTTGATTTTGTATGAATTGATTATTTCGTCAGATGGTCAGATTAATCATTGGATAAATGAATATAAGAATGCTAATTATCCAATCTATTTGGTATATATATTTTATTTTTTACTTCATAGAAATTAAAGTTTTGTTAACGATACTTATTTAATGGAAAGAAAATGGTCTAGAAGACTATTAAAGTGAGGTGTTCATTTTGCCAATCTACAATGCTGCTTTAACCTTTATTGATGAAATGGAAACAAAACGTTATGCAGGATTAAATAAGACTACATTTGACGAACGACTCATAAAAAAAGCCTGTGTAGAAGCACAATTATTATCTGTTCCAAAAGGCGTTTGGCAAATCTATGATTATAATTCTTGTACACATGAGATTAAAACAGAGAAATCATTTCAAATCGAAGGAAATTCTATTCAAAAACATTTAGCTGATTGTGATAAAGTCATTGTTCTTGCGGCTACAATTGGCGAAGAAATTGAGCATAAAATTACTAATTATTTTAAATTAGGAGAGTATTCATTTTCCTTATTATTAGATGCAGCAGCCACAACAGCAGTTGAAATGACGGCTGACCAAATGGAAAAAGCAATGCTAACGATTGTTGCTTCCCAAGGCTACCATATGAAAACACGATTTAGCCCTGGCTATGGAGATTGGGATATAAAATTCCAACCACAAATGCTTCGTTTAGCAGAAGCAAAAGCTATTGATATTTCATTAACAGATAGCTATATGTTAATGCCGCGTAAATCTATTACTGCAATTATTGGATTGACCTCTAAAGCAGAGAAAACGATACAACGATTAAAAGCTGATTGCGAACAATGCAATAAAGTAGATTGTTTAGCACGAAAGGAGTCTTTATTTATATGATTCATATTTTTGACGGCGCTATGGGGACAATGCTCCAGTCTGCCGGATTACAACCTGGGGAATGTCCAGAATTATTAAATATTAAAAAACCTGAAATCGTAACCAATGTTCATAAAGAATATATCTCACATGGTTCAACAATCATTGAAACAAATAGCTTTGGAGCAAATCGAATTAAATTGTCCCACTATAAATTATCCGATCAAGTCGTTGCGCTAAATACTGCTGCTGTTAAAGCTGCCAAAGCTGCAGCCGGCAATACAGTAAAAATTGCTGGCTCTGTAGGGTCTACGGGAAAATTTATTGAGCCAATTGGTGAACTTAGCTTTGATGAGGCTTATGACGTATTTTTTGAACAAATTTCAGCATTATCTACTGCTGGAGTCGATATGATTCTAATTGAAACAATTATTGATATTCAGGAAATGCGCGCTGCCTTACTCGCAGCCAAAGCTGCAACAGATAAACCTGTCATCTGCCAGCTGTCTTTTAGCGAAGATGGTCGTACAGTAACGGGGACAGATCCTCAGACAGCGGCAATTACGCTAGAAGCCATGGGTGCTGATATTATTGGTGTAAATTGTTCGCTTGGGCCTGCGCAATTGCTCCCTATTCTTAAAATTTTGGCTGAAAATTGTGATTGCCCAATCAGTATTCAGCCGAATGCGGGTATGCCACATTTAGTAAATGGCAAAACAGTTTTCCCTATGAGCGCAGAAGAATTTGGAGTATGGATTCCAAAACTGGTGGAAGCAGGCGCAACCTATATTGGTGGTTGTTGCGGTACAACGCCAAAGCATATTGACGCAATTAAACAAGCAGTTCAAAATTTAAAGCCAGCAGTTAGACTAAAACGAAAATCTGCACTTGCTTTAACCAGTCGTAGCAAAACTGTTTTTATAGATAAAGATTTTCCAACAGTTCTTTTAGGTGAAAGAATTAATCCAACAGGAAGAAAGAAACTCGCCGCTGACATAAAAGAAGGAAACTTTATGTCAGTAAAAAAAGAAGCACTGGAGCAAGTACAAGCAGGTGCCGATGTTCTTGATGTCAATATGGGCGTTGGTGGGATTGACCAAGCAGCAGCAATGCAAAAAGCAATCACAGAAATTTCACAACTTGTACCTGTGCCACTTGCAATAGATACGAGTGATACGAAAGCATTAGAAGCAGGTTTAAAAGCTTATCCTGGACGTGCATTAATTAATTCAGTAAGCGCTGAACCTGAACGGTTAGCGGAATTCTTGCCTCTTGCTAAAAAATATGGTGCTGCCATTCTATGCCTCCCACTTTCCGACAAAGGCGTTCCAAAAACAGCATCCCGGCGCATTGAAGTGATGAAAACAATTATTGCTCATGCAAAAAAGGCTGGTTTAAAAGATCATGATTTTCTTCTGGACGCTTTAGTTATGACGGTTGCCGCAGATGAAGATGCGTGTAAAGAAACGCTCCATACACTTCAACTCTACCGTAAACATTTTGGCTATCCTTCCACAATGGGTTTAAGTAATATATCCTATGGATTACCAAATAGACCATTAATAAACAGCACCTTTTTCGCGATGAGCTTAGCTTCGGGACTAGATGCCCCAATTATGAACCCTTATGATCAAGCGATGAAAGATGTACTCCTCTCCTCCCTTGCTCTTTTAGGGCATGATAAAAACGGACGTAATTATAGCTGCCTTACAGCTAATATCAATGCCCCAAAAACAGCAGCAATCGCACCAATAAGTGAAATGGATTCATTAACAGCACTTCGTATTGCTGTCATCAACGGCGAAAAAGAAGCCGTTACCACGCTAGTAGAACAAGCCTTAAATGAAGGGCATTCCTCAGTAAAAATTACTGAGGAAAGTTTAACTGCAGCGATGAACGAAGTGGGTAAAGGCTTTGGCTGCGGCAAACTCTTCTTACCTCAAGTTCTTTTATCCGCTGAAGCAATGCGCGCTGCCTTTATTAAAATTAAAGAATTGTTGCCCGAACAAGAAATTACAAATAATGGAACAATAGTTCTCGCAACAGTAAAAGGTGACATTCATGATTTAGGGAAAAATATTGTTGGTGCTTTAATGGAAAACAATGGATTTAAAGTTGTTGATCTAGGTAAAGATATTGATTCCCAGATGATTGTTGAAACAGCCATCAAAGAAGATGCAGACATTGTAGGACTCTGCGCATTAATGACAACAACAATGACACAAATTGATCATGTCATTACCCAATTAAAAGAAGCGGGAAGTACAGCAAAAGTTATGGTTGGCGGGGCAGTACTTACGCAAGAGTATGCAGATGCCTGCGGCGCTGATTGCTATGCAAAAGATGGTGTCATTGCCGTAAATTTAGCAAAAGAAATTGTAAAAAAGTAAAGATTTGAACAAATTAAATAACCCTAATCTCAGAGTAGAGGCTCTGAAATTAGGGTTATTTATTATTTATTGCATTATAGTGTTAAGAATATAATTTATACTATCATGATAAAAAGAAAAAATATATAATGAAAGATAATTTACATTCATCAAACAAATTAGAAAATGAAAAGGAACTTTTATGACTAACAATATCAGTAAACAATCTATCATTAAAATGAGTTTGCCAATTTTTGTTGAAGTCTTCTTGCAAATGCTCGTCAGTAATGTTGACCAATTTATGATCAGCCGATATTCACAGGATTCTGTAGGAGCCATTGGCAATGGAGTCCAAGTAATGAATATCATTATTATATTACTAACGGTCATGAGTACAGCAACAACCATTTTAATTGCCCAATATCTAGGTGCTAAAAATCAAGAAAAAATCTCCGAAACCTGTGCCGTCTCTTTATTGATTAATGGAGTATTCAGTCTCGTTGCAAGTATACTATTACTCCTGTTTAATCGAGAATTATTTGTCTGGCTGCAGGTGCCTACAGAAATTTTAGCCGAAACCTGTACTTATCTGCGTATCATCTCCTATGGAATCTTATTTCAAGGATTATATTTCTCTTTTGTAGCTTGTTTTAGAGGATATTCTTTGATGAAAGTAACGATGGGCGTTTCTATCGTTATGAATTTATTTAATATCTTAGGCAATTGGATACTTATTTATGGCTTCTGGATAATCCCCCCTATGGGCGTAGCTGGAGTGGCAATCTCAACGAACATCAGTAAAATTTTAGGGCTTATCATCATTTTTATTTTATTTAAAAAATATCTTGGCATCAAAATATCAAAACAACATCTATTTCCTCTCCCGTGGAATTTAATTAAACGAATGCTCTCAATTAGTATTCCAACCGGTGGTGAAGCATTATCCTATCAATTATCTCAAACTACAATTATGAAAATGGTGAATGTCTTTGGTTTAGTGGTCATTAACACCAAAGTTTACGTTTATATTATCGTTATGTTTGCTTATATGTACTCTCTAGCAATTTCAGCAGCAATGCAAATCGTTGTTGGGTATTTAGTTGGTGCAGATAAATTTAATGAAGTAACGCAGAAAGTATGGTACACCGTCCGCATTGCCCTTATTGTTGGTGTCGGCATCACCTCTATCTTTTATCTTTGTAGTAATACAATTTTTAGTATATTTACAAACGATCCCGAAGTTCTCGCACTTGGTAAAACGATTTTATTTATTGAAATTTTTCTTGAGACAGGACGTGCGGTTAACATTGTATTAGTACGTGCATTACAGGCTTCTGGAGATATCAAAGCCCCTGTCAGTGTTGGCATTATTTGCATGTGGACAGTTGCCGTTGGCTGTGCTTATTTTTTCGGCATCGTTATGGAAATGGGATTAGCAGGTATCTGGATTGGGATGATGCTAGATGAATGCATTCGCGCAATCATCTTTATCTACCGTTGGAAAAGCGGTGCATGGCGTACAAAAAAACTGGTATAATAAAAAACTTTAAAAAGGATAAAAAGATGCCAAGCCCATGAAGGCTTGGCATCTTTTTACTTAGCATATTTTACGATGGCTTGATACATCTCATATTCTTTCGTCATGGGGATGACATCTTGCCATCCATCTTCAATATAATTTTTATGCAATAATACCGAACGATTACCAGAAGTATCATATTGAACTTGACTAACTAATTGCATCTGTGCTTTATCCAAACGTAAATAATAATGATTCATCACACATTCTGATGGGTAAAAAGTAATCTGATTTCCACTAGCTTCTTGCTTTACCCATACATCAACAATTTTTTCTTTTTCTCTATATGGATGTCCAATTTTCTTAACGTGTCTACTGTCGATAATATAATCATAGTCATAATCACTATAAACAACTACAGGCATAACAAGCTCTGAATTCTCATTGCCAACTCGCTCTTCTGATTCTGTATTTATCGGATCACTCGGTTCAAGAAAATTATAATGTGCCTCTAACTCATCAGCATGTACTACTGAAAAAAAACACGTAAACAAAATAATTAAAATACTAAAAACTCTTTTCACATCTTATTCCCCCATCAGTCTTTACGTTTGGGAATCATCATTTTCACTGTAATATATTCCTCTGCATCTTCTTGATCCACTTTAATATTTAATCCAGATTTTTTCATTTCTTTAACAACGCTATTAATTGTGTTCATAAATATTCTTACATCTCGAATTACGCGTACTACATTTTGTTTTTGAGTTTTCTTTTCTATATTATTTTTATCTTCAGATTCCATCTCTTTGATGAGAATTTCACTTTCGCGCACATTTAATCCACGTTCAACAATAATTTGCAAAGCTTCTGTTTGTTTGTTTTCCTCGGTGAGTTTAAGTAATGCTCTGGCGTGACGTTCCGTTAATTGCGCATCACAAATCACTTGTCTAACTTCTGCACTTAATTTCAAAAGTCTCAATTTATTTGCAATCGTCGATTGACTTTTTCCCATGCGCTTCGCTAAAACTTCCTGCGTAAAGCCAAAATTTATTAATAATTGCTGAAACCCTTCTGCCTCTTCCAAAAAATGGAGGTCCTCGCGCTGCAAATTTTCAATCATGGCCAATTCAGCCATTTCTTTATCTGTTAATTGTTTGATGATTGCCGGTACTTCTTCCAGTCCAGCAAGCTTTGAAGCCCTAAGACGCCGTTCTCCAGCAACCAATTCATATTTATTATCCACTTGTCTAACTAATAATGGTTGGATTACACCAAATTCTTTTATCGATGCCGATAAATCATGTAATGCTTCTTCATTAAAAGTTTTACGTGGTTGAAATGGATTGGTCACAATATCGTGAACATTTAATTGTTTCACATCACGCGTATTAGTAACTGGTTCCAATTGAGCCGCACTACTTGCAACCTCTTCTTTCTCTCCTGCTGAAATTTCGCTTATACTGCTTTCGCTAATACTCTCTGTTATATTTTCCTTGGGGTTCTCTTTTTCCCCAGCTCTGATACCAAAAAATCTGGCGAAACTTTTCATCAATCCACCGCCTACTTACTTAATAGCTCTATTATTCGTCACTACTTCTTAAATCCCTCTATTTTTTTGGTAATTTATAGGGGATTCTTTTCTGGGGTACCCGCTTTGCGAGGATAAACCTTGGGAGTAGTTTTTATTTTTTTAATATATACTACAGCACGACGATCTTCTAATTCAGGTAGTTTTATCGGAATAACCTTTTCTATTTCCCCGCCTAGAGTTTGAATTGCACATTTAGCTTCTTCAATCTCTTCCAAGTATTGTGCACCTTTTAGCGCAACAAAATAACCTCCGACTTTTACAAATGGCAAGCAGTATTCACTTAATACACTCAACCGTGCAACAGCTCTTGAGACTGCTATATCGTAGCACTCACGATACCTTTTCTGTCTTGCACCTTCCTCTGCTCTACTATGAATAACCTCTATATTTTTTAAATGCAAATTTTCTACAACTGTAGCTAAAAATTTTACCCGTTTATTTAATGAATCCAGTAATGTCACATTTAAATCTTTTTGCCAAATTTTCAGAGGTAAACCAGGAAAACCAGCACCCGTACCTACATCAATCAGCTTAACCCCTGTCTTAAATATAGCCTTATCCCAGCAACTAATTGAATCAATCATATGCTTGATTGCAACTGCATTAGGTTCTGTAATCGCAGTAAGATTCATTTTCTCATTCCACTCGACAAGTAAATGATAATATATATTATATTCTTCGATTTGCTCAGCTGAAATAGGTATTTTATACTCTTTTGCCGCTTTCATCAAATAATCGCTAAACATTATTTACTATCCTCTTTCCGCCGCATCTGTTCAATATATACAATCAAAATAGAAATATCTGCTGGTGATACACCAGAAATTCGACTTGCTTGTCCAATGGAGCGTGGTTTTACTTCTGCTAATTTTTGTCTAGCTTCTCCCGGTAAACTTGGCACTTCTTCATAATCAATACCTTCGGGAATTAATTTTTCCTCTAATTTTTGAGCCCGTTCCACTTGCTCAAATTGCTTTTTAATATAGCCTTCGTACTTCACCTGAATTTCAATCTGATTCCATACTTCTTCCGAAACTTCAGGCAACACTTCAAATTGACTGCGCAATAACTCATAAGTCATTTCTGTCCGCCTTAATAAATCACATAAAGTTGTCCCAGTTCTAATATCACTGGAACCGATAGCTGCAAGCTTTGCTTGAGTTTCAGGTGTAGGCGTAACCAGCGTATTTTTTAAGATTTCCATTGTTTTTTCAATACAATCGCGCTTTTTAGAAAATCTTTCATAACGCTCTTGACTCACTAAACCAATTTGCCAGCCTTTTTCTGTAAGCCTTAAATCCGCATTATCCTGGCGTAAAATTAAACGGTATTCCGCTCTTGAAGTCATTATCCTATAAGGCTCATTCGTCCCTTTTGTTACAAGATCATCAATTAAAACACCAATATAAGCATCAGAACGTGATAAAATAAGCGGCTCTTTTTCCTGTACGAGCAAAGCTGCGTTAATTCCTGCAATTAGACCTTGCGCTGCCGCTTCCTCATATCCCGAGGTTCCATTTGATTGTCCTGCGGAAAAGAAGCCATGAATATGTTTCATCTCAAGTGTCGATTTTAATTGTAACGGATCTACACAATCATATTCTATCGCATACCCCGGACGCATAATTTTTACATTTTCAAGACCTGGAATAGTTCTTAAAAATGCATACTGTACATCAATCGGCAAGCTCGTTGACATTCCTTGTACATACATTTCCTGCGTATTCAATCCTTCAGGTTCAACGAATAATTGATGAGATTCCTTATCTGGAAAACGCACCAATTTAGTTTCAATTGCTGGACAATATCTAGGGCCCGTACCCTCTATCAATCCTGTATACATAGGGGCACGATGCAAGTTATCTAAAATAATCCTATGTGTTTTTTCATTTGTATACGTTAGCCAACACGGTACTTGCTCACGAGTCTTGATATCGCTCATAAAAGAAAAATTATACACTTTCTCATCGCCTGGTTGAATCTGCATTTTTGAGTAATCCAACGTTCTCGAATCCACGCGTGCTGGTGTTCCTGTCTTAAAACGCATTAATTTTACGCCGGCTTCTTGTAACGATTCAGATAATTTTATTGCGGCACGTTGTCCATTAGGCCCACCAGTATAAGTATTTTCACCAATAATAATTTTTCCACTTAAATAAGTTCCCGAAGCTAAAACTGCCGCTTTACAATGATAAACTTCACCTGTTTCAATTTCTACCCCAACAATTTTCCCATTCTCAACAATGATTTTATCAATAAGCAATTGTTTTACATCAAGATTTTTTTGATTTTCACAAGTTTCTTTCATTGTATTTTGATACAATCTTTTATCTGCTTGTGCTCTTAATGCATGAACTGCTGGGCCTTTGCCCGTATTTAACATACGAAACTGAATGCAAGTTTTATCACTATTGACACCCATTTCGCCACCAAGTGCATCAAGTTCACGTACTAAATGCCCTTTGGCAGGCCCACCGACGGAAGGATTACAAGGCATCATTGCAATATTATCCATATTTAACGTTGCAAGCATGGTTTTACAACCCATGCGAGCTGCAGCAAGGCCGGCCTCTACCCCTGCATGCCCTGCGCCAATTACTATTACATCATAATTTTCTGCAACAAACAAAACTGTCAACTCCCCTATTTGCCAATACAAAACTGACTAAAGATTTGATCTATAATATCTTCTCCAACTGTATCGCCAGTAATTTCACCAAGTTTTTCCCATGCTGAACGTAAATCGATCACAATAAAATCCGGTGACATTTCCTGATCAATTGTATTTAAAACTTCGTCTAAATGCGTACATGCTTTTCTTAGTAGCTCCGCCTGACGAACGCTATTTACAAATACGCCCTCTTTTTGCTCTACAGTTCCACTATAAACTAAATCCACAATATATTCTTCCAGTGCATCCATTCCAGCTCCATTTACCGTTGACAAGTGAATGATCTCATGATTTGGCAATTCTTTATTAATAGATTCTTTTACTGTACTTCCTGCATTTAAATCACTTTTATTAATCACGATTAATGCTTTACGCCCTTTTATTAATGATAAAATTTCCTCATCCTCATGATCTAAATTACTCGAACCATCAAACAAAGCCAAAATTAAATCTGCACGATCCACATAAGACCTTGCTTTCTCTACCCCTATCTTTTCAACCGTATCATCAGTTGCGCGAATTCCTGCCGTATCAATAATTTTTAATGGTACGCCACCAATATTAGCAAACTCTTCAATAATATCCCGTGTCGTTCCCGGAATATCTGTAACAATTGCTCTCGTCTCTCTTAACATCGCATTTAGTAAACTTGATTTTCCAACATTCGGCTTACCTATAATTGCTGTTTCAAGACCGTCACGCAATACTTTTCCCGTCTTTGCCGTAGATAATAGCGCTTCTATTTCCTCTTTTATATGAACAACCTGTTCCCTTGCAGAATCAGTGGCAACTTCATCAATATCATCTTCAGGAAAATCAATTGCGGCTTCTAAATGCGCAATCATCTGTAAAATATCATGCCTAAAACCACGAACTTTATCAGAAAATTCTCCCGATAAATGCCCAACGGCCATACGAAGCGACGCATCCGTTTTAGAACGAATAATGTCAATAACCGCTTGTGCTTGAGATAAGTCAAGTCGCCCATTTAAAAATGCCCGTTTCGTAAATTCGCCCGGCTCAGCTAAACGTGCTCCACATTTTAACGTCAGCGCCAAAACATTTTGCATCGCCATAGCTCCACCATGACAATGAAATTCTACAACATCTTCTCTAGTATACGAATGCGGCCCATGCATTGTTAATAATAGACCTTCATCAATTACACAATCTTTTTCATGATCAACAATTTGTCCATAAGTCACCCGATGTGAAGGAATATCTATCACATTACTACCGTTTTTCGGTTCAAAAATTTGACTTGCAATTGTTAAAGAATTTTCTCCGCTCAATCGGATAATTCCAATACCACCTTCGCCAACAGCAGTAGCTATTGCACTAATCGTATCATCTTGTGTCATTTTAACCCTCCAGAAGATCAACAAAACCCAGTAATATCATTACTGGGTTTTATATCTTTAAAATATTACCGTTTTAATGCAATAACGACTTTACGGAATGGTTCTTCACCATCACTATATGTAAGTATCCGCCGTTCGTCTTGCAATGCCATATGAATCACTTTTCTTTCATGACGACTCATTGGCTCTAATGTAATTTTATCACCGGTTCTTTTTACTTTATCAGCTAAACGCATCGCTAAACGATATAATGTTTCTTCACGTCTTTTACGATAATTTTCGACATCAATACTAATACGAACTTTTTCTTCGCTCATATCACGATTTGCCGCTAAATTGGTTAGATATTGTAAAGCATCTAAAGTTTGGCCATGTTTTCCTATCAAGATGCCTAAGTCTTCACCATGCAAATCTAATACAATTCCATCTAAAGCTTCTTTAACTTCAATGTCGACTCTCATATTCATGCCGCGAAAAATGTCTTCTAAAAAAAGAATTGCTGTATCTAGTGGTTTACTCGTTTGTTTTATAGAAATCACTTCGCTATCAGCTTCTACTTCTTTCAAGGTGACTCTAATTTTTGCTGGTTTTGAACCAATCAATCCTAAAAATCCTTTGCTAGGAGTTTCCAAGACTTCATAGTTCACACAATCTTCAGCTGTGTTTAACTCTACTAATGCTGCTCTTAAAGCATCCTCAACTGTTTTTCCCGTCTTTTCAACAACAGTAAGCATTCTTTATTAAGCCTCCTTTTTCTTTCCTTCATCTGAACGATACATCCACCATTGTTGGACGATCTGCATAACATTACTCATTGCCCAATAAAGAACAAGTCCGGCTGGGAATGAAAGACTGATATAACCAATAAATAACGGCATCATATACAACATAATTTTTGCCTGTTGATTCATATCGCTATTTGTTGTCATCGTCTGTTTCTGTTGGATATAAATCGTCACTGCCGAAATGATTGGCAATATATATAATGGATCTGCTTCAGATAAATTGTGAATCCAAAGAAAACTAGGAGTCCCTAGATAAGTATAATCCCGAATCGCATAAAATATACCGATTAAAAGAGGCATTTGGGCAAGTAATGGCAAGCATCCAGCAAGTGGATTTACGCCTGCATCTTTATATAACGCAGCCATTTCTTGTTGCATTCTTTGTGGATCCTTTTTGCCATATTTGTCTTGTATTTTTTTCATTTTAGGCTGCAAATCCTGCATAGCCTTCATTGATTTTACTTGTTTCACCGTAAGTGGATATAACAAAACTTTAATTACAATCGTCATTAAAATAATTGCTACACCATAGTTTGGAATTCCTATTGAAGAACTAAACTGATAAAAAACCGTCAAAAAACTTTGTAAAAAACCAATCAAAAGATCAAAAATATCTCCCAAAATCTCACATCCTCGATATATTTATAATTTTTTATTTAACAGGGTCATATCCGCCGGAATGAAATGGATGGCACTTTAAAAGCCTCCGAATTGTTAAATATCCCCCGCGTATAACCCCATATTTTTCAAAAGCTATTAATGCATATTCCGAACAAGTCGGTATAAAGCGACAACTTGGCGGCTTTAACGGTGAAAGAAAATTACGATAAAACTTAATAAGTAAAACAATAATTCGCTTCAATCTATTTAACACCGCCTTATTTTATTAATTTTGCTTTCGCGCACAAATTAATCAACGCCTTCTCAACAACATTGTATTTTACATTTGTCATTGGCTTGCGTCCTACTAAAAGAATATTTAATCCATCATTCACGATTTTATGTTGATTTAATCGGTAAGCTTCTCTTAAGAGCCGCTTTACACGATTTCGCGTAACTGCATTCCCCAGTTTTTTACCTGCAGCAAAACCTACTTTACGCGATTTAGTTCTATTTTGAGAAAAAATATACAGTACAATGAAATGATTCGCATAAGACTTGCCATGCTGATAAATACACTGAAATTCTTTGTTTTTTCGCAGAATATTCTGCTTTGATAATTTATACATCATAATAAATATCCATTCTTTTTATATGGAAAAAATAGGCCACATAAGCGGCCTACTATTATGCAGATAATTTATGTCTGCCTCTAGCACGTCTTCTTTTTAATACAAGACGACCACCTTTGGTCTTCATGCGTTCACGGAAGCCATGCGTTCTTTTTTTCCATAATGTATTTGGTTGGTAGGTACGTTTCATACTTTAACACCTCCTTGCTATTATACAAAAACTATCTTGGTCAAAATTAAAATCCGTTTAAGTCCAAATAATAGTCAAAAATATAGTTTACTCGAAAATCAATTTTAACTATAAAAATTATAGACTAGCAACGCTATAGTGTCAAGATTTTTACACACTTTTAGAAGATAAGCCTGTGGATATTTATTGCTATTTGTTTATTTATTTCACAAAAATATGTTGATAACTCTCTCACCTTTTGATAATATATTGGTATCAAATTATCCACAAAATAGACATGTTTTATTATTTTGTGTGAATAAATCACTATTTTACCCACAAAACAATAAAATTATTCACATATTTATTAACAATTTGGAGAATCTTTTAAAATATACGAAATACAAAGTTGCGATTAAATTTTCATTATCCGCATTTGTATTTTTTTTCGTCTATTTTCCTACTTTGCCTAATAAGTTATCAACAGCTGTGTATAACTTTGTGGATAACTTATTCAGATGTTTATAAATATTGTTTATATCTTCTTTATTTAGAAAGGATTTTCTCAATGGAACCAATACAATTACAAGCAATATGGGAGCAAATTTTAAACAAATTAGAACTTTCTCTTGCAAAAGTTATTTGTGATAATTGGCTAAAACCAATTATTCCAATATCACTAGAAGACTCTACTTTAACGCTTGGTACGCAAGTTGATCTGATGAAAGAAATTATTGAAGGCCGATATATTCCTTTTATTACAGATGCTGCACTTGAAGTAACAGGAAAAAAATTAGATATCGTAATCGTAAGCCTTGAATCAAGTGCAAAAGAATTTGAACCGAAGTCAATTCCACAAATGCAAGAAAAAATAACTCCTGCTAAAAATGAAGAAGTAACAATTTCAAAAAATAAAAAAACATCACCATCTGCAGCTGCTCAAACTACATTATTAGATAGTACTGCACAAGTTATTATTCCCCAAGATCAATTAGAAATACAAGGTTCACCTACTTTTGATGAATCTTTGACTTTAAATCCGAAGTATGTTTTTGAAAACTTCGTTACTGGAAACTCAAATCGTTTTGCTCATGCAGCTGCTTTAGCTGTAGCTGAATCTCCGGCAAAAGTTTACAACCCATTTTTCATGTATGGTGGTGTTGGGCTTGGTAAAACACATTTAATGCATGCAATTGGCAACCGAATTTTAAAAACCCAACCAAACCTACGTGTCCTATATATTTCAAGTGAAAAATTCACAAATGAATTAATTAATTCTATTATGGCTTCAAATCCAGAATCCTTTCGCCGTAAATATCGAAATATAGATGTTCTACTTGTCGATGATATACAATTTTTATCTAATAAAGAACGAACTCAAGAAGAATTTTTCCACACGTTTAATACATTACATGATGCAAATAAGCAAATTATTATTTCAAGCGATCGCCCACCTCGCGAAATTCAGACACTTGAAGATCGTCTTCGATCCCGTTTTGAATGGGGACTAATTACAGATATTCAAGCACCAGATTTAGAAACACGTATTGCAATTTTAAGAAAAAAAGCACAGATCGAAAATTTAAATGTGCCAAATGATGTTATTGTTTATATTGCAAGTCGTATTGACAATAATATTCGTGAATTAGAAGGTGCTTTGACAAGAGTTGTTGCTTATGCGTCCCTAATGAATCAACCAATTAATAATGAATTGGCAACTGAAGCATTAAAAGATATCTTTTCAACGACAAAAACTAAAGAAATTACGCTCGAATTAATTCAAGAAATTGTGGCCTCTTACTTCAAAATTAAATTGGATGATTTATTTGCAAAAAAAAGGACGCGAAATTTAGCTTTTCCGCGTCAAATTGCTATGTATCTTTGTCGTGAGCTTACGGATACTTCACTACCTAGAATTGGCGAAATGTTTGGCGGGCGTGATCATACGACAGTTATCCACGCACATGATAAAATTGCGCGTGAACGTAACGAAGATATGAAGCTGAATAATACGATCAAAGATCTTATTAAGAGAATAGAAAGTATGTAGTGTATAAGTCTGTGTATAACTAATAGAAAAACTGTAGATGAATTGTGGGTAACTAAATCCACAATTTTTTCTGTGATTATGTGGATAACTATGTATTTATTTATCGACATATTATTCACATTCAAATCTTAATAACTTTATACCTTCCACATAGTTATACACATATCAACACTCCCTACTACTATTACGACTATCTTTTATAAAAAATACTTTTATCAGTCATATAATACCAAGGAGGTCTATCAATGAAATTCTCATGTACAAAGGAACAACTTGTTCATGCTGTAAATATTGTCCAAAAAGCTGTATCAAATAAACCACAAATGCCTATATTATCAGGGATTTATTTAAATGCTGAAAATAATATGATAGAATTACAAGCTACAGATTATGAATTAGGAATCATCTGTAAAATTGAAGCAAACGTTGAAAAAGCGGGAGCTATAGTACTTTCGGGGAGATATTTTCAAGATGTAGTAAAAAAACTACCTGGCGAAACAGTAGAGATTGTATCAAATAAAGAAGAACATACAATGAAAATTACTTCAAATTCGGCACAATTTAATTTATTAAGTTTACCAGCTTCAGAATTTCCTGTATTAAAACCATTAAATGCAACGACAAGCTTTAAAATTCGTGATAATATTTTTCGTGAATTAATAAAAAAGACAGTATTTGCTTGTTCGACCGATGAAGCCCGTCCAATATTTACAGGTTGTTTACTAAATGTAAATAATAGTGATGTAGTTATGGCAGCAACAAATACGCATAGATTATCGGTAAAAAAAGAATATCTTGATGATTTTACGGGAAATGTAAAAATAATTATTCCTTCAAAAATTTTAAATGAATTGGCAAGGATTATGGTGGCAGAAGTTCCTTCGGATATTAGAATTGATTGCGCATATGGACAGATTAGCTTTACCTTTGATAATGTTTACATAATATCAAGATTAATCGAGGGACAATTCCCTGACTATGAACGTGTTATACCGCCTGATTTTGCGACGAATATTACTTTAAATACTGATGAATTTTCAGCTGCAGTAGAACGTGTTTCATTGATTTCAAGAGTGAGTGATTATAATATCATCCGCTTGACATTTAAGGAAAATTCAGTTGTTATTTCCTCTAATAATCCCGATATTGGGAAAGCAGAAGAATCCGTTCCTGCAATTATAGAAGGAAATGATTTAGATATATCTTTTAATGCAAAATACGTAACTGATATTTTAAAAAATATTGATAGTGAAAAAATTTATTTTTCACTTAATACACCTCTAAGTCCAGCGAGTATAAAGCCTTGTGATGATGAAACGTATACTTATATCATTACTCCGGTGAGAACAACAGCTTAATTTTTAGTTCTGAAAAGAGGAATAAAAATGGAAAATATTCAAATAAAAACTGATGATATACAATTAGATCAATTATTAAAGTTAGCTTCCATTGTAGAATCTGGCGGACAAGTTAAATATATGATTGCTGATGAACTAATTAAATTAAACGGAAACATTGTAACTGAAAGAAGAAGAAAAATTAGACCAGGAGACATTGTTGAAGTTGATGGGGTTGGTAAGTTAAGTGTGATCAAAATTAAAGGTGAATAAAAAATGCGAATAAAAAAAATTAGTTTGCATAACTATAGAAATTATTCGCACTTATCACTGGATTTGTCACATAATCTCAATATCTTTTTAGGTGAAAATGCACAAGGAAAAACGAATATCATCGAAGCGATTTATTACGCTGCAATAGGTTCATCACATCGGACATCAAATGATAGTGAATTGATCTGTTGGGAAAAAGAAAGTGCAAAAATTTATCTATGTTTTGAAAGAATGTCTGTAGAAAATGAATTAGAATTTAATTTTCCCGTCGGTAAAAGACGGGAAATTTCTTATAATGGACATAAGATAAAGCCAAAGGAATTGATAGGAACAATCAATGTTGTTTTATTTTCGCCAGAAGATTTATATTTGATTAAAGGTGCACCAGCGGCTCGGAGAAAGTTTCTTGATACAGAAATTTCTCAAGCAAATCCATCTTATTATTCTTTACTTAGTCAATATAATCGTGTTACTACTCAAAGAAATGTTTTATTAAAAAAGATAAAAGAAAATCAAGCAAAAGTTGATTTATTAGAATTGTGGAATCAGCAATTATCAGAACTCGCAACAAAAATTGTAAAGCAGAGAATTTATTCGTTAAAAAAACTTAATATGTTGGCAAATCTTATGCATAGAAGGATTTCAACGAATAAAGAAAATTTAGAAATAGGTTATATTTTTAATGGCGAGGAAAATTTTTTACCGTCAGATTTAAATACATGGTATAATAATAAATTAGCAGAGGTACAGGCTATTGATATTAGACGTGGCTTTACTAGCGTTGGACCTCATCGAGATGATATTATTTTAAAGGTAAATGGAATTAATTTACGCTCTTTTGGTTCACAAGGACAACAACGTACAGGGGTATTGGCATTAAAATTGGCTGAGTTAGAGTTTATAAAGTCGGAAACTGGTGAATACCCTGTTTTATTATTAGATGATGTGATGAGTGAACTAGATGTAAATAGGCGAAATCAATTATTACTCTTTATTCGTGAAAGAATCCAGACTTTTATTACAGCGACGGATCGCAGTTACTTTCCGAAAGAAAATGTGGGAAAATACTACAAGGTAAGTGCAGGAAGCGTTATGGAGTGATTTTTTGGATATAATAAAGGATATACTTTATAAAACAATACAAAATCTTAGTATAAATAAAAAATTTAAAGCACAAATGGCGATTGCTCATTGGGAGGAGATTGTTGGTAAAGATATAGCTGCGCAAACTAATCCTCAAATGATGGATTTTGGCATTTTAAGCATTGCTGTTAAAAATTCAGTATGGGCGCATCATTTAATGATGATGAAAATGGAACTGCTGCATAAGATTAATGAATTTATTGGAGAGCCAATTGTGCGTGATATTCGATTTAATCAGCGATATACTGCAATAAATAGACCTATATCTGCAGATAAAAATAAACCTGATTTTGGTAGAGCATTGAAAAGGATTTACTTAACTGAGAATGAAGTAAATCAGGCTGATATTATGGTACGTGATGTAGAAAATGATGAACTTAAGTCCAAATTAAAACGGTTGGTAAGCCGACATCTTGCAAGCAAAAAGCTGAAACTTACAAATAATTGGCATAAATGCGAAAAATGTAATTCTTTATGTGATGAAAAGGACAGGCTGTGTCATGTTTGTAATTTGCAGGAAAAAAAACAAAGATATTCAGCTATTCGATCAATATTATTAGAAGTTCCTTGGGCGACGTATGGTGAAGTATATAAACATGTTCCTTGCAGTAATGCAGAATATATCGATGCAAAAGTTACTTTACTTAACGTAATTGCGCAAAGAATAGAAGATGAGGTAAGAGATCGAATGGATGTTTTGACATTGGTAATGCTATTTACCGGTGCAAAATATGATGAAGTCAATGAAAAAATCATTGAGAAAACTATGTATAAATTTCGTAGTTGGGATAAAAAATTTAGCGAAAAAAGGAATGGGAAGAAGAAGGTCAGGGGGAATCAATATGTTTCTACATCTGGGATCTGATACTGTTGTTGCACTCGAAGACGTGATATCCATTAATGATTATAAATTGTCTCGTTCAGTAATTAATCGCGATTTTATCCAGCAAATGAAAGATACAAATTCGATTATTGATATCTCAGGAAATCAGCCTAAAAGTTTTATTGTGACAAAATATAAAGTCTACTTGTCAGCGATTTCGTCGATGACGTTAAGAAAACGCGCTGATAATTTATTTTATAATGAAGATTAACAGTAAAATAGCACTCTAGGGAGGTAAACATGAATAATAACGAGGAAACCGTGGTAAATGGTGATTATGGTGCCAGCCAAATTCAAGTTTTAGAAGGTTTGGAAGCCGTTCGTAAACGTCCTGGAATGTATATTGGAAGTACATCATCGAAAGGACTGCACCATCTGGTATATGAAGTTGTTGACAATAGTATAGACGAAGCATTAGCAGGATATTGTACGCATATTGAAGTGACAATTCATCAAGATAATAGTATTACTGTAATTGACAATGGGCGTGGAATACCAGTAGATATGCATGCTAGTGGAAGACCTGCAATTGAAGTTGTACTTACCGTACTTCATGCAGGTGGTAAATTTGGCGGAGAAGGATATAAAGTCTCTGGTGGTTTACATGGTGTTGGTGTTTCGGTTGTAAATGCATTGAGCAGCTCTTTAGAAGTTGAAGTTTGTCGTGATGGAAAAGTACATAGTATAGCGTTTGAACGTGGAATTACAGCTAAGGAATTAACCGTTGTTGGTACAAGCGATATTACAGGAACAAAAGTACATTTTAAGCCAGACACTAAAATTTTCGAAGAAACGGTTTATAGTTTTGATGTATTAAAGCACCGGTTAAGAGAGCTATCTTTTTTAAATCGTGGCATTACGATTACATTAACTGATGAACGCAGTGAACATTCCGAAGTATTTCATTTTGAAGGTGGAATAAGTTCTTTTGTCGCTCACTTAAATGATAATAAAGAAATATTGCATCCAGAACCGATTTATTTTACAGGTACAAAAGATACAACAATTGTAGAAATTGCAATGCAGTATAATACAAGTTATTCCGAAAATATTTATAGCTTTGTTAATAATATTAATACCGAAGAAGGCGGAACGCATTTAGCTGGTTTTAAAATTGCATTAACACGTGCTGCAAATGATTTTGCTCGAAAGAATAATGTATTAAAATCTTCTGAAGAAAATTTAACTGGTGAAGATATTCGTGAAGGTCTTACTTGTGTAATTAGTTTAAAAATTCGTGAACCTCAATTTGAAGGGCAAACAAAAACAAAGCTTGGTAATAGTGAAGTTAGAGGAATTGTGGATTCTATCGTAAGTGAAGGCTTGACTGAATTCTTTGAAGAAAATCCTGCAATTACGAAAAAAATTCTTGAAAAATCTTTAATGGCATCGAGAGCAAGAGAAGCTGCTCGTAAAGCGCGTGAACTTACGCGTCGTAAAAGTGCATTGGAAGTAAGTTCTTTACCAGGGAAATTAGCTGATTGCTCAATTAAAGATCCAATGCAGACTGAGATTTATTTAGTTGAAGGGGATTCTGCAGGTGGCTCAGCAAAACAAGGTCGCGATCGACGTTTTCAAGCAATTTTGCCGTTGCGCGGTAAAATTTTAAATGTAGAAAAAGCACGTCTTGATAGAATTTTAAATAATGAAGAAATCAGAACGATGATTACTGCCTTTGGTAGTGGAATCGCTGAAGAATTTGATATAGAAAAAAGTCGTTATGGAAAAATTATCATCATGACCGATGCCGACGTCGATGGTGCGCATATTAGAACGCTCTTATTAACGTTCTTCTACCGTTATATGAAGCCGTTAATTGAAAATGGCCGTGTATATATTGCACAACCTCCATTATATTTAGTGAAAAAAGGTCGTGAGCATTGGTATACTTATAGTGACGAAGAGCAGAATAATCTATTAGATCGCATTGGTCGTGATGGTATTAGTGTACAACGTTATAAAGGTCTTGGGGAAATGAATCCTGAACAATTATGGGAAACAACAATGAATCCAGAAGGCAGAACTGTATTGCAAGTGCATTTAGAGGATGCAATAGAAGCAGATGGAATCTTCTCCGTATTGATGGGCGATAAAGTAGAACCACGTCGTAAATTTATCGAAGACCATGCAAAACACGTAAGAAATTTAGATGTTTAATAAAATATAAAAAGAACTGCTTTCGTGCTATAAGCGAAAGCAGTTCTTTTTATATGGAAAATAATATTTATTATTTTGGTATAAAATGACGATATAATAATTAAATACGGTTAATAACAAGGATGTAAAAAAGAGCAAAGGAAGCGATTATATGATGATTCAATCCTCTACGAAAAATTTTTTGGTAGAAAATTCTTTACAAAACCCAAATAATATTTCTCCCACGATGCAAAAAATTGCAAGTAAGATAAATAAAACAATGGTGACTAAAGTTGAAATTAGTGATATAGGAAAAAAATTACATGAAAATACAACTAGAGAAAATAATAAGGGCGAGAAGACAAAAGAAGCAGATTCTTTGCAACGTGCGGCACAAGATAGAATGGACAAATTAAATAAAATTAGCGAGTTAGAAGATAAATTTAAAAAAGGTGATTTTACTGATAAAGAAGCAGAATCGCTAAAAAAAGAAATTGAGGAAATGAAAGAGGATGCCAAAACGCCGCAGGAAAAGATGCGAGATAATATTAATCTTTTAAAGAAACAAAAGAATGAATTAGAAGAGAAAATTTCGCAGGAACAAGAGTTTGGATCAATAAATAATATGAAGAATAAAATGAGCTATCTTGATAAAAAAATTTCTGACTATGAGCAACAAATCACTGATTCATATGATGAAGCCCATAATTTAAGTATAGCTGCTAGACAAGAAGAATCTGATCAACTTGCGGCTAAAATAAAAGAAGATTTAATGACAAAACCTGATGAAGCTAAAAATGAAGGCAAAGATTTGGGGGATTTATTGATTGCAAAACAAAAAGAAGTAGAAAAAGAAAAAGCAGAAGAATCAATAAAGGATGACGATAAAGAGAAAGATAACGAAGCTGTAGGTAAAGAAACGGATGATTTTACAGGTACCAAAGAGAATGCGCTGCAAGAGGATAATAAAGAGAATTTAAATGATAGTTCTATCAATTTATTAAATGGTATTGAAGAATGAATTGATAAGAAAAACAGCTATCATCTGAACTAGCCACAAAAAGTTAGAATTTAAAAATCTAATTTTTAGGATATCGGGTTTTTTATGTATATTTAACAAAAATTTAATGAAATTTTCATGAGAACAGATTAAAAAATGTTCTTATAAAAATAAGAATAATATATTTATAATTGTAAAATTTTAGTTCGGATAGTAATAAAATTACATAAAAAGTGGAAAAATAAAAAGGTTATGCAAGGAAAATCCTAGAAGTAATTTTATAATAAAAAAAATATGAGGAATCATGAGGCGAATTTGACATTTTATTTATTTGATGATATTATAAAAGTAATTTAATATCTTTCCTACAAGGGGAGTAGCTGTACAATAGTGTCGTCATTACGAGCATTTGCTCCGGTGCTATTGGCAAAAAAAATTTGCAAGCCAGACCTTGTCTCAATCAATGGAATGAGACTTGGTCTTTTTCTTTAAGGGGAACACAAGTAATCTAAGAAAAAGCTATCATGTGAAAAATTATTCGAATATAAGATTTAAATTGTGAATTTTAGGAGGTCTAATGTAAATGAATACTTTAAAGACTACTGTCTTGATGGCAGCTTTAATGGGGGTATTAGTTGCTGTTGGTGGTGCTGTTGGCGGACAGTCAGGAGCTTCGATTATGTTGATTATTTCCCTGGTAATGAATTTGGGAAGTTTTTGGTTTAGTGATAAAATTGTTTTAAAAATGTACGATGCTCGTCCCGTAGATGAGGCAAATGCCCCTGATTTGTATCAAATGGTAAGAAAATTATCCCGTAATGCAAATATTCCAATGCCAAGAGTATATGTCATTAATTCAAATGTCCCGAATGCTTTTGCTACGGGTCGTAATCCTGAAAATGGTGTAGTTGCTGTTACTACAGGGATTATGCAAGCGCTAAAGTATGAAGAACTTGAAGGTGTAATTGCACATGAGTTGGCACATATTAAAAATCGCGATACTTTAATTAGTACAGTAGTCGCATCTATTGCCGGTGTTATTTCCTGGATTGGTACAATGGCACAATGGGCAGCCATTTTTGGCGGACGCAGTGACGAAGAAGAAGGCGGTGGAATTGGAGGTTTGATTTTTACGATTATTATTGCTCCTTTAGCAGCTACGATTATTCAAATGGGAATTTCACGTTCTCGCGAATATCAAGCTGATGAATCTGGTGGTAATATTTGTGGAAATCCACTTGCATTAGCGAGTGCATTAACAAAAATTGAACATTATGCTAAATTTGGAACAATGGAGCAGGCGACACCAGCTACTTCTCATATGTTTATTATTAATCCGCTTAGTGGTGCAGGAAAGAGTATCATGAATTTATTCAGTACACATCCTGCTACAGCTGATCGTATTGCAAAACTACAAGCGCAGGCAAGAAGATAGTTTTAAATTTTAGTCTAAAATAAAAATATAAGGCGAAGTTCAAGTGAATTCACTCGAACTTCGCCTTAATTATTTCATCTATAAGATAAAATAAAAATTTTTGAATGATAGTTGAAGATATTTTTGCAATAAAAAAATTTATCAGTAACGATTTATAATCGCTAAAATTTGTCGAATTGATATATCTACATCAAGTACATTTTTTACGATATGATCGCAAATTTTCCAGTTATCAAATTCTCCATTGGCTTCTGCATATTCTAATTGTTTTTTTATATTTGCATTAGTTTCGCCGCGCTTTAACATTCTTTCTACCATAGTTACGTAATCTACCATAATATAAATAGACTCAACTCTATGGCTTAGAAGTTTTTTTAATTGTTTAAGACCATTTTTATCAACGAGAACAAAATTTATTTTGTTTTCTTGCATTTTATTTAAGAGTTCATTTTTTTCAATTCCGTAATAATTGCCTTGGTAAGTGGATTTTTCTACTAAATCTAGTTTCAAAAAATTTTCTTTACTCACGAATTTATATCCGATATTGTCTGTCTCATTATCTGTAATTTTTCGTGTAGTATGACTTACAATGGAAGAAAAGCCACGATTTCTAAGTATCTTTAATAACGTTGACTTTCCAGCTGCATGAGGACCAAGTATTGCGTAGATTTTCGTCATAGCTCATACCTCCATTCGCAATTAAAGCTATATTCTATTTTACTGTATTACAAAATAATAAATTTTTCAATAGGTCTATACTATTATTTTGTAATAATATAGAAAAATTTAGAATAAACGGGCAATAATAATACCACAAAGTGTAGCACCAAATCCAATTAACATATTCGCCATAATATTTACAAATCCATAAAGGTATTGTTCAGATAATAAAAGTTTTATAGATTCATAACTAAAAGAAGAAAATGTCGTTAGGCTTCCTAAAAATCCAATAGTAATAAAAAATTTCCAAGCTGGATTCATTACAAAGCGCTCTGTAAAAAACGTCATAAAAAGACCGATAATTAGGCAGCCAATAACATTTGCAAAAAGTGTTCCATACGGAAAATGAAGACCAAATTTATTTAATGCTAAAGTTCCAATAAGATAGCGAGTAACAGCTCCAGCTGCTCCACCAATGGCAATAATTAAATAATCGTTCATAAAAAACTCCTAAAATAAAATAATCACAAATAAATTAAAACATTCATAAGATAATGAAAAATGGCAGGTGATACAAATGGCAATTGCGCGGGATACCCGTGATATTTTAGATGTATTTATTATAGCAAATTTTTCAAAAATAGCTAATTTTCAAGAAAACGTAGTTGTTCCTCTAGGACTTCAAGATTTTATCACAATAGAGACTGTAGATAATATTCGAGATTTAAATTTTCCTAGAGATGTTAGAGAATTATTAGTAAATTATATCTTAGTTAAAAAATTAAGTTTCTTATCAAGTGTACCTCAGACCTCAAGTACATCGCAACCTTCCAATATAAATCAATCCGAGAGAGTATTTACTTCTTAAGAGATAGAGTATCGGAAAAAATGAAAATAATCTCAAGATAAATAGCAATCTTGAGATTATTTTTTGATAAATACAAAAGCGAGAGCTTTTTCCGATCAGCCCTCGCTTTTGCCGCCTCTATACCCTTTGCCATCTACTACAAAAAGTAGTAGTTTCCCCGTAATTTAGAATACAACATTTAAGCTTAATTTGCAAGTATTTTATGATTAAATTTAAAAACAAAAAAACTCGTCATTCGACGAGTTTTTATCGTATTCATTTCTAAAAGAAATGTAAGATTTAAATGGTCGGAGCAGCAGGATTCGAACCTGCGACCCCCTGGTCCCAAGCCAGGTGCTCTACCAAACTGAGCCATGCCCCGTTGCCTTTGCAGAAGTTATCTTCTGTGTCAACAAAGTATATTATATAAAATATATTATATAATGTCAATACTTTTTTTAATCATCCCAATCTAAACTTCTTTTGACTGCTTTATGCCAGCCAGCACAGTATTTTTCGACTATTTCTTGATCCATCTGTGGGGTAAAACGACGATCTAAGAGCCATTTACTTTCTAAATCATCAGTATTGTTCCAGATTCCAATAGCAAGACCTGCAAGATAAGCAGCTCCAAGAGCGGTCGTCTCAATAATTTTGGTCCTATCAATAGGAACGCCAAGAATATCAGCTTGAAACTGCATTAAAATATCGTTTGCTGATGCTCCACCATCCACATTTAAAGATTTTAATTTCATACCAGAATCTTGCTCCATTGCATTTAATATGTCTTTTGTTTGGTAAGCGATGGATTCAAGTGTAGCACGAATGATATGCGCGTTTGTTGATCCTCTGGTTAGGCCCAAAATTGCTCCGCGGGCTTTGCTATTCCAATATGGCGCGCCTAAACCGACAAAGGCTGGAACCATATAAACGCCTTCAGAATTTTTCACTTTTTTTGCAAAATATGCTGAATCACTGGCAGAATCAATAAGATGCATACTGTCCCTAAGCCATTGAATGGCTGCGCCAGCGGAAAAAACACTACCTTCAAGAGCGTAGGTTACTTTACCATTAAGACCCCAAGCAATTGTTGTAAGTAATCCACATTTTGAATGATAAACTTCACTCCCCGTATTCATTAATAGAAAGCAGCCTGTGCCATAGGTATTCTTTGCCATAGCTGGTTTAAAACAAGCTTGTCCGAACATGGCTGCTTGTTGATCTCCTGCCGCCCCACTAATTGGAATTTTTGCATTTGATAATGCGGGCAATGAAGTATAGCCATAAATATGACTGGAAGGATACACTTTCGGAAGTATAGAACGTGAAATATTGAATTCTTTAAGTAATTCCTCATCCCAACCTAATGTACGAATATTATAAAGTAAAGTGCGTGATGCATTAGAATAATCGGTAACATGGACTTTTCCACCTGTCAAATTCCAGATAAGCCATGTATCTATTGTGCCAAATAAAAGATCACCATTTTCTGCTCTACTACGTGCATGTGGAATATTATCTAAAATCCATTTAATTTTTGTTGCTGAGAAGTAAGGATCAATAACGAGTCCTGTTTTATGTTTAATTGTATCGGCTAATTTTTTTTGACGCAGTTCTTCACAAATAGATTCTGTTTGTCTAGATTGCCAAACAATTGCATTATAAACAGGTTTTCCGGTATTTTTATCCCAAATAACTGTAGTTTCCCGTTGATTTGTTATACCAATTGCTGAAATGTCCTCCGCGGTTAAACCAGCTTTTAATATTGCTTCAACAACGATACCAATTTGTGTACTCCAAATTATTTCAGCATCTTGCTCTACCCAACCAGGACGTGGAAAAATTTGTGGAATTTCCTTTTGGGCTATAGCAATAATGTTAGATTGTTGGTCAAAAATAATTGCTCTCGAGCTAGTTGTTCCTTGGTCAATAGCAAGTATATATTTATTTTGCATGAATTGCCTCCTTATGATTTATAAATTAGGCGTTCTTGTGCCCTTTGGTTACAGCTTTCAGTCAGAGAAGCTGGGAGTCTTAAAGCGATTTAGTCATCGAATAAAAAATAGTAGATTTAAATCATCAGCTTTCTCATGTATAGCATTTTCTTCTATGGAATTTTTATGTACTTATTTATTAAATAATTTCTTTTTTATATAGACTTTGCCATTTAATTGCGTTATACTGCTATTGTTAACTATATATTTATATTTGGTTTACGGTTGACAAATAATTTTAAAGTTTAAGTTTGGGAGCGTTGTATAGATGAATGGCATTAGTTTAATTGTAAAATTAGGCGAAAAAGTTTTAAATGGTAAAGATATTTCAAGGGAGGAAGCTGAATCTCTAGGGAAAATTGGGGAGGAAGATGTTGTTTTTTTATTATCAATGGCAGATAAAATACGCAGTAAATTTATTGGTGAAGAAGTAGATTTATGTGCAATTGTTAATGGGCGATCAGGACGGTGCAGTGAAAATTGTAAATATTGTGCACAATCAAAATATCACGATACAAATGTAGCTGTATATCCGTTTTTATCGGTTGAGGAGATTTTAGCAAAAGCAAAAGAAGCTGAAATGGGTGGTGCAAATCGTTTTGCAATTGTGACAAGTGGTAAAGGAATGGAAGAAGATAAAGAATTTCCTAAAATACTTGCAGCACTTCGTCGTATTTTAGCAGAAACCAATTTGAAAGTTTGCTGTTCTTTAGGGGCGTTGACAATAGAAACAGCAAGAGCATTAAAAGATGCGGGTGTATCTAGATATCATCATAATATTGAAACGAGTAAAAACAATTATAAAAATATTTGTACAACACATACCTATGAAGATCGATTAAAAACGATTGAAATTGCCCATCAAGCTGGACTTGAAGTATGTTCAGGTGGAATTCTTGGCATGAATGAAACTTTATCAGATCGAATTTCTATGGCTTTTGATTTAAGAAAAGCTGGTGTGCATTCTGTACCGTTAAATATTTTAAACCCAATTAAAGGAACTGCCTTTGAGCATCAACCACCATTACCGCCATTAGAAATTTTAAAATCTTTTGCGATTTTTCGGTTTATTTTACCTAAATGCGGAATTCGGACTGCTGGAGGACGTGAAGTCAATTTAAGGGATTTGCAAGGGACCGCATTGCTGAGTGGAATTAGTGGAATGCTTGTCGGTGGATATTTAACAACGGGGGGAAGAAAGTATCAAGATGATTTAAAAATGATTGCAGACTTGGGGAGAAAGGCAGCTAAATAATATGCGGGCAAGAGAGATGACTGAAATTGCACTATTAACGGGACTCATTACACTTAGTGGTGCATTTAAGATTCCAAGTTTATTTCCCGGGACAGAATTTCAATTATCTGCGCCAATTGCAGTAGCTATTTGCGTTGTTTTTGGTTTTAAAAAATATATTATCGCAGGTGTTTTATCAAGTCTCATCGGTTTGATGCTTGGTACACAAAATGTATTCAATGTTGCAGTTGCTTGTGTTTTTCGCTTGGTTGTTGGTGCAGTTTTATCTTTGGGTGGCAGAAATTTTTGGACGATTGCCATTGCCGGGCCTATTGGTACGACGATTGCGAGACTTAGTTTGAGCTTGATTATTGGAAAAGCTGCAACAGCATTACTCATTGCAGCGGTGCCGGGCATGGTATTTACGGCAATTTTTGCAATGCCACTGGTGAAGCTTTTAGAAAGAGTATATCCAAGTAAGGAAAAGAGGACTGTTCATGTTATATAGTATAAAAATGCGCGCAGCACAAGGTGGCGATCATAAATTAGGTGGGCAACATATTTCAGGTGCAGAACGAATTTTAGCAGAAGAAAATTTAAAAAAAATCGCTGAAGCAATGATTGAACGTGCGTTATTGCATAGTCGTGGTAAAGCAGATTTTATTAACTTAAAAATTGAAGCGATAAGGTATCAGGATATTGAGCGAATAAAATTGCTGCCTATATTTACACATGAAGTAGATACGATTCAAGAAGGACGAAAAAGCGCAATACAGATACTAAAAGAAAGTGGAGTTTCTACGCAAGCTATTTTGGCTGGGCTGCATTTATTAGAAGAATTAAAGATGAGTATGCGGGGCGCAATGATTGTTGATGCAGTAAGTGGAAAAAGATTAGATCAGCTGACGATGCGCGGAGTTCGTGTGTCTAAGATGGACATTGAGGATGAAGAAGATTTTTTATTGTGGCTCAATCGTCAAAAATTAACTGATATTCATGTGCGTGAAGCTGTTGTTTTAGCGACAAAAGTAGTCTCCCATCAAGATGTTACCGCCGAACTATGTTGGTCTGATGATCCTGAATATGTAACAGGTTATGTTGCAAATAAAACGGGCTATCATCGGATAACAAAACTAAAGGAATATGGAAGTTTCATCGGCGGTAGAGTTTTCTTTGTAAAGCCTGATGCAGCTATTGAAGAAGTGATAGATTATTTACAAAATCAGCCGGTATTAGCAATAGGCCGAGGGGAATAGAATGAATTTTAAAATGGAGTTAGCAGTATTAAAAGAAAAAGGTTTATTTCGTGAAAATCAGACTTATGTACCGATCGATGGAGCTTATGTATTCGCTGCGGGCAAAAAGTGCTTAATGCTTGCTTCGAATAATTATTTGGGCATGACGCATGAAAGTGAAGTAAGGCAGGCAGCGATAAAAGCAATTGAAGCGTATGGAACGGGAGCGGGGGGCGCGAGATTAACGACGGGAAGTCACCCGCTTTATGAAGAGTTGGAAGCTAATTTAGCTCAATTTAAAGGAACGGAAGCGGCAATTACTTTTAATACAGGCTATATGGCGAATATAGGGACAATTAGTGCAATAATGAACAAAAACGATGTGATTTTTAGCGATGCACTAAATCATGCCAGCATTATTGATGGATGTCGGTTATCCGGGGCAAAACGCGTAATTTTTCCTCATTCGGATATGCAAGTATTGAAGGGTTTATTGGAGTCGACAAAGTGTGCAGGAAAGCGGTTAATCGTTGTCGATGGTGTCTTTAGCATGGATGGTGATATTGCACCATTGTCTCAGTTAGTAGAATTGGCGAAACTGTATGATTGTTTACTTATGATAGATGATGCTCATGGGACGGGGATACTTGGAAATGGACATGGTACAGTCGCGCATTTTGCTTTAACAGATCAAGTAGATATACAGATGGGGACGCTAAGTAAGGCTTTAGGTTCAGAGGGAGCCTATGTCGCGGGAAAGAAAGATTTAATTGATTATTTAATTAATAAAGCGCGTAGTTACATTTTTTCTACTGCTTTATCACCGGCGGATATTGGGGCGGCAAATGCAGCAGTAAAAATTTTAAGGCAAAGTATTCGTTTGCCAGAAAAAGTTTTGGCGAATGCAGATTTTATGCGTAGAGAGTTAAAAATGCAGGGAATTGAAGTTGGCGGTGAGATTACGCCCATTCTTCCAATTCCAATCGGCGCGGCAGACCTTGCCGTCAAAGCTGCAAATCATCTTAAAGAAAAAGGTATTATTTTATCAGCAATTCGGCCGCCTACTGTACCAGTTGGTGAGAGTAGGCTTAGACTTACCGTGAATGCAAAACATAGTCAAAGTGATTTAAAACAGGCAGCCGTTATGATTTCTGAGACAATTAAAGAAATAAAGGGATGAAAAAGATGAGAGGTTTATTTATTACTGCGACAGATACAGATATTGGTAAGACAATGATTACAGGAGCGATTGCAGCTGCAATGAAAGTGCGAGGCATTCATGTTGGCGTGTTTAAACCGTTGGCATCTGGTGCCATACGCAATGAAGCTGGAATTTTATTAGCGGAAGATGCTACTTTTTTGATGAAAGCTGCAGGAATAGGAGAAGAGCTAAGACAGGAAGTGAATGCAGTAGCACTAGAACCTGCCTTAACACCAGCAGTAGCTGCTAAGATCAGTAACGTTTGTATTGATATCCCTAAAATTTTAACAGATTTAAAACAAGCAATGAAAAAATATGAGTTTGTTTTAGTTGAAGGGGTTGGTGGACTTATTTCACCGTTATGGGAAGATTATTTACTTGCGGATATGATGAAAGAATTGAATTTTCCGGCTTTATTAGTTTCAAAACCTCGTCTTGGGGCAATCAATCATACGGTGCTTAGTTATGCATATGCAATGCAGCATAAGATTCGTTTAGATGGTGTCGTTATTAATCGTTTTGAAGCGAGTCAGGCAGGCGTTTTAGAAGAAAGTAATATTCATTATATAGAGAAGCTAACGAATCTTCCTGTCGTAGGTAGATTTCCGTTGTTAAAACAGGCAAATTCTCTTAATGTAGAAGATTTAGCAGGACTTGCAGAATTGACGCTCAATATTGATAAGATTATAGCGATTGGAGAGAGTTATAATGAATGAATTTTTAAAGAAAGATAAAGCATACATATGGCATCCGTTTACGCAAATGAAAGGCTGGCTGGAAAGCGATCAAACGGTTATTACTGAAGCAAAAGGTATCAAGCTGATTGATACGGAAGGAAAAGAATATTATGATGGTGTATCCTCACTTTGGGTAAATATTCATGGTCATCGTCATCCCAAAATTGATCAGGCAATCATCGACCAATTGGGAAAAGTTGCGCATTCTACGGCGCTTGGTCTAGCAAATGTGCCAGCAAGTGAATTTGCCCAAATGCTAGTAGAAGTTTCGCCGGAAGGGTTAAATAAAGTTTTCTATTCTGACGATGGTTCAACGGCGGTAGAAGTCGCACTAAAAATGGCATTTCAATATTGGCAGCATAAAGGCAAACCAAATAAAAATAAATTTATCGCGCTTAACCAATCGTATCATGGGGATACGGTAGGTTCGGTAAGTGTGGGTGGAATAGATTTATTTCATCGCGTGTTTAAGCCTTTATTATTTGAGCCTTATCATATTCCATCGCCGTCTTGTTATCATTGTTCATTAACGCAAAAAGAAGAATGCCATATGCAATGCGTGGAAGTTTTAGAAAAGGTATTAAAAGAGCATCATGATAAAATTGCCGGACTTGTGATTGAGCCGCTTGTACAAGCGGCGGCAGGGATGCTTATGGCACCAGCGGGATACTTAAAACGCGTACGCGAATTGACAAAAAAATATGATGTGCTTTTAATTGCAGATGAAGTTGCAACAGGTTTTGGTCGTACAGGGCGAATGTTTGCTTGTGACAATGAATGTGTAAGCCCTGATTTAATGTGTATATCTAAAGGAATTACCGGGGGATATATGCCACTTGCGGCGACGCTAACGACGGATGAAATTTATCACGCATTTTTAGGCGATATGAAAGATAAAAAGACGTTCTATCATGGACATTCTTATACGGCAAATCAATTAGCATGTGCAGCAGGTATTGCCAGTCTTGAAATATTTAAAGAAGAAAAGACGATAGAAAAAATGCAGGAAAAGATTTATCTGATTCGTGAAAGATTAGATAAAATCGGTGAGATGGTACATGTTGGTGAAGCACGGCAACGGGGAATGATTATTGGTATTGAATTGATGAAAGATAAAGAAAATGGAGTGCCTTATGCATGGGAAGATTGTATGGGTGCTGTCGTTTGTATGAAAGCGCGTGAACATGGTTTATTCATTCGTCCAGTTGGGGATGTAGTTGTATTTATGCCACCGCTTTGTTCTACGATAGAAGAAATTAATAAAATGCTTGATATTATTGAAATTTCTATTCATGAAATTACCGATTTAGGTGAAACGGCACAAGAGGGCGGCGGCGCGCACTTTTAAAAAAAGCTATCCAGAAGTATTTCTGGATAGCTTTTTGTCAGTCAAACTAGGTAGAAACTCTGTGGAGATTGATGGAGATGCAAGGAACTCATTAGCCATTTGGTTTAATCACGGATTGGCATGGATAGGGACATTCGCTAAGACAAGGGGATTAATGTTACAATAATAGCGTAAAGTTAGTGCTTTACAAATAAAAAACAGCTTATATTTTATAGCTGTTTATATAGTAAGGGGTTAGATATTATGCTGCAGTGGTGCGCGCTTTTTATAGCAATCATTACTGAAGTAGCAGGCACAACGATGTTAAAATTCGTTGGGGAAAATGTATCCGTATTGAATTACGGTGTATTATTATTCATGGTAGGCCTTTCTTATTTTTTCTTAGCGAAAGCTGTTACTAAAATTCCGCTTAGTGTTGCTTATGCGACATGGGAGGGGCTAGGACTTGTCGCGGTTACCGGTATTGGTTGTCTTTTATTTAATGAAGTTATGTCAATGAAAAAAATTGCTGGAATAGGGGCAATTCTTGTTGGTATTATATTGCTGAAATATGGTATGTCAGACACAAAGAAATGTGGTGATTTAAATGAATGAGGGATTCTTATTCTTAATTGGCTCAATTTTGTGTGACGTTGTTGCAAATATTTGTTTGAAAAAATCACAAGGATTTAAGTATAAATTGTGGGGTACTGGTGCAGTACTATTAATTATTATTGCATTTATTGCTCTAGCGCAGGCTGTAAAGACAATGGATTTGAGTATTGCTTATGCTCTATGGGGGGCATTGGGATTATTGTTAACAACAGGGCTTGATATTACACTCTATGGTGTTAGGCTGAATGCTGTTGGAATTGCCGGTGTTTTATGTATGGTGACAGGTGTCGTCTTAATGAAGAGTATTGCCTAAGAGCAGTAAGCCTTGTTATAATATCCTTGTATAATTACGAAAAAGAGAGGTTTACGAATGAAAAAAGCGATTATTGAAATGGCAGATGGTAATATTGAAATTGAATTATTTGAAAAAGAGGCACCTGGTACAGTTGCAAATTTTGTAAAATTAATCAATGAAGGTTTTTACAATGGATTAACATTCCATCGCGTAATTCCTGAATTCGTAGCACAAGGTGGATGTCCTAATGGTAATGGAACAGGCGGTCCAGGCTACACAATTCCATGTGAAACAGAGGGTAATCCGCATATTCATGATCGTGGTGCTTTGTCTATGGCGCATCGTGGAAAAGACACAGGCGGAAGTCAATTTTTTATCGTATATGAAGCACAACCACATTTAGATGGTGTTCATACTGTATTTGGTCAAGTGATAAAAGGAATGGATGTTGTTGATCATATTCGTCAAGGTGCAGTAATGCAAAATGTTACTGTAGTTGAAGAATAAAAAATCTAGCGTGCTTAACGACTATGCACATCTAGTTAGTTAGCAACTATTTTATTTCTATCCGAATCTTAGAGGTGTTGCAATATTGCAACATCTCTATTTTTGTTAGAAGGTGAATTTATGTTTGAAGAACTTAGTATTGAAATGCTTATCTTTTTAATTGGAGCAGGTTTTATCGCATCATTTATTGATTCTGTTGTTGGTGGAGGCGGCCTTATTTCTGTACCATCATTGATGATGACGGGGCTGTCGCCAGTCGTTGTATTAGGGACGAATAAAATGGCGGCATTTATGGGCAGTATTACGAGTACAGTGGCTTTTATGCGATCAGGGAAAGTTGATTTGAAATTAATAAAATACTTATTCCCATTATCTGTTATTGGTTCAGCTTTAGGTGTATTTACAGTGCGAATGATTCCACCAGATTTTTTAAAACCTATTGTCGTGGGAATGTTAGTCATCGTTACAATTTATAGCTTGATGAAAAAGGACTGGGGGGAAAACTCTACTTATCATGGGATGAATAAAAAAACAGCAATACTTAGTGGTGGTGTAGCTTTTGTATTAGGGTTTTATGATGGTTTTTTTGGCCCGGGCGCAGGTTCTTTTTTATTGTTTGCTTTTTTGTGTATTGGTTTTGATTTTATTATGGCAGCGGGAAATGCCAGAGCTTTAAATTTTGGCAGTAATATTTCGGCAATGGTTGTGTTTACATCTTTAGGTCTAGTGAATTATGCTTATGCTTTACCAATGGGAATAGGAATGATTTTTGGAGCAATTGCAGGAACAAAAATGGCAATAGTAAAAGGGGCATCTTATGTCCGCCCTTTATTCATTTTTATGACGGTTATTTTAATTGGAAAACAACTGTTTGATATTTTAAAATAATAGAAAGATAGATAAATAATAAATAAAAGATATATTTGTTTAATTATGTCGACCTATGATATGATGAGTGTAAACTTGTTTACTTATATTAAGTGAAGATAAAAGAGGTGGTGGCGGCAGTGGTGTATGGGATTATTGATATTGGCTCTAATACGATTAGGTTGGCTATTTATGATATTAAAGGTAAGCAGATTGAGATGCTGTTAAAAAAGAAATTTATGACAGGGCTTGCTGGTTACATTAAAGATGACGTAATGATAGAAGAGGGAATTGTTGCAGCATGTGAAGCTATTCATGATTTTAAGCGTTTATTGAAAAATTTTAATATTGACAATATAGCTGCTTTTGCTACTGCCGCCTTAAGAAATGTGAAAAATAGCAAAGAAGCTGTTGCTGAGATAGAGAGGATAACAGGAATTACTGTTGATTTAATCTCAGGAGAAGAAGAAGCTTTTCTAGATTTCGTTGGAGCAACGCAAGCGACGGTAATTCAAGATGGTATCTTAATTGATATTGGTGGAGGAAGTACGGAACTCGTTATTTATCAGGGAGATGAGATTAAATCAATGGTAAGCTTGCCTATCGGTTCCTTGAATATGTACAAAAACTATGTACAAAATATTTTTCCAATTGAAGAGGATGAAAGTAATATAAGACAAGCAGTATTAGATGAATTGGAACAAATAAAAGCGCAGGTGTATGGAAGGCAAGAATATATCTGCGGTGTAGGCGGAACGATGCGCGCTACGGTAAAATTGTATAATGAAATTTTTGATTTAGAAGTTGATAATGTCGAGTTGAGTATTGATAAACTTAAAGAAATGGTTGAATCCCTTACTTTTGGAAGAAATGAAGTTGGAATGCCAACGAATGATAATCTTGATTTAATTCTAAAAATTGTTCCGGAGCGTATTCGGACGATTATGCCAGGTGTAATTATTTTGATAACATTAGCAGATTTTTTTGAAAGTGACCATTTATATATAAGTTCATCTGGTGTACGTGAAGGGTATATTTATGCTAAAATTGCAAAATAAAAAAGAGATGGCATCTAACAAAAGAAGTTAGTATGCTATCTCTTTTTTATTGGAAGAGAGACGTAGTGAGAAGTGTTTAAAATCCAAATGGAGTAAAAATCCCCTTTGAATCAGCCTTATCTATAAAATTCGTAAAAGGCCCATTAAAATTAAAACAATTCCTGGAATGTAAGCTGTCCTTTTTTGCCAAGTGTCTTTAGCAATTTTGCCAGCGAAAATAATACCAAACCAAACAAGGCTAATTTGAATTACACTTAAAGTGATAGGAACATAGCAAGGTGAAGCCGTCATTAATCCAATTGCAAAAGCAGCTGTCATATTATCAATACCTAGAGCAAAACCAAGCAGTATAGCTTCACGCGTATTTAAAATTAATGAATGGTCAACATCTGCACGCTCAGGTTTTTTCATAATATTGATAACTAAGCAGCCAATCGGAATTGTAATTTTAAATTTATCTGAAGTTTTATCAGTTAAATCGGAAATATATTCTTTAAGCAGGTTAATTGTTCCAAGCAGGATTAACAATAAAGCGCTGATTGAAGCTGCAAAAATAGGGTTAATAAAGTGACCGAGGTAAAGTGAAGAACAAATTGCAATAGTTGTACAAAATAAATTGACTAAACCAATAGTAAGTAAGGATGCATAGGGAATTGTAATTTTCTTTATTCCATATGCCATACCAGCAAAAAAACCATCAATACTTACGGTAATACCAATTAGAATAAGGTATGACAAATCCATAGAAGTAACCTCCATAGTGGTGTTCTTACAAACAATATATGGAGGTAGTGCAGGAGAGGTTACTTAAAGTTTATCTTATTGATATATGCAGAAAATTTTTATTTATGAATGCTTTACGATTAAATTTTTATTAAATAGAAAAGAGACCGTTATTTAACAGTCTCTTTTCATTATTTTTTATTTATAATGGAGATGGAAAATATTATAAATAAAAAAACTTATATCAATATTTACTCATAACGATGATTCATCTTGCCAATTATCGCTTTGTGTTAAAGTAAAAGTAGTAATAATTGCAATTCAGAGATTATCTTCTTGTAACTTTGATTGCTCTATCTAAGTCGGTTAAGAATTTTTGATTGGTATGATCATAAGTCCTAAATTCTACTCTGTCAGAATATAAATATAATGATCTTGTCCAAAGTGCAGGGTATGCACCACCATCATCACTATCACTACGTTGATATCCTGTGCCGAGTAGTGCGGGATTATGCATATTTTGGACTTTATTAACATCGTAAGTATAGATTTTTTCATTGCAAGAGCTTTGATTATATACACCAAGATGTAAATGTCCAGATACCCAAATCATAACTTGCGGATTAGCTTTTAAGATATCTCTGACATCATCTATTGGCTGCGCCATAAATTTTGGATTTTTAGGCCAGTTTTTGCCATTATTATCCCATGTACCCTCTAATGAACCGTGGAAAAATATAATTGTTGGTTTGTCGCGATTCATTTCTAAATCTGCGGCCAACCATGCTAGCTGTTCTACGGACATTTCGGTCAGATGAATTGTATCCAAAGAATCTGGGGAAAGATATACTAAATGATAATCTCCTACATCCTTTGAGAAATACAAAGCGTTCATATTAAAATATCTGCGGAAACGTTCTAATTTAAATGCCCTTTCTTTTGGCCCTGCTTGATATTTTCCGCCCTCGTTTGTTCCGTCAGAGTAGAGATAATCATGATTGCCAGTAAGTACATAGCGTTTCTTTTTACAATGGCTCATCAGCTCAACGGCTGCTTTTAATTCCTTTTCGTCGCCAACTTCATGACAAAGATCGCCTGTTACCACTACATGGTCAACGTCATTCCAAGAATTAATATCTTGAAGAGCGGCAATTTTTAATTTATCTTTTGAACTTGGAACATGTACGTCTGTTAATACTACAATTCTTTTATAATCTTCTCCCGCAGCAGCACCAACGTGTGTAGGTTTAAAAATATTACTAAACATAAAACTGGACACTACGCCAGCTGATATGCCTAAAAACTTTCGACGGCTGATATCATTTTGCCAGATTTTTTTATCCATCCGAAAATCCCCCTATTAATAATGCATTTAAAGCAATTGTGATTTAAGATTAGAAATACCAGATAAGATTAATTCTCGAATAGGCAGGTGCGCTATCGCCGGTTTTCCAACTGCCATAATCATCACTACTATAATCTTTCATTGCCTTTCTACCTATAGACTGATATAGTGCAATTTTCATATCGCGGCGCAATATATACTCGCCCCATAGAATAAATGTGTTCGTACCAAGCTGGTCACGAAGTCCTAGGCTTACTGTATTTACACCATTTAATGCAGTCGCGTATATGTTTCCTGGTTCAATTCTTTCGTAATCTAACCCAATTGTATAGCTGCCAGGAACTGCGCGGTCAGCGCCTTTGTATTTTAAACGAACAAAGATGCCTTCTGCATCTTGTGCTAAATTCTTTGAATAGTCAGCGGCGATAGAAAGATCTTTTGCTAGGGCTCGTTTAAATCCGATACCGCGCATTTTAAAATCATTGCGCTCTTTGGCTTCAACCTCATCAAGCATCCAACCGTATAAGGTAGTACCATCGCCTAAGGCTTGTTTACCGTAAATCAAGTAACATCTTTCCAAGCCTTTATGTTTCTCTGACCAAGAAGCATTTAAGTTATTCCAATATTTATCGTAAGTATCAACTGCATCCCAATTACCATAAGCAATGCTTAAATTTTCTTCGTTCCCAAAGCTTACTTTTACTCCATCAAAGTAACCAGAACTATTACTATCGGCCCAATATTTAGTAGCACCTATATTGTGCCCCATGCGTCCGACCGTCAAGCTATTGTCGCCTAAAAAATTTCTCTTTTTTAGGAATAAATTTGATAGTGCATGGTTATCAGATCCACTAAAATCATCATAACGTTCATCACCAGCGCTAAAATCAGGCAGTCCAGCTGTATTTCGGCTCGTTAATCCAAATCCGTTATCTGACATTGCGTCATATTTTGCTTGTACTACCAGATCATCACTAATATTATATCTGACTTTGAAGCCAACACTTTCAGTGATTGTACTATGCTTGCCAATATGTTGGTCAATTAACTTTATGCGCATATCACCGCTGACTTTTAAAGCTTTATCATCTTTTGTTTCTTCTTTGCGAATTTCTTCTTTATCTTGCTTTAAATTGGATAGTTCCTCACGTAAATATGCAACGCGATTTTTTAGCTGTTGGTACTCAGCATCGCTCGTATCGGGTTCTGCTGCAAATACTGTACCAGCAAAACCTAAACTTAACGTTACTGACAATGTAGCTGCTAGATATTTTTTCATTTATTTCACTCCAAAACTATATTTATCTTAATTAAAATTTCGTTGAAAGGGAGATTGAAGTATAATCATCAGCTTTTTCACCAGTTTCTGTATATTTTGTTGCAAATGATCTCTTCGCTTCTACCAATAAATCATATCCAGGTGCCCATTGGAATCCAATAACCGGACCTTTAATGCCGTCTTCGGCTAATGTCATATCACTGGAAAGTTTGTTTCCTGCAAGGATAGAGTAGTACTCTGTTCCTTTATTATTTTCTCTTGTGTAAGCTGCATCAATGTGTCTATAGTCTAAGTTTACTCCAAAGGAGCCAGGTTTTTCGATGTCAGCACCTTTATAGCGTAAACTTAAATAGTAAGCATTTTGATGATCATCAAAAGCTCGGTTTTGCATAAAGTCTCCGAGTAAGTTTACATTATCAGTAATCTCTGTTTTAACACCAAGTCCCCAGAGCTCATGACCACCGCTCCACTCTGCTTCTGTAGGTTTAGTGGAATTTGATGTCATCAATGCATTGGCTCTCGCACTGCCGACTTCTTTTAAATACATTGTGTAGAAGTCGGTTTTATCACTGATTGGAAATTTGGCATTTAAGAAGAAAGCATCTTCAATTCCTTTAGTGAAATAATATGGTGTTGCAGAGTCTCCATTAGGATAAGTCGCGGATGTCCCACCCGTAACATACTCTGGATATTCCATTGCTGCACCAAAATTAGCAAAACCAACAGTGATCCGTTTATCATCGGTAAAATCAAATTTTATCCCATCAATTCCGCCAGATGCCTCAGCATCTGACCAGAACCCAGTTGCTCCAAAGGTTTGTCCAAAACGACCAGCAGTAATAGCTTTTGCTCCTAAGGCATCATACATTTCTATGTAAGCATCTGAAATCCAGTTGTTGTCCGAGCCGGAGAAATCTGCATAGCGATAAGATCCATTAGCGCTGTATAAATTGTCTGCACGATTTGAAGTTAAACCAAATTCATTGTCGTCCATCACGTTCCAACGCATATGAAAATTCATATCATCACCAACAGGATGATCCATCGTGATTCTGAATCGTTCCGTTGTTTTAGAACTGGAACCTAAATTAGAGTATTTAAATCTCGCATCGCCTTTAAACTCCCAAAGTTTGTCTCTTTTTTCTTTTTTCTCTTGGAATTTATCCTTATTTTGCTCTACTTTAAGTAATTTACTTAATTCGGCAATTTCTGTTTTTAATGCGTTAATTTCTTCTTGTGTCGGTGCAGCAAAAGCTGAATTTGCAAAATTCAAAGAAATAGCCGCAGTTAGAGCCATAATGAAGCATTTATTGCTTTTTTTCATTTTATATTTCCTCCCATAATCTAACGCGTATATACTACATAATTAAAAGAATCGTTTTAATTAAGGTCTCTTTATTCTCAACGCTGTACATTAGAAACGTGCAGATAATGAGACAAATGTGTAATTAGAGGCATCTTCTGTTTTTAAATCTGAATGTGCGGTATAATTTCCGTTAACTTTTCCATAATCGTAGTCATAGAAGCTTTGTTTATTGTTAAATGCATGCATACCTTGTAGCATAATATCTTTGGTTATCATATATTGGAATCCGATGACAGGTCCTTTAATACCATCGCTAACTAAAGTATTATCGCTAGATGAATAAGGGTTGTATAGCATGGAATTTAAAGAATAATACGCTCCAGCGGTCATATTAGAACGCGTTGCAGCATCGATATCACGATAGTCAAGATTCATACCAAAAGAACCTTGGTCACCCCATTTTGCGCCTTTATAGCGTAGACTGAGATATAATGCTTTTTGGTCATCATACTCTTGGCGTACATATCGGCCTTCCTCAGCACTTCCTACTTTATTTCCTCCCCAAGTACCGTTTGCCATATAGATGCTGTGGTTTGCAGCATTCACCATATAATCCCCAACAAAAGTGAAGTTTTTGTCTAGTTTAGCTGTAACTCCGACGCCTCTTAGATCGTAATCGCTAGGCATTTCATCGTAATAAGGGATATAAGCATCACCAGTGGTATGGCGTGTAGAATCTCCCTCTTTTTCTTTTAGCATCATCCCATGTAACGTTACAGCATTACCTATTGGAATTGTTGCATTTAGAAAATAAGCTTCTTCAAGTGGCTTGACTAGATAAGCATCGCCAAGGTAGTCGTTGGTTTGTACATTTTTACTTGTAAAATCGGGGTAATCAAGATTAGCACCGAAATCGGCATAACCAATTGTAACTTTTGCTTTATTACCAAAAGTCATTTTTATTCCATCAATACCACCATACGCATCTTCGTCAGCCCAAAAACCAGTTGCTCCAAAGGTTTGTCCGAAGCGACCCACAACAATTTCATTAGCGCCAAAACTATCTTTTACTTTTAAATACGCATCAGATACCCAGCCGCTATCCGTTGCACCTAAATCTGGATAAACCGTTTTTGCGACAGAGTGGTTTGTATTGTTTGTATTGATTTTATGAGCAAAATGGTCGGATAAGCCAAATTCATTGTCTTCCATCATCGACCATCGCGTATAAAAACTCATTTTTTCATTGATATCATTATTGACTGATAAGCGGGCACGTTCTTTCCATTTACCGCCAGCTTCACTGTTTTCCCATTTTACACGAATATCTCCAGAGATATTCCATTTGTCTAACTTGTTATCAGCCTCTTTTTTTTGCTCAACCGTTTTATCCTGTTCCATTTGTAAAGAGTTTTCTAGTTCAGCCAGTTGACGTTCTAAGGTTGCTAGTTCTTCTTCTAATGTTGGTACTGTTGTTATACTTTCGGCCGCCAAAGCTGTTCCAGATAATTCAAGCGCAATTAGTCCAGCTAATGCTAAGCTGCAACACTTTTTAAACTTCCTATTTTTTTTCATCTTAATTTACCAGCCCTTCTTTATCCGTTGTAAAATTTATATCATATTGAGAATACGCTTTTGCTTCAAATGTTATTTATAGAGGTTATCCTAGAAAATTCTTATTCATAAAAGCTATCTGAAATATAATCATTTTGTTTTTGTGATTTAGATGTTAGATATAGACGATCAAGAAAAATATAAGAATTAAAAAGTTGAATAATATCTATATTTTATAGCAGGACTATTTTTCATTAAAAAGAAGCTTTTAAAAATAAATAAGAGTAAAGCAGAAAAATTATTTAGTTTTAGAAGTAAAATATTAGCTGAAGAAAACTAATAAGAATCTTTTAAGAGCGAAAACATGCATTAGAAGAATTATTTCTGATGCATTTTATTTTAATAAGCAATTCTCAATTTAATTTCAGAGGCATAGAGGCATATATGTATAAATTTTTTTATCACTTCTTTTCTTTTTATAATGAGTAATATTTTAAATTCTTTATTGGCATTTCATTTTGATTTGTTATTTATTATTAAATTAAATATAAATTTTAAAGTTGAATTTCGTTATAACACATGATATAAAATTGCAAAATTCCGCGGATAAATACATTTATCCGCGGAATTTTGCAATTTTTTTAGAGGAAATGACTAATAAATACAGCTCCTTTTAGATTCTCTTTTAAGTAAGAGAATATTATTTCTACGACATGTCTATTCTCGTGTCATAAACTTTGCTATTTAAATTTCGACAAAATGTTACATTGTTCTACAAGAATATTATAGGAAAATTTTACCTGTTACGAATATCAGATAAATTCCGAATTTACAGTAGGATATTTAATCATTTTTTAATATTTAATAACTTAAAATTTAAAATTATAGTTAATAAATACTAAAAAAAAGTCTTGGTAATACGGATAACCTACTAAAAAATAATTAAATTAATGTATTATTAATGTTATGACAAAATATCGATAAATAGATAGAAATCAATGAAGTTAAGCATAATGTTAATTTTATTGACTTTTTAGTCAAATATTTTAACCACTGGAATAAAAAGTAATACAAAAAAGAAATGCTTGTAAGAATTTTATTACGTGCTATTTTAAAGTCAGTCGTAATCAAAAAATAAATAAATTATTTATTTTAAGAAAAAAAATAAAAAAATTTGCTAAATTCTCGAAAAATCTAGTATCGCATAGAATTCATTGAATTGGAAAGAATAAAATGATATAATATGATGTTAGTATTTACTATTAAGAAAATTAATTTTTACATAGATAAACAGTGTCTGAAAAAGCAGACGGAAAATCCAAAGGCTTGCAAGAGATTCCTTCTATTGGATAATGCAAAAGTTTTGACTTATTGCCAGTGGATAAATGAAATTTGAATATTTTGAGGTGAGATTGTGGATTTTGGTTTAGGTAAAGTTTTACCGGTGCGTATTGAAGACGAAATGCGTAATTCCTATATTGATTATGCAATGAGCGTTATTGTCATGCGTGCTTTACCGGATGTACGTGATGGTTTAAAGCCTGTTCATCGTCGTATTTTGTATGCAATGCATGAAGCAGGAATGGCTCCAAACAAGCCGTATAAAAAATCGGCACGTATTGTTGGGGAAGTATTAGGTAAATATCATCCGCATGGTGACAGCTCGGTTTATGAAGCTACTGTACGGATGGCGCAAGATTTTTCTACGCGTTATTTACTTGTAGATGGGCATGGTAACTTTGGTTCAATTGACGGCGACTCTGCGGCGGCAATGCGTTATACAGAAGTGCGTATGTCTCGCGTTGCGGAACTGATGTTAGCTGATTTAGAAAAAGAGACAGTTGATTTTGTACCAAACTATGATGAATCTTTAAAAGAGCCTTCGGTATTGCCATCAAAAATTCCTAATTTACTAGTAAATGGTTCTGCTGGTATCGCTGTCGGCATGGCAACGAATATACCTCCGCATAACCTTGGCGAAGTCATTGATGGCGTATTGATGATGATTGATAATTCAGAGGTAACAATTAATGAATTAATGACTGCGATTAAAGGCCCAGATTTTCCAACGGGAGGCTTAATCTTAGGAACAGAAGGAATTTTTTCTGCGTATAATACTGGTCGCGGTGTTGTGAAAATGCGTGCACAGGCACGTATTGAAATAATGTCGAATGGCAAGCCGCGGATTGTTGTAACAGAGATTCCATATCAGGTGAATAAAGCGCGTTTAGTTGAAAAAATTGCAGAATTAGTGCGCGATAAATCTATTGAAGGCATTACAGATTTACGTGATGAAAGTGACCGTAAAGGGATGCGTATCGTAATTGAACTTCGTCGTGATTCTAATCCAGATGTAATTTTGAATCAATTATATAAACATACGCAAATGCAGGAAAGCTTTGGGGTTATTATGCTGGCGCTTGTAGATGGCAGACCGCGCGTTTTGAATTTGCGTGAAGTTATTTACTATTATTTAGAGCATCAAAAAGAAGTAATTACAAGAAGAACGCAATATGAACTTGCAAAAGCAAAAGCAAGGGCTCATATTTTAGAAGGTTTACGCATTGCACTCGATCATATTGATCAAGTAATTGCGACAATCCGTCAATCTCAAACGACAGATATTGCGCGTAATGCGTTAATGGAAAGTTTTGATTTATCAGAAAAGCAAGCACAAGCAATTCTAGATTTACGGTTACAACGTTTAACTGGACTTGAACGTGAAAAAATTGATGAAGAATATAAAAACTTACTTGAAACAATTGCTTGGTTAGAATCTGTTCTCGCAGATGGACAAAAAGTATTGAATATTATCAAAGAAGAACTGACTGAAATTAAACGTAAATTTGGTGATGGGCGTCGTACTGCAATTACCATTGATACATCAAAGATTGACATGGAAGATTTGATTGCACAAGAAGATATTGTCATTACGCTTACACATGGCAATTATATTAAACGTTTACCAGTCGATACATATCGCAGTCAAAAACGTGGTGGTCGTGGTGTTGCTGGCATGGGAACGAAAGAAGAAGATTTTGTAGAGCATCTGTTTGTAACAACGACGCATCATAATATTATGTTCTTTACTTCCCGCGGAAAAGTATATCGCTTAAAAGGCTATGAAATTCCGGAAGCCGGACGCACGGCGAAGGGGACGGCAATTATTAATTTATTGCCGTTAGATGCGGATGAAAAGATTACTGCTGTAATTCCAATTAGACAATTCTCACCTGGTAAATTCTTGTTCATGGCAACAAAAAAGGGAATTGTTAAGAAAACGGAATTAATGGAATACGATACGGCTCGTAAAGGTGGATTAATCGCAATTTCACTTGATGAAGATGATGAATTAATCGGTGTAAAATTCACCAATGGCGAACAGCACTTGATTATCGGCACGCGAGATGGCATGGCAATTACATTCGCTGAAACAGATGTAAGATCTATGGGAAGGACAGCTCGTGGTGTGATTGGAATCCGCTTAAATAAAGGTGATGAAGTCGTTGGCATGGATAAAATTAAGCGTGATGCTGAAGTCTTAACTGTAACAGAAGAAGGTTATGGTAAGCGGACATCTACGGATGAGTATCGTGCACAAGGGCGCGGTGGTAAAGGTATTATTAACATGAAGGTTACAGAAAAAACTGGACGGGTTATTGGAATCAAGGTTGTAAAGCCAGGACAAGAATTGATTCTGATTTCTACAGAAGGTATTGTTATCCGCATGGACGTGGATGATATATCTGTAATTAGTCGTAATACACAAGGCGTTACATTGATGAAAACTGCTGAAAATGATAAAGTTGCATCGCTTGCGGCAGTAGAAAAAAAATCAGGAAATGAATAATTGATTAATGAAGATCACACGAGAGAAAATCCGTGTGATCTTTTTTGCTGTTACAGACCAAGAAGTATACAGAATATTTTATGGGTAAATCAATATTCATTTGATATACTTAAAAAATAAATTTTAAGAAAATAAAAATAATTGGCTTCGAGTGAATTTTATGGCAGAAAATCAATCATACTGCAAATGATTATGGATTTTATACTCATTTTTTATTTAGTTTATCAATTTTGCCGCCAAAGGAGTTAACTACATCAGCAATTGAATCAACACTTGTCGTTTCTTCACTAATTTTTTTACTCGTAAGGTCAATGCTATCAATAATTTGTTTACTAAAATCTTTTATTTCTTGTGTAAATGCAGTAAATTCGTCAAAAATTTTTTGTACGTTGTTGACGAAAGTTACGTTTTCCTTTGTAGCAGATGAGAGTTCACGAATATTTTCAGCAACGACAGCAAAGACTCTACCAACTTCACCTGCTCTAGCCGCTTCAATAGATGCATCTATTGCCAATAAATTTATTCGTCTATTTATGTTTTTTTATAGGTTAATATAGAAATGTTTGGTATAATAAAAATATTGTAAATATAAAACTGAAGAAAAATTTTTACTTTTTCGATTGTGATTTTAAAATGTGTTATTTTTATAAAAATGAATATCATATTGCTAAAGAATAGATATTTTCAGCTGATTGAAACATGGAGAAGTATATGTGGAGGTTTGATGCAAGGTCATGGAAATGCAAAAGATGATAGAACCTGTTTTCTCAGTATTGATTGTTGACGATACTTTGTTATATAGAACTATGGCAGAAAATATTTTAACAGCAGATGGTTATCACGTATATTGTGTTGAATCTGGATTAGGCGCGATTAATTTGTTAAAAACAATAAAGCCTACGATTATTTTACTAGATATAGAAATGAAGAAGATGGATGGCTATGAAACGTTTTCTGTAATTCGAAATTGTGCAGAAACGGCGGATATTCCAATCATTTTTATTACATCAAAAACAAAGCCCGAATTTGAATTAAAAGCCTTCCAATTGGGAGCTGCTGATTATATCTCAAAACCATTTATTCCTGAAATTATGCTTAAGCGTATTGACCGCGTTATACAGCTTGATTTGCTGCAAAAAAAGTTAGAACAGCAAGTAAGGGCAAAAGGGGATCAATTAGAAAAAATTTCATTGCAAGCAATTTCTACAGTTGCTGCAACTGTAGATGCAAAAGGGCGTTATACGAGAGGCCATTCTGTCCGCGTAGCTAAAATTGCTGTAAGAATTGCTGAGATATTAGGATGGAAGCAGGAAAAAATAATAGAACTAAAACATATTGCTTTACTCCATGATATAGGAAAGATTGGCATTAGTGATTTAATTTTAAATAAACCAACAAAATTAACAGATGAGGAATATGAAATTGTTAAAAATCATACTGCGATCGGTTGTGAAATATTAAAGGATATTACAGTAATAAAAAATATTTGCGATGGTGCGAAGTGGCATCATGAATGGTATGATGGAAATGGATATCCAGATGGGCTTGCGGGAGAAAATATTCCTTTGACGGCCCGAATTATTGGAATCGCAGATGCCTATGATGCGATGGCATCAAGAAGATCTTATCGCAGTAGCCTGCCAAATCAATTTATCGTTTCCGAATTAACAAAGTATCGTGGAACACAGTTTGATCCTGATCTAGTAGATATTATGTTAATGTTGCTTGAAGATGGATTGGATGTAAAAGCAAGTGAACATCCGGTTTTTATTGCGGGAAATTTAGCAAGTGAAAGTCAGGCGCTATTATATCAAGTGTATAATAAGTCGGTGGAAGAAAATAGAAAAGCATTGGGGATCGATGCACTTACGCAAGTGTACAATCGAAGATTTTTTGAATTTGAAGTAAATCATGCACTTGGTCAAGGGTATACAGGTATTTTTATGATGCTTGATATTGATAACTATAAGCAAGTGAATGATACTTATGGTCATGTGGTAGGTGATAAACTCTTAATTTTATTGGCAGAGGTTTTTCGCAATGTGTTGAGTGCGGAAGATTATGTTGGAAGGATGGGGGGAGATGAATTCGTTATCTTCCTTAATAATTCTTTTTCAGAAGATTATGTTGATACCATAGTAAATGAAATTTCTAAAAATTTTAATGAAGAAAAATCAGAAGTAGATTATTTAAATATATGCTCATTATCCATTGGTATTGCCGTTGCAGAAAAAAGTACAAATAAAATATCCTTTGCAAACTTGTATCGTCAGGCGGATATTGCTTTATATTCGGCAAAACAACTAGGTAAGAATAGACATGCCTACTATCATGCGATTTTGCAGGAGATCAAAAAGATTACGTTGAAAAATATTGAGCAGGATATATTATCATTTAAAAAATATGTATTTGCAAAAGAACGTAATCAAAGTATATTAACTCCGCCAGAAAGGTATGAGTTAGCTTATCAAATAATTAAACGAATTTTGTCAAAGCAAAAAAACTGTCGTGTTGATATTATTATTTTAGCGATTTCAAGTGATAGTTATGTCGATCAAAAAAATATTATTAAAGAATCAAAGCAATCATTGAAAGTTGCAATTCATAAGTCGTTGCGAGCAAGTGATTTTGATCTAGAGTTTGGTGGAAATCAATTCATGTTAATTCTAGCAAACGCTTCTGATGCAGTTTGTGATCGTGTAGCAGCGCGTGTGATTAAACAACATAGAATGGAAAGTGATGAGGTCGTAGAGGTACTTTATCGTAAAGCAAAAATTATATGGTAAGCTTGATAAGAGAAAAAAGGATTTAATTTTCCACTCTTATTGAGCTTATTTTTTTGTCTACTGTATCTCAATTCTAGTCGCTAGATTTTCTTCTGAAAGGGTCATGTTTATGTTAGAATAGACAAATAGATAAACAAGTCTGTTTTAAGAGGAGTTTTAACCTTCACTGAAAGCAGCGGCGGAATTCGGGGCTTACGGGATTTTTTGTTCCGCCTAAAAATTCGGATGAATTTGTAAAAGTAAATATTTTTTGTATTTAAGGACTGGAGAGAAAGAAAGCAGGGGTTTTGTTTTGGCAAGGATTTCAGAGCATATGGAATTTGCATATTTAGATGCACTTAGAGAAAATAATGCATCTTGGCGTCTATTAGCGGCACCGCAGGCAAGTTTTATTTTGGCGTTTTTCTACCGTATATTTGTATCTGAAGGGCGGCGCTCAATTTCTGAACCGGAACTCATTGCGAGTTTAGAAGATTATATTGATCAAACAGGTATAGGTAAAAAGGAGATTTTTGTTCGCCCGGCAAAGGGATATTTAGAAGTATGGGCAGATGCAAGCCACAGTTGGTTAAGGCGGTTTTATTATCGAAATGAGCCGCATTATGACTTAACGGCAGCAGCGCAAAAAGCAGTAGAATGGCTGTATCAATTGAAACCCAGATCCTTTGTTGGAACGGAATCACGGCTTCGGACAGTTTTTGATTTAGTGCGGCAAATTGCAGAAGAAACGGATACTGATATACAGATAAGATTGCAGTTCCTAGAAGAAGAAAAGGCTAGGATAGAAGAAAAAATTACACAGCTAAAACAAGGGCATATTGAAATACTGGATGAAGTGCAAATTAAAGAGCGATATTTGCAGGCGGCTGTAATGGCGCAGGATATTTTAGCAGACTTTCGTGAAGTTGAAGAAAATTTTCGCAATTTGGAGCGGCGAATGATTGAGAAAATTGTTACGTGGACGCATGGTAAGGGAGAATTATTGGAAGAAATTTTTGCAGAACGTGATGGAATTAACCAATCAGAACAAGGCCGAAGTTTTTCTTCATTTTGGCGGTATTTGATGTTATCTTCTCAACAGGAGTCTTTCGAAGGTAATTTAAAGAAGGTATTAAGAATCGATGCGATAAAAGATTTGGGTACTGATATAGATTTAAATAAAATTCATCTTGATTGGTTGCAGGCGGCGATGCACGTACAAGATACGGTTGCATTATTGTCGAAACAATTGCGTCGTTATGTGGATGAGAATTATTTAGAAGAAGAGCGACGAATTTTCGCTTTAATTCAAGATGTTCAAATAAAGGCAGTTGAACTTAACCCTCAACCGCCAAAGGGGATTTTTAGTGAAATTGATGCAATTTCACCAGAGTTTATTTTGCCAATGGATCGCAAATTATTTCATGTACCAACGCAACGTAATTTTAAAAATAAAGTTTTAAAAGATGGAGAAGCGGAAGAATCCGTGGATGCTTTATTTCAGCAAGTGTCCATTGATCGAGAAGTACTTAAGAAAAATATTGACACGCTCTTACAAGAAAAGGAGCATGTGAGTCTAGCGGAGGTTATTGAAGCGTATCCATTAAAGTATGGTCTGACAGAATTATTAAATTATATGGTCCTGGCTAGTCGGTTAAGTTTATCTTCTTTTGATGGTAAAAAGGAAGAACAAATTATTTTCGAGACAGAAGATGCACAAAAAATGATGGTAAAATTGGATAAAATATCGTTCGGTCGTGAGAAGAAGGAGGCGAAAAAATGACAACAGCAGAAACTGAGTATTCTAGAGCTTTGATTGCATTATGCAAAGGAATCGTTGCTCAAGATACCCAACCGGATTTATGGCAGATCATTCGAGAAAATCAACAATTAATAAATGAATATGTAGCTAAATTAGGTCTTTGTTTACTAGTGGATGAAGTAGATGAGTATGCGTATTTAAAGCAAGCTGAAGGCGAGAATTCCTTGCCAAGAATTGTCCCACGGCATCAATTAAGCTACGCAGTTAGTTTATTAATTGTCTTATTGCGAAAACATCTGGGAGAGTATGATGCATCAAATGGCGATAGTCGGTTATTGCTTACACGTCAGAAAATTATCGCCAGTATGCGTGTATTTTTACAGGCGACTACGAATGAAATAAAAATCATGCAAGAGATTGAGAAGTGTATTGATAAAGTAATTAAGCTTGGATTTTTGCGTCCGCTAGAAAAGGATGGCGATGTTTATGAGGTGCAGCGAGTTCTACGTAGTTTTGTCAATGCACAATGGCTTCGTGAGCTGGATGAGCGGCTAGCAGAATATAAAGCGTATGCAAATCAAGGAAGCAAAGAGGAAGAAGGTGCTCTTGATGGATTTATTTAATCTTGAAGAAACTTTAGCCAAGAACAAACTAGGGTTTCGATTGCAGCGCCTAGAGGTTTATAACTGGGGAACGTTTGATGAAAAGGTCTGGACACTAAACTTAAATGGTGATACTTCATTATTAACAGGTGATGTTGGTTCAGGAAAATCTACATTAGTAGATGCTCTTTTAACTTTGCTCGTATCCCCACGTAAGATTACTTATAATAAAGCTGCTGATGCAAGTGCTAGGGAAAGGTCTATCCTTTCCTATGTACGCGGATATTTTGGACAAAAAAGAACGCTGGAAGGTATGGGACAGCCGGAGTCGTTACGCGATATGAATCAATATTCGGTAATTTTAGGTGTATTCTCTGATGAAAATTTAGCTGCAACGGTTACGCTAGCGCAAGTATTTTGGTTTTCTGAAGAACAGAGAAAGGTTTTGAGATTTTATTTGGTCGGAAGCCATGCGCTTTCAATTACGCGGAATTTTAGTCATTTTGGAACGGATATGCGTAGTTTAAAAAAGCAGTTATCACAAAACAGTGCAGTTTCTATTTATGAAGATTATCAAAGCTATGCACGTGATTTTCGCCGTAAGTTTGGCATTCAATATGAGCAGGCATTGGATTTGTTTCAACAAACAATTTCGATGAAGAAAGTGGATGCATTAACTGATTTTGTTCGGCAGAATATGCTTGAGCCACCTGATACACAAATGGATGTCGAATGCTTGTTGGGGCATTTTTACGACTTAGATATAGCATATGGCATTGTCATGAAAGCGAAAAAACAGCAATCTATGCTTATGCCAATAGCAAGAATCGGCGGGCAATATCAGTTATTGCAAGCTAGACAAAAGGATTTAGAAGTCATGCAGCGAGGGCTAGAGCCTTGGTTTGCTTCTTTGCACGCAGAGCTATTTAGAGAAAAATTAGAAAAATTCAATGAAGAGTACGATACACAAACAAAAGAACTAAATCAATTAGATACAGAACTTACATTTATCGGGAAAATATGTAATGATTTACGGGTGCAGATTGCCCAAAATGGTGGACAACGTTTAGAACATTTAAAATTTGAAATTGAGCAAGAGAAAAGAATTCTTGAGGAGCGGAAACACAGTTTAGAAAAGTTTACATATCGTGCAGAAGAGCTGGCTTTACCAATTCCAACGAGTGAAGCAGAGTTTAAACTCCATATGAAAAAAATAGAGCAGCTTCGGCAAGAAATTAACATAGATAATGAAGTTCTAGCAGATGATTTGGATAGTTATAACTTGAACCTTAATGAAGTAAAGCAAGAACAACAGCAAATTAATAATGAGTTAGCTTCCTTAAATTTGCGCCAATCGAGTATTCCAAGTGTGTATGTAGAGATTAGAAAAACTCTTTGTAAAAATTTGGATTTAATGGAAAGTGAATTGCCGTTTGCCGGTGAGCTTATGGAGGTCAACGAAGAGGAAAGCGAATGGGAAGGTGCTATTGAAAGGCTATTGCATGGATTTGGGATATCGCTTTTAATACCTGACGCACATTATGGTGAAGTTGTAGAGTGGATTGAAAAAACGCAGTTACAATTAAAATTAATCTATTACCGTGTAAAATATGGGGAAACATATACTATTTTTAGTGAATCGAAATCGAAGAATACCGTCATAGAAAAAATTCATATAAAAGAAGAATCTCCATTTGCAAATTGGTTAAAAACAGAATTAAAACAGCGCTTTCAACATATTTGCTGCCAGTCAATGACAGACTTTCGTCAGGCAAATTATGCAATTACTAAGTCAGGGCAGATAAAAGTCAACGGCAAACGGCATGAAAAAGATGATCGGCATCGATTAGATGATCGGCGGCAGTATATTCTCGGTTTTTCAAATCAAAGAAAAATGGCTGCATTAGAGCTGGAAAAGACGAACTTAAGTGCAGAAATCACACGCTGGAAGAAGCAAATAAAACTTGTCCGTGAAAAAATGACAACACACCAGAAAAGACTATCTTCTTTAGATTATCTAGAAAGCTTTGATACTTTCACAACACTTGATGTCAGTGCTATTTTGCAGAAGCTACAAAAAAAACAAGACGATTATACTGAAACGGAAAAAGCAAATGAGCTTTTATATTGCTTGCAAAAAAAATTAGTGGAGGCAGAACAGCAATATAAAAATTGTCAGGAAAAAATTGTGCTAGTTCGTGATAGTCGTAGTCGTGCAGGACTTCAAAGGGATAATTGTTGTCAACAGATTATCGAAGCAGAAGAGATTATCGCACGTCTAAGTCAGGCAGAGTTTGCCCAAGCAAGTGGATTGCTAAATGAACAAAAAAATATCTTGATGGAAAATTTCACGGTGAAAATTGAGAATATTTCACAGGTAAAGATACAATTTCAAGAGAAGCTAGGGCAACTAATTAAAGAAAATCTAGATGCGATCAGTGAAAAGAATACAGAGCTAACAGGAAAAATGACAATGTATAATCATTGTTATCCACAGGAAACGAATTCAATTGATGCAGGACCAGAATCATTAAATGAATATATAGAGATTTTGACAAAACTAGAAACAGACGGATTGCCTAATTTTGAAGTTAGATTTCGATCACTACTTAGAGAAAATACAATTCATCAGATTGCTTTATTCCAAGGTAAATTAAAACTTGCCTGTGAAACAATTGAAACGCGAATTGGGCGGATTAATAAGTCACTTTATTCTATTGATTATAATGATGGTAGATATATTCGTATAGAGCATGGAACGGTAACTGATAATGAGATAAAAGAGTTTAGAATAAAACTCAAAGCTTGTACTGATAGTATTTTAACGGGTTCAGAAGATGAACAATATGCGGAAGCCAAGTTTTTACAAGTTAAAGAAATTATCGAGCGATTTAAAGGTGAGTCAGAGGAAGATATCAAATGGCGCAATAAGGTAATTGATGTGCGTAACTGGTATTCTTTTGCCGCTTCAGAGCGCTGGCGGCAAACGGGTGAAGAGTATGAGCACTATACAGATTCCGGTGGGAAATCGGGTGGGCAGAAAGAAAAACTGGCATATACAATTCTAGCAGCCAGCTTAGTTTATAATTTTGGACTGGAATCTCAGGACGGACAAATACAGTCTTTCCGTTTTGTAGTGATTGATGAAGCTTTCTTAAAAAGTTCTGATGAATCAGCAACGTTTGGATTAACGTTATTTAAAAAGTTGCAACTTCAATTACTGGTAGTTACACCGTTATTAAAAATTGCCACGATTGAGCCTTTCGTTACGCATGTCGGGTTTGTTTATCAAGATGATGTTTCGCATCGTTCGTCATTACGTAATTTAACTATTGAGGAATTACGAGAAGAACGAGAGGATTTTTTAATAAAAGCGAAAGTTAAATAAAGTAAGATAATGTATGTAATAAAAATTCATTACATTATTTTATCCTCCTCTTAGGTTTAATATTTGCAGAGTAGAGTAAAGCGAGTTTAATCTTTTAAAGTGGTCTTTTTTCAATCTAATGATTTTATGCATATCGTCATACTTGAGATTGTCTAAATAAGACAAGTAAAGATGACTATAGTCTTGAAGTAATTTTGAATAGGGAAAAAGAAGGAAGTATGATATAATACTAAAAAAATAAGTAAAGGATGTGAAAATAGTGAAGAAAGTAATTTTATCTTTACTGGTTATTTTATGTATGGTGAGTACGATTGGGATTGCAAAATCGGCAAACTATGTAGCAAGTGATGTTGCAACGGTAAAAATGCAGCAAATAGATGATCAAAAAGTAATGTTAGAGGGAACGATAGTAAGTTATTCTGGCGATGAAAAATTTGTTTTTCAAGATGCAACGGGTGAAATTGTAATGGAAATAGATAATGATGAATATCGTAATCCACAGGATATCATAGGTGTACATATTCGCGCTTACTGTGAAGTTGAAGTAAAAGTATATGGTACCTCTGTAGAAGCGGATCGAGTTGAAATTCTATAAATTTTTATATTCAAATAAAAAGATGATGTTTTAATCGCTTTGTTAAAACATCATCTTTTTTATCGCTATTTTGCACCGAGAAAAGCAAGAAGAATACCGCCAGAAATTGCTGTGCCAAATACACCAGCAAGGTTTGGCCCCATTGCATGCATGATAAGAAAATTGTATTTATTTTCTTGTAGGCCAACGACGTGAGAAACTCGAGCGGCTATTGGGACCGATGCAATGCCGGCAGAACCAATGAGTGGATTAATCTTGCCTCTACTGATTTTGTTCATAATACGGGCACCAATAACGCCAGAAGCTGTACCGAAGACAAAGGCGATAAGCCCTAAGACGATAATGAGAAGCGTATCCCAGGTTAAGAAAGAATTTGCATCCATTGTTGAGCCGATGGCGACTGTTAAAACTAATGTTACTATATTTAATAGTGTATTTGATGCTGTTTCTGCTAATCGATCCACGCATAAACATTCTCTAAGTAGATTACCAAGCATAAGCATTGTAATAAGCGGTGCAACAGGAGGTAAAAATAAATTTACGATAATGGCGATAACGATGGGAAAAACGATTTTTTCCAAACGAGAAACGTAACGTGGTTGTTGCATAATGATGTTACGTTCTTCCTTTGTAGTCAGCAAGCGCATAATTGGTGGCTGAATCAGTGGCATAAGTGCCATATAAGAATATGCTGCAACCGAAATTTGTGGCAACAAATGCGGGGCGAGTTTCATTGTAACGTAAATTGCCATTGGCCCATCGGCTCCCCCAATAATACCGATTGCCGAAGCCTCGGCAAGTGTAAACCCTAATAGTTTAGCGCCAATTAAAGAAACAAAGATTCCTAGATGGGCAGCTGCGCCAAGAATGACTAAACTAGGATTGGCTATCATCGGACCAAAATCAGTCATTGCCCCAATTCCAAGAAAAATTAGAGGTGGGATAATCAATAATTCTACGCCTTGATATGCATAATGAAATAATCCACCAGGTTTTGTTAAATCTGAACCAGGAACATTTGCGACGATACATGCTAGCCCAATGCCCACCAATAAAAATGGCTCGTATTTTTTGATGATTCCTAAATAAAGAAGAATTCCGCCCACGATGATCATTACGATATTACCCCACCATAGATCAAGTAACCCAGTCTGATTTAATAATTCTGCCATTAACGTTGAGAACTGCTCATACATCATTAAGTCCCCCAATCAATATGATATTTATTTATCCTCTTCTACTTCTCCTAATTTATTTAAATAAGGAAATAAATACAAAACACCACCGATAAAAGCAATAAATATAAAACTGAGGAAAAAATCAATTACACTTAATAAAGCTGCTCCTTGTAATGTATCAGGAATCATAAAAAACACCTCTCTAAATTTTTTGATTCGTTAGGAAACGGGTCCGTTGTCGAGCTTTTTTCAGTAGAGCGTCTTGTTCTACAACGGAACGTCGATGCATTCCATAACCTACTTCGCCCTGCTCATCCCAAGCATCAATTTTCATTACAATTTCATGCTCACCAAGCTCAATAATAGAAGTTTTTACGGTAATAGTCATGCCGAGACTCGTTGCTGCAGTATGGGTAAACTCAGTAGAATGACCGATACTGATGAATCCTTCCGGTAAATACGGATCTACGGTTTCAACGGCGGCTTTAATTACCATACCGATACAAGCTGGTGTCGCTAACAATTCATTTAGCTCCTTTGAATAGTTACCCGCGGTATCTGATTTTTGAACAACGTGGCGAATAATAGAGTTTTGACCAATTGAAAAAATTTTTCTTATATCCAACATATTCATCCCTCCCAATATTTTATATATAGCTATATATTATTGACTTTTTAAAATATTCTGAAAACATTTTCTTTCCTTCATTGTAGCCGAATGGTTTTCAAAAGTGAAATATCAATAAATCATAATATTCATGCATAATGGTTATAGTTGGATGGTGATCCGGATATAGGAAGATCTACATATGCTTTTTAAAGGAAATATTTATGATTTTGTACGAGTTTATTCGTTTTAAATTTTGCTATTTAATTGATTCTTGCATGGGTATGTAAAGAGATAGTTTTTATTAAAGAAACTATCTTCTTTTTTTATTTCAATGATATAATGATGGTATAAAAAATTTGGCAAATATTTCACTAATTTGAATAATCTTAGAAAAGGGTGAGTTGCATATGAACTTCATTAGAGCAATTGCAATGCTATGTATTATAGCTTATTTTAATTTATTCTGTTCATTTTCATATGCAAGTGAAGCCGTAGATGAATCAAAGGTGGTACGAGTAGGACTATTGGATTATTCAACATTTATGGAAGAAAAAGATGGATTGGTGATGGGGTATGCTTATGAGTATCTAGTAGATATTTCTCGATATGCAAATTGGGATTATGAATTTGTACCAGGGACATGGGAAGAATGTTTAGAAAGATTAGAAAAAGGTGAAATAGATTTATTAGCTTCTGCACAGTATACAGCAGATAGAGCAGACCTGTATGATTATTCAACTATGCCTATGGGAGTAGCTTATACTGTCTTATGCAGTTTAAATGGACAGGATTATGCGTTTAATGATTTTAATGAATATAAAGATTTAGTAGTAGGGGTTTTAGAAGGAAGTATTAGAAGTAAAGAATATGAAAAAATTTGTAAATCCTATGGTTTTGAGCCAAAGCTTCTTTATTTTAATACGCATGAAGAACAGATGGAAGCATTAAAAAAAGGGAGGATAAATGCGGTCTTAATTAGTAGCATTCGCTGTGATAAAGGGTTAAATATTATTGCATCATTTAATTTAAATAATTATTACTTTATCGTAAATAAAAATCGCAAACAAATTTTATGGGATTTAAATAAGGCACAAGCGAAAATTCATTTTTATAACCCCTATTATGAAGCAGATTTATACAAAAAATATTATGGAAGTATAATGACTAAAAGTAATGGATTCAGCGCAGAAGAAAAAGAATATATTCAAAATAAAGGGACGATTACGGTAGTGGCATTGAGTAAATTTCCGCCAATTCAGTATTGTGAAGAGGAGGAAAATGTAAATGGCATAGTGACAGATGTTTTACAGGAAATTCTTTATTTTACCGGATTGAAGGTAAAATATTTAATCGTAGATAATCATTTTGAAGCGATTAAAGCAATTCAAGAAGGCAAGGCGGATGTATGGGCAGCTTGTTATGATGATTTTGATGCGGCAGATGCTTTTAATTTAGAACTTAGTAAGCCATTTTTAAAGCTTTACCAATCAATGATTCAAAATAAAAATAAAAAATCAGCGACGGAAGATACTGTGTATGCAGTAACTCCATATTATAAAGATTGGTTTAAATTAAAAGGCAAAAAAATCATTCTCTATGATACAATGTTAGAATGTATTCAAGCAGTAAATGATGGAATTGCAGATGTTACATTTGCGAGTTATTATATCGTGGAATATTTTATGAAGGATCCAAGATTAGATAATTTAATTGTTAGTAACCTAGATGGAAAAGAAATTGGTTTAGCGTTTGCTGTGAATAAGCAGAATCCAGAACAATTAACGAATATTCTCAATAAAGGAATAGACTCAATTCCGCAAAGTAGGATGCAAGAAATTACGTACAATCACTTGCTCAAAGAAAATAAAAATTTAGAAATTATTCAGTTTATTTATAAATATCCCATTCAGATCATTGTATTGCTATGTACTTTTTTTCTCGGGTTAAGTATGATTTTTTATTATAAAAGTCAGCATAAGAGTTTAAAGAAGGGATTTCAAGAAAAAGAAATTTATGAGCTTAATCTACAACGGGCTTTAATCCGAGCTGAGCATGCAAATGCGGCAAAAACGGATTTTTTATCGCGAATGTCGCATGAAATTAGAACGCCTATAGGCGCTATTATTGGATTTAATGAAAAAGCAGAGCAAAATATAGAAGATAAAGAAAAGGTACTTGATTGTATTCAAAAGATTAAAGTTTCTTCGAATCATTTGTTACAGTTAATTAATGATATTTTAGATATGACAAAAGTAAGTGCCGGAAAAATGGAATTAAACATTCAACCGATCAATATTATGAAAATGATGCAAAGTGTTCAAGTTGTATATGAAGAAATAGCAAGAAAAAATGAGATTTCATTTACCGTTGATATTGATACTGATTTAGATAGATATGTTATGGCCGATGAATTAAGACTGAAACAAATTATTATTAATCTGATATCTAATGCAATTAAATATAATAAATCACAAGGAACGGTTGAAATTAAGGTAAGAAAAATTGCTGACTTAGAAGAAAAAATATCTGTTCATTTTAGCATTATGGATACAGGTGTAGGGATAGCTGAAGAAAATTTGGCGGTCATTTTTCATCCTTTTGAGCGTGAAAAGACAGTAATTCGAAAAATGATTGCTGGGACAGGGCTTGGTTTAAGTATTTCTTCTAAAATAGCAATGTTAATGAATAGTAAGCTTGAAGTGATAAGTAAGTTAGATAAAGGCAGTACTTTTTGGTTTGATATTGACTTCGAAGTTGTGGATAAAAATATAGAATATGTTAGCAAAGAAAATACAGTGCAACATATTCCGGATTATAAGGGAAAACGTTTTTTAATTGTTGAAGATAATGATTTGAATGCGGAGATTATAGGAAGCGTTTTAGGACTGACAAAAGCTACGCTTGATTATGCAGTAAATGGTCAAGAAGCTTGCATTTTATTTGAGCTGTCGCCGCATCATTACTATGATGCAGTTTTTATGGATATTATGATGCCAATTATGGACGGATATGCAGCGACGATGTATATTAGAAATTTAGCCCGCCCAGATGCAAAAAGCATTTTGATTATCGCATTGTCTGCTAACGCTTTTGAAGATGATAAGGAAAGATCGCTCATCGCGGGAATGAATGAACATTGCGTAAAACCAATCGAAAAGCAGGGGTTGTTTAACGCATTAAATAAATACTTAAAATAAAAACAAACATGTCAGTTCATTCTGACATGTTTGTTTTTATTAGTATTATTTAGCTACATTTGATTTCCATAATCCGTGAATGTTGCAATAAGCATAGACATCTATATTTGTTGCTCCGCAAATGCAGAAAGTTGCTTCAGGAGCTTGTCCTGGTTTTAAATTTACACGCTGGATTGTATCACCGTACACTACGCTAATCCATTCAATATAATGCGCTTCAATCATCGGATGCTCTGCGCTGCCAACTTTAACGGAAAGTTTGTTTTCGTCAACAAAAGTTGCAACAGGCAGGTGCTTTTCAGTAGATGCTTCTACTGTATTTGGTGCTAATAAATCCATTTCTTTACCGCAACAGATTGTTTTTGCTGATGCAGGGCGAGTTCCGTTATTTAGCACTTCAACAACATGACCGCAAATAGAACATTTGTAAATTTTTAACTCATTAGACATAAACAAAGCCTCCTTAAAATTTTCAAAATTAATAATGGTTTTTAAATAATAATTTGTTTGTCCTTAAAAGTATATATTAGGCAAAAAATATCCAAATCCTTCTTTTTAAAAAGAAATATTTTCTTACATGCTTTTAGTGAATGTGATATAATATAGATAAAGAAAAGAACTTGATTATAGGTGCCTAATATTAGTTCCAATGAGGGAGATGGCAGGTATGAAAAAGTTTGGGTTGATTTTATTGATAATGATTTTTTTCTCGGGCGTAGTTGTTTTTGCAAATGCTATGGATTATATTCCTAGCAATATTGCAGCGGTTAAAAGTCAGAGAATTGATGGTCAGAGTGTTGTATTAGAAGGGCAGATTATTAGGTGTCATGACGATGGAAAGATGGCTTTTCGCGATAAGACGGGAGATATTTCCGTGGAGATCAGCGATGACGCTTACGATGGTCGTGATATAATGAATGTGCCAGTCCAAATTTATGGTCAAGTTTGTGCCGATTTTTATACAATTAAAATTTATGTTGTTGATATAGAATTTTTATAAAGTAAGAAAATAAAAATGGAGGATTAAAGTAATTAAAAATAGATTACTTGATACTCCATTTTTTACTTATTTTTACGATAAATTTATTGACCTTATTGTAAATTTTTGTTATTGTAAAGGAGAAGTTCTAGAGAGGGTGATGGAATGAAAAAAATAAGTTTGTTAGTTACTCTGTTGATTTGTTTATGTGCTAGTACGGTATTTGCTTACTCATCTACATATTATCCAGAGGATGTAGCGACGGTAATGGAGAATAGTATGGATGGCGACAAAGTTATTTTTATTGGAAAATTAACCTGCGAAAATGAGAAGAATGAGACTGTAGAATTAAAAAATGCAGATGAAATTAGTCAGGCGAATTTGATGTTAAAAGATGAAACTGGCCAGATACGTGCTGAAATTGATGCGGCAAAAGTTCGGCTATATAAGGTGGAATTAAATAAAACTATGCGCTTCTTTGGTCAGTATGTAAATGTTGGCGATATTGAAAAGTTTGTAATTCAAAGAGTAGAAACTATATAAAATACACTTATTTATACCCTAAGGAATAAAGACAAGTCTCTTTTCTTTAGGGTATTTTGTTTACAAAAATAAAAAATTTTGGATGAAACTAAGATTTATAGTAATAAATTTGTAATTTCCCCAAAGGATTTTCATCAAATAAAGTTGAATTTTAAGTTATTCATAGTGCTTAATTTTTAGCAAAATATTTTACAGCCAGAAGGATGGGTGCATGGTGAAAACAATGGATTGGGAGCTGCCATTGATCAATAGTTTAAAGAATATCAGTATGTATATTATTAATAAAGGCACATATGAAATTTTATATGTTAGTGATAATTTAAAACAATTTTTTTATGATCGTGGAAACGGATGTACCTGTTATTCATTTGCAGGTTATAAAAAAGTATGTAAAAATTGCCCAGTATTAAAGGGAACTGATGAGCCAATTCTAGATTCAGTGATACATAGTGAAATCCTTCATACAGATTTAAATATGACAGTTGTTTCAATTTTGTGGAGAGGCATAATTCCCGCCTATGCACTTATATTTAGTAAAATTACTCCATTTGGAGCTGAGAACGGACAGATAAAATTTTTTGACACATATGACCGCCTGACGGGAATATATAATAAAGAAGCATTTTATAAAGCGACGCGGAAACTTTTATTTAACAATTTAACGCGAGATTATTTTATTATTTTGCTTAATATCAATAATTTTAAAGTGATCAATGATTTATATGGAATTGAAGCGGGAGATGAATTATTGCGTTTTATTGCAAATAAGTTTGCAGAAATCGTGAAGAAAACATCGGATTTGCCTTTTAGTGGAACATATGGGCGGATAGGAGCGGATGTTTTTGCAATGTGTTTAATAAATGAAGAAAATAAAATAGAAAAAGTTGCACATCTAATTAAAGAAAGTCTGGATAGTTACCCGCTAGCGATAAAAATATCGCCTTCTTGCGGGGTGTTTAAGATTGAGGATAAAGATTTACCGATAGAAATTATGTGTGATCGGGCGGATTTAGCGCTACAGAGTGTTAAAAATAAATTTATTCAGCTTTATGCAGTATATAACGATAATATGCGAAATATTATTTTGGAAGAACAGGAAATTTTAAATGATATGCATACGGCGATAGAAGAGAATCAGTTTACAATTTTTTTGCAGCCTAAATATAATATGCTTTTAGAATCTATTATTGGAGCAGAAGCTTTAGTTCGTTGGAATCATCCGACAAAGGGAATGATTCCTCCCTACAAATTTATTCCTTTGTTTGAGCGGAATGGATTTATTTTAAAAATGGATGAGTATGTATGGGAATTGGCTTGCAAAACACTTAGGAGATGGATTGATGAAGGAAGGACTCCACTCCCTATATCCGTAAATATTTCGCGTATGCATTTTTATAACCCTAACCTTTGCAATATTTTTATTAATTTAGCAGAGAAGTATCAAATTCCGCCGAAACTGTTAGAGCTCGAATTAACAGAAAGTGCATATACGGAAAATCCTCAACAGCTTTATGCCGTTATGGAACATTTACGCTCTTATGGATTTGTTTTTTCTATGGACGATTTTGGAAGTGGATATTCATCTTTAAATATGCTAAAAGATGTTGCGATCGATGTGTTAAAGATTGATTTGAATTTTTTAAGAAATTCTGCACAATCAGAGCGGGGGCAGAAGATTTTGCAAGCGACAATTCGCATGGCACAGAGTCTTGATTTACCGGTTATTGCCGAGGGGGTAGAAACTAGAGAACATGTTGATTTTTTATTGCGCTCTGGCTGTATGTTTGCGCAAGGATATTGCTATTCAAAGCCAGTTCCAATAGAAGAATATGAACGAAAAGTTTCTGAAAGTCAAATGAAATCAAGTAAGGCAAAAAAACAGGAGCATCTTTAATTGTATGGCACTTAAAAGGTGGTGAATCTATGGAGATATATAGAAAAGATACGATAACATCGAACGATATTCAAGTGATTGAATCTAAGTTGCTGGGAAAAATTCGGCAGACTATTGATGGAGGCGTCGTCGCTTTTTATACAAAACCTGGATTGCCGCTTTGCTATTTGGGCGGTAACATGTTAGCGCTGCTTGGATACAGAAGTTATGAAGAGTTTACAGAACGAACTCAAAAGCAGATAGCAGATATATTTTTGCCTAGTGACTATCGGTTATTCAAAGCGACATTAAGAAATCATAGTGAAGAAAAGGATGCCTTTTCTTTGGAGCATCGCTTAGTAAAGCAAGATGGAAATATTATATGGGTGAAAAGCTATATTGAAAGTTTTTTTGATAAAGACGGACAAATTGTCGTCGTTCTTGTATGTATATTGATTCAAGATAAAAAAGTATATGAAGAGCAAAGTGTTGAATTGGCTTTATATAAAGAGGGGTCAAAAGGAGGAACTTTTCGCGCATTGCTAGATCAGGATTTTACAATTTTATCAGCAAATGATTTATTTTATAAGATTTGCGGGTATACGAGGCAAGAATTTGATATAGAATTAGAAAATAAAGCAAAAAAATTTATTTGCCCAGAGGATTTTGCTACTATTATGCGTAAAATTGATAAAGCAATTTTATGCAATAAAGCAGAGCTTACTTGGGAGATGCGTATTATAAAACGTTCAGGTGAGATTTGCTGGATTTTTGTCAGTGGGCATTTACTGGAGGGAAAAGGATATTTTCTCTTAGAAGGTTTTGCGATGGATTGTACTGAACGCAAACAGGCGGAAATTGCAATCCGTCTAAGTGAAGAACGGTATAGGATTGCTTTAGATCGAACGAATACTTATGTTTGGGATTATGATTTCATTCAAAGATGCATTATTCAAACGAAACGATCAATGGAGATTAATGGGCTTCCAGAAGTGATTGAAAATGTGCCGCAGAGCTTACTTGAAATTGATTACGTGCATCCTGATAGCGTTGAAGCTTTTTTAGATTTATACAAAAGGCTTCATGAAGGGGAAAGTTATGTAAATGCTATCTATAGAACAAAAGATTCTAATGGCGAGTACTGGTGGGAAAAAGTAAGTTATACGGTTATTTTTGATGAAGAGGGAAATCCATTACGTGCAATTGGCGTATCAGAAGATGTATCCATTCGTGAAGAGTCAGAAAATAGATATCGACGTGAATTGGCTTATCGAGATGTGATAACGCCGAATTTATATGTGTCCTATAGGGTAAATTTATCAAAGGGGTCTGTTAAGCCTTATAAAATAAACATAAAGAAAAATAATGAGATTGTATTTGTACATACCTATGAACAGTTGATAGGGGCAGAAATAAGAAGAATCCCTGATCGGGTGGAGCAAGAAAAATGTTATGCAATTTTGAGTCATCACGAGTTAATAAGAGCCTTTAAAGAAGGTAAAGAGGCAGTTTTTGCAGAGTATCATCGCAAAGATTCTCAAAATTATGTGGTTTGGGTGAGAGTAAGTGCTAAGCTTACTACGGAACCCAATACGGGTGATTGTATTGCTTTTATTTATATTCATAATATTGATGAATATAAGCGGGCTGAACTTGAACAGAAAAATTTGATTCAGCGGTATGAAAATGAAATTCGAATGTCTTATGATGCTGTATTTGAAATTGATTATAAACGTGAAACCGTACATTCACTAGCATTTGAAAGTGGGAGTATAAAAAAGATTCAAATTGGTGATGGATCATTTGCGGTAGCAAAGAAAACTTGGTTTGATCATTGTCGCCCAGGAGCGGCTCGTGATGAATGCGTCAGAATTTCAAATGAAGAAACATTGACAGAAATTTTTAAGTCTGGTTGTCATGAAATTAGTTATACTCTAGAGCGATTGAATAATAAGACCAATGAATATTTATGGTATACGTATTGGCTTAGAAAAGTAGAGTGGGAAGAGCATGGCGAGAAAATTGCAATGCTGTATATGAAAAATGTGGATTTGGAAAGACGTCGTCAAGAAGAGCATAATAAAGTGCTGAATGTAGCATTAGAAAGTGCAGAACGTGCAAATAAGGCAAAAAGTGAATTTCTATCGCGGATGTCACATGATATTCGAACGCCGATGAATGCGATTATGGGAATGGCTAGTATAGCGAAAGAATGTCTGCATTCGCCAGAAAAAGTCGCAGAATGTTTAAACAAAATTGATTTATCTGCGAAATATTTGTTATCTTTGCTCAATGATGTACTTGATGTATCAAAGATTGAGAGTGGAAAAATGGTGATTCATAAAAAGGAATTTTCACTCAAAAAGTTTTTAGATGATTTGCATAACTTATGTAAGGATAAAGCCACTGAAAAAAATATTGATTTTAAAATTGATATAGCACCAGAAATTAATCATAAACTGGAAGGGGATGTACTGCATTTAAATCAAATTCTAATTAATTTGCTGAGTAATGCGTTTCAATATACGAATATTGGAGGAAAAGTGGAGTTAGAAATTAGGCAGTTAGAAAGAACTACGATTTCTACCATTTTGCAATTTACCGTTAGAGATGATGGGATTGGGATAAAGCCCGAGTTTATGGAGAAAATTTTCTTACCATTTGAGCAGGATACAGAACGTACTGACCCCAAAAGAATGGGAACTGGATTAGGTTTGTCCATTGTACATAGTCTAGTTAATTTAATGGATGGCGTTATTACTGTGGATAGCAAGGTTGGTTTAGGCAGTAATTTTACAGTGAAGATTCCGTTTGGATTAGCAAAGCGAAGATATTTGATGTCCTTGGAAGAAGAGGATGATATGCTGCCAATAATAAAGCGGAAATATTTCTTTAATAATGAAAGAATTTTATTGGTGGAGGACAATGACATTAATCAAGAGATTATAGAAGTCTTTTTAGAAGAAGTAAATTTAAATACGGAAATCGCTGTAAATGGGAAGGAAGCAGTAGATAAATTTGCTGGCTCCCCTATCGGTTATTATAGTTTAATTCTTATGGATATCAGAATGCCAATTATGGACGGGCGTGAGGCTACGAAATTTATTCGGAAAATGGATAGAGCGGATGCCTGCCTAATTCCAATCGTAGCGCTTTCGGCAGATGCTTTTTCAGAGGATGTTAGATATTCAGAGCGCATTGGAATGAATGATTATATTGTAAAACCAGTAAATAAAGATTTTTTATTTAGTGTATTGGATAAATATTTAGTTAAATGATGAAATGAAAAACTGGCTGAAAATCAGCCAGTTTTTTCATTTTATTCTTGGGGCGTCAATACGCCGGTTTTATAAGCATTCAATAGCTCTTCTAAATCGCTAAGCTGTATTTTGATTTCTTCGCCTAGATCTGTATCATTGACCATAATTCGAGTTTGCATTTGTTCAATAATCTTTGATTTTGATTCAATATCTTCATTTTTTTCTAAAGATTTTTGGCTATTGCTAAAAGGTTGATGGGACATCAGTCTAAGACCATAGGAATTGTAAATTAACGTGTAGCCGGCAATACCCGTTGTTTTTTGATAAGCACGGCAAAAACCACCATCGATTACGATTGCTTTGCCATTTCCTCTGACGGGATTTTCTCCATTGATAACTTTTACGGGTACATGTCCGTTGATAATATGCCCTCGCTTCGTTGATAAATTAAATTCTTTTAGAATCATGTCGCAGATTTTTTCTGAATTTGAGTAGTGATAGTAAGGGCTTTTTGGTTCTGCCCATGACAATGGGTCATCGATAATGTCGCGTTCAAAGGTTTTTATTTTTCTTCCTGATAAAGGCGATTTTCTTCCGCACCATAAGTACCACATAAAGTCTAGATTTTTTTGTTGCTTTATGCCAAAATACGCTTCGCGAGCTTTTTTATCAGCATAATCCATATAGGATTTGCCGAAATAGGTTTTACCACCAAATGTAATATTGGCAAAATCGCCATTTTCGTCAAGGGGAATACAACCATGAAAAAGTAAGTTTTGATTATAACAGCGATACATACTACCTTTTTTGTAAAGAAATCTAATATGTTTATGGAGCCTCTCACTCTCTTGAAAAGTAATGCGCAAATCCCGCATAATTTGTGCTTCTTCCTCTGTTAAACTGTATGGTGATAACTGACTTAGTGTCGGAAAGTAGGCGCTTTTTAGCGGCAAAATTTTTCCGTCAATTGTGATAGAAGAGGTGTTGCGGTCAATTTTGTGAAGTAAAAGGCGGTCCTCCATCTTAAATTCGGGGTTGCGATAAATTAATTGCCCTTCTAGTTTAAATAAAATCATCGAAATCGCTTTTTTTGAAGCAATTATCGAATTTTCGTCAGGGTAAATTTTGGCTGCGAATAAGGATAATGGACGAAGGCTAATTGCATAGCCTTTCTCCAATACATCCATATTGCGATAAGATAAGCTGTTGCGAATTACGGTGGCAATACAAGCTTCGCTGCCAGCTGCCGCACCCATCCAGAGAATATCATGGTTGCCCCATTCAATATCTAAGGAATGATGCTCAATGAGCATATCAATAATTGCATCTGGGCGCATTCCACGATCGAAAATATCACCAACAATATGCAAGTGATCCACCGCTAATCTTTTTATCATTTTAGAAAAAGCGATGATAAAGTCATTAGCACTCTTAATCGAAATTAAAGTATCAACAATTTTTTTATGATAAGAAAGTTGGTTGACGTGCTCTTTTGGCTGCGCATGCAGCAATTCATCAAGAATATATCGATATACTTTTGGCATTGCCTTGCGTACTTTAGATCGAGTGTATTTAGATGCTACAAATTTGGCTAATTTAATAAGGTGATAAATTGTTGTTTCATACCATTCAGCAGTTAGAAATTCTTTTTCTTGTAGTTTTTCTAATTTTTCTTTTGGATAATAAATTAGTGTACAAAATTCGGCGCATTGCTCTGTGGTTAAAGTTCTTGCAAACAAAAAATCAACTTTTTCACGAATAACACCAGAGCAATTATTTAAAATATGATAAAAGGCTTCATATTCACCATGCAAATCACTCATAAAATGTTCAGTTCCTTTTGGAAGGTCTAAGATTGCTTGCAAATGAATGATTTCAGCATACACTTCTTGAATTGTAGGATATTTGTCAGATAGTAAGTAAAGATATTTATATTTTTGCTGACTGTAATTCATAAGCAAATCCTCCCATAGGTATAGTATATAAAGTTTTCGTTTTGCATAAATAAAAATCCTGTTCAGTAAGAAATAAATATAAATTTCACTAATATTTTCTAGGAAAATTTAAATGGGAATTATATAGTTCAACAAAAAAACAAAAACTTTTACTTATTTATGTATAATTTTGGAGGTTATTTCTGTTTTTTTGGCGAAATAGAATCATTTGGAATAAAGAAAGTCTTTTGGCAGAAAAAATGTTTGGGGTGGTACAATGCCAGAAAAGCAGAAAATCATGAAGGATTATATGCAAGGCAAGACATTAAATGAACTTTTCATTCAAGATGTGATTACAGAGCGTTATTATCAAAAAGAAGCAGTTTTTGCAGCTTGTGATAATCTTAGGCAAGGACGAAGAAAAAGTCTCTTGGTCATGGCATCTGGAACAGGAAAAACGAAAACTGCAATAAGCTTAAGTGATATATTCATGCGGAGCGGATTGGTGAAAAATATTTTATTTTTAACGGACAATACGGTTTTAGTTACGCAAGCAAAAGAAGAGTTTAAACGGTATTTACCAGAAATATTATTTGGTGAATCAATGAATGAAATGGAAACTGAGAAGTGTAATGTCATTTTTTCCACTTATTCTGATTTATTTAATATTACCTGTAAAGCGCAGATTGATTTAATTATTATTGATGAAATTCATCGGAGTGTTTTAAAAGATTATCATGAATTTTTTGAGGAATTCTCTTCAATTCTTGTTGGGTTTACTTCAACACCAAGGCTATGTATTGATCAAAATATATATGATTTCTTTGAAGTAGAATCAGGAATGCCAACCTATGCATATGAGTATGAAACAGCAGTTTATAAAGATGGTGTGTTAGTCCCGTATTACAATATAGAAACAATGACAAATTTTTCGGATGAAACTACTGTATATGATGATTTAAGTATAGAGGAGCAAGCAAAATATGAGGATGATTTTATAGGAATCACAGCAAAAATAGGACGGACTCTTTCGCCTTATTTAAAGCAATATCTTTTTAACCAACCTAAAGTTGATATGGTTTTAAAGGAATTAATGAAAAAGGGAATTAAATTTGCGACAAAGGATTGTTTAGGTAAAACAATTATCTTTGCACAAAATAAAGAACATGCGCAATACATAGTTGAGAGATTTAATGTCATTTACCCAGAGTATAGAGGGGATTTTGCAAAATGTATTTCTTTTAATGATACAAATGCACAGGCAATCGTCAACGATTTTAAACAAGTCGCGAAAGAACCGCATATTATTGTATCGTCGGATATGATGGATACGGGAATTGATGTGTCCGAAGTGGTAAATCTAGTATTTTTTAAAAAAGTATACTCAAAAACTCGGTTTTGGCAGATGGTAGGGCGAGGTGCCCGGAACTGTAAAGGATTGGCTTGTCTGGATGACCAGTCAGGCGCATACGTGAATAAACGATATTTTTATATCTTTGATTACTTACGAAACTTTGAATTTTTTCGTGTGCATAAGGAGCTTATCGAAAATGAAGCAATAGAATCTTTAGCGGAAACAATTTTTTGTAATCGTGTGCGTTTAATTCAAGCGTTACAGACAAAAAAATTTATTGGTACAGATTATCAGGCTTGGCGTAATACATTAATTGATGTTGTATATCAACAGATACAAACTTTAAAGAAAGAATTATCAAAGGCTAAATTGCAGATGCGTCATGTTGAGCAATATAAAGACCGTGATGCATTTTCCCGTATATCTGAACAGGATAAATATTCGTTAATTCATTTAATTGCACCGCTTGTTTCTATGAATGATACGGATGCAGCGGCAAAAAGATTTGATTGTCTTATGTATAGTATGATGATTGCCCAATTGGAGAATGAAACGGATTTTGAGCAATATAAGAATAGATTGATACGGATATGTACACAGTTATTGGTTCATTGTAGTGAGAGTATGGCAGTAAGAAAAAAGATACCTTTACTTAAAGATGTTGCTGCAGAAGAGTTTTGGGTCAAAGTTGATGTTTTAACAATGGAATGTATACGGGGGGATATCCGGGATTTGGTCAATTACCTTGTAATCTATGATGAAGAGAAAGTAGCTTTTTTCAATCCGACGAAAAGAAAGAGTAAAAGTAAAAGTAAAGTATTTCTATAACGTTTTATTTTCAAAAAATAAAACTATAGTATAAAATAAAAATCATTTCATTAGCAATTTGATGGGTAAGCCATATCAATTGCAATGAAATGATTTTTTTATTAAACAAACAGGTATAAACATGACATTATCATATCTATACACGTTTGTTTCTTAATATTCAGTTATACGAAAAGCCCGAAAGTACGTGCAAGGAATGTTGTGATTAAGCATAGAATTAAGCCAAGAACTGTTGGAAGAAGAAAAGCAATTGCCGTCCATTTCTTACTGCCAGTTTCTTTGTGAATTGTTAATAATGTTGTGCTGCATGGATAATGTAGCAGGCAAAGCAGCATCGTATTAATTGCAGTCAATAGTGTCCAGTGATTATTAAGAAATACTTCTTTTAATGTGGTAAGGTTCTCAATCTCAATCATTTGCCCTGTAGAAAGGTAGGCCATTAACATAATCGGAACAACGATTTCATTTGCCGGTAAGCCGAGAATAAAAGCAAGGAGGATTACGCCGTCTACACCAAGATAATAAGCTGGAGCATCTAGGAGGTGGGTAAGATAGCTTAACAAAGTTGTGTCACCGAGAGGAATATTGGCAACAAGCCAAATCACTGCACCGGCTGGAGCAGCCATATAAATTGCACGCTTTAACACGAAAAATGTACGATCAATGATAGAACGGTAAATAACAGCACCTACTTGTGGCAGACGATAGGGTGGTAGTTCGAGAATATTAGAAGAGGGGGTTCCTTTGAGTAAAGTTTTGGATAAAAACCATGCCGTGAAAAAAGTCGTAGCGATGCCTAATAAGACGATAGACGTAATGCTCAATGTTGTAACTAAAGAATTATAATTTTCGGCAAAACAAGAAGAAACAAATAAAGTTGAGAGTAAAATCAACGTTGGAAATCTACCGTTGCATGGTGCGAAATTATTGGTTAATATTGCAATTAATCGTTCGCGTGGTGAGTCGATAATCCGACAGGCAATAACGCCAGCGGCATTACAGCCAAACCCCATGCACATGCATGAGCCCGCACTGGATGAAAATGGTTGCATAACAGAAGGTATTTAAACATAACCATACGGTGAGGTGATCGTATGAAGGAGAACACTTTTATTTACCAATGGGAAGATTCGGAAGATATTTATATGGTAGAGGTAGTTTATCGAGATGGAAAGTCACTCCTGGATTTATTAGAAAAATTCATTTTGTCGTCATTAGAAGAGGATGGAGTACTGTTTTAATGGAAATCCAATATCGGGCAGCGTTATATATGCGGCTATCGAAGGAGGATCAAGTTGCTGGAGAAAGTGGCAGTATTCTTACGCAACGAAGGATTCTCAATGAGTACGCAAAAGAGAATGGCTTTGTTATCTATCGTGAATATGTAGATGATGGCTGCTCAGGAACAAATTTTGAGCGAATAGGATTTAAGCAAATGCTTGCAGATATTTTATTAAAAAAAGTAAATTTAGTGATTGTAAAGGATTTATCACGATTTGGCAGAGATTATATTGGTGCAGGAGAGTACTTAGAAAAGATATTTCCCTTACAATCGGTGCGAGTGATTGCAATTAATGATGGTTTTGATTCGTTGAAAAAGTTATCTTATCAGATGTTAGCGATAAAAAATGTATTTAATGAAATGTATGCGCGTGATATTTCTGATAAAATTACGACATCATTAAAAGCCAAAATGCAATCGGGTGCTTATATTGGAAATTTTGCACCCTATGGCTATCAAAAAGATTCTCATAATAAAAATAAACTTGTTGTAAATGAAGAGACTGCACCCATTGTTAAACAAATTTTTCATTGGGCAACACAGGGGTTAAATCCAAAAAGAATTGCAGAGAAATTAAATAGCAAGCAGATATTAGCACCACTGGCGTATCGGAATTTTTATAATACAAAAAGAAAAATAAATGATGAAATCTGTAAGCAGGGCTGGAATGCGGCAACGATTGGAAAAATATTAAAAAACCCTGTCTATCTTGGGCATTTGGTGCAGGGGAAAACCAGAAAGGTATCATTTAAATTAAAGCAGCTTGTCCCTGTAGATTGTGAAGAATGGATTACTGTAAAAAATACACATGCAGCGCTTGTTAGTGAAGAAGATTTTGAGCTCATCATGCAGATGCGGCGTAATCGCACTTGCCATAAACAGGGCAGTTTTTTTAATTTATTCTCGGGTGTTGCATTTTGCAAAGCGTGTGGACGAAGGATGTCATCAGTAGGTTCGCGGAAAAAAGATTCACCGATAAATTTAGCTTGTGGAGCGTATAAAGCTGGAGGAATAAAAGTTTGCAGCAACCATTTTATCGAATATCGTGTACTTTATGATATTGTTTTACAATCATTAAGCAAAGAATTGATACTTGATGAAATAGAATGGGCATCCCTAGTAAGCCGTATAAAAGAAAAATGCAGGAAGAAGATAGAAGGTGTTTCTGAAGACAGACAAGTACAGCGATTGGAAAAGCGCGGTAGAGCGCTAGATGCTTTAATTGGTAAATTATACGAAGACTATAGTCGAGGTTTTTTAACCGAGGTGCGATTGCGAAAAATGGTTATACAATATGAAATGAAGTATAGAGAAATTCAAGATGTGTTGCAATTAAGAAAACATGCGGAGAATGTTCCTAAAGATGCGGAGGCTCTAACAAGGGTCGACAAAAAAATTTTGGAGTATATAGAAAGATGGAAACATCTATCGGCGCTATCTCCAAGGATGATTGCAAATTTTATTCATTCTATAGAAATTGGTCAGGGCAGTTATGAAATAATAAATGGCAAGCGAAGAAAAGAACAAAAAATTTATCTTCAATTTCAATTTGAAAAAAGAACTGAAGCAAACACTTCGTTTGATGCTTTTTAATAAATGTTTATGAGTTCTGATGTGAATTGATTATGCTATAATGAGAATAAAGTAGATTTGAACATTGCATGATATAAGAAAATTATAAAATTAAGAGGTGGAAAAGATGAAGTTTATTTGCTATCCTAAATGCACAACTTGTAAAAGGGCAGAAGATTATTTAAAAGGGCAGGAGATTTCGTTTACGAAGCGTGATATTAAGGAAGAGAACCCGAACTTTGCTGAATTGGAAGCATGGTATAAAGCAAGTGGACTACCGTTAAAACGTTTTTTTAATACGAGTGGATTGAAATATAAAGAATTATCGCTTAAGGATAAATTGCCGCATATGACAGAAATCGAGCAGCTCAAACTGCTGGCGACAGATGGAATGCTTGTAAAACGACCAATTTTAGTGAGCGATAAATTTGTCCTTGTGGGATTTAAAGAAAAAGAGTGGGGAGAAAAACTAGACCATAGATAAGTAAATTAGGCTTAAGAGTCGAATAAGAGTAGAAGGGAAGATAATCGAAGAATTAAATTTTTTTAATTTATGTAAAAATATTTAATTCATGAGAGTATTATACTAGTTTTTTAATAAATAAAACCGGAGTATATCGAGGGGGGATATACTCCGGTTTTTCAATCAGTCAATCTGAATAGATTGATATGGTTTTTGTGTATCCTTTTGTTTTGGTAACTGTACATGTAAAATGCCATCTTGGAATTTTGCTTGAATTTTATCCCTATCGATGTTATCAATGTAGAAGCTTCTTTGGACGTTGCCGACATGGCGTTCGCGGCAAATATAGTTATTTTCTTTTGTTTCGTTTTCTTCATTGCGATTTGCGCTGATCGTCAAGTAATTTTGGTTATAATCTAATGTAATTTCCTCTTTTTTTACGCCTGGTAACTCAGCAGTTAATTCATAGGTGGCACCCATATCTTTGACATCAACTTTAAAACTGCTAAAAGATGAGTTAAAGTGATGCATTAGTCCAAACGGCTGTTCAAACATTTTAGTGAATAAACGGTCGAAAGCATCTCCTCTTTTAGCAATATTACCAGAACCACGGAACGGTACTAAATCAAACATACTCTCACTCCCATTATTTAATTATTTTTTAAGAAAGTGTATAGATGCTCTTGCATCGATTTTTATACGCTTTCTTTAATTCTTATTATACGCATAAAAGTCAAAAAGTCAATAGGTCAAAAGAACAAGACTTGCAAAAATAATTATTAGAATTATTAGAAAATTCTAATAATATGATTGAAATTGTCGTTTATTTATGATAGAATATAGACAAACAAAAGATACAGCAATCAAAGAAAGAGTTGATTCCAATGTACAAGATAGTGAAGCTGCAGAGAATTTGAGAAGTAAAGGGATGAGTCCAATGTATCCGATAGTTGAAGCAACATAAGCTTAAGTAGAAGGGAAATGAGTCCAATGTAGAATGCAGGCAAAAGAAGAAGAAAATAGATACATAGGAGGGGTTAGATGGGTTTAGATGAGGTCAGTTTTAAATAAGGCAGTCTATTATTGAAAGAATAATAGGCTGTCTTATTTTTTGTCTTAATTATTGCATACAGAAAATGCTTATGCACATGGTTAGTACCTGTTTGCCAGAAGCATGACATTTTCTGAATGCACTGTCGAGGTTAAAGGCGACACGTGGCAAATACCCGAGGTCTTCGAGGAGAGTGAATAGTGGAAAAAAGATAGCCATTGGTGGGAGCATGACAGAGACAACCCATGCGAGTGAGCGATACATACCCAAAATTAAAACTCCATGTAGCCAAACAGGCGCATTCATTGCCATGAATAAATCGGTTAAAGTGTCTTCAAAGCTAAACAATATGCTACTGAGTAATTCTGAAGGATAATTTGCACCTTCTATTGTCAACCAGAAAACGCCACAAAGCATAAAAAACATAATAGGGTAGCCAAATAACCTGGAGGTCAAGATATCATCAAGTCGATATTCCCAATTCTTTTTTTGTTCAACGGGTTTTGTTACGACTTTGCGACATATCATTTCTGCTTTCGCGTAAATTTGAGTGATTTTATCTTCCACATCTGTTGTTGTTTCTGTCTGCGCAGGAGGATAGTCAGGTTTCTTGTTCTTAGAAATAGAAAAGATAGCTTCTTTTAATTGATTTAGTCCGCGTCCGGTGCGAGCAGTCGTCCCGATAACAGGGATGGATAATTCTTTACTTAATTCATCTAGATTTACGGTAATGTTTTTTCTTCTGGCCTCATCAAGTAAATTTACACAAAGCACCACATTGGGGGTTATTTCAAGGATTTGCAAGGCTAAATTAAGGTTTCGCTCTAGACAGGAAGCATCGACGACGATAAGTGTTACATCGGGATTTCCGTGAGAAATAAAATCACGTGTGATTTCTTCTTCACTGCTATGTGCGCTTAATGAGTAGGTGCCAGGCAAATCTACTAAAAGAAATTCCTGACTTTCATGCGTAAATGTCCCCTGGGCATTATCTACCGTTTTTCCTGGCCAATTCCCAGTGTGTTGGCGAAGCCCGGTTAATGCATTGAATATTGTACTTTTTCCTACATTCGGATTTCCAGCGAGTGCAATAACAAATTGATCGGGCGAAGCATCAATTTGGAATTCTTTTTTACGCTGGAGCGTATAATGTATTCGGGTGTCCTGCATTGGTTAACTCCTCCTACAATGTTACTTTAATTTGACTAGCATCTTCTTTTCGGATTGCAATTGTCGCCCCGCGAATTTTATAAGCAATCGGGCTACCGGATGGACTGTGACGAATACATTGAACTACTGTCCCCGGAATAACGCCTAAATCAAGAATTCGCCTTTTAAATAGCCCTTGTAGTTCAATTGTATTTATATAGCAAAACTGTCCGGCTGACAAAGTTGCTAAAGATTGTATTGCCATATGATTAGCCTCCTATTTTTAATTTGATAACAAGTCTGTTCCAGAAGATATTATCCTTCTACTGAAATCAGACAAGTAATATTTTTAGACCTTATTGGTCATCGGATAAAAAAGAAAACGGGTTTAGGTCTTCCTATGATCTGCTATTTTTGAGTAGACCTTTGCTGTAAAATATGCAATTCAATTAAATTTGGTGTAATAAATCAGCGATTGAAATTTTCTCAACTTATCCAGATAGTTATGCACATTATTCACAGGTAGTTTGCAAAAGATTAGAAAAAAGAGAATATTAAAAAATAGTATATTTGAATAAATAATGGTACAATTAGAATGTTATATCAAATTACTATGGAGGGTAGTAAGGAATGGCAGATAAAAGTGTTATCTTAGTGATAGACGATAACATGTTAATATGTACAATTGTGAAAGATATCTTAAAAACAAAGTATGAAAATATCATAACAATACAGGATGCAAATAAGAGTGTAGCTGTTGCAAAAGAGATTCTGCCAGATTTAATTCTACTCGACGTAGTATTGATTAGCACGGATGGGTTCGAAATATGTCGCAGGTTAAAATCGAATCCAATAACTGAAAGTATTCCTGTTATGTTTGTGACAAGTGAAAGTGAAAGAAAAATTATTTCTCGTTGTTTTGAAGTGGGTGCGGTAGATTATATCCGAAAACCATTTATTTCAGCTGAATTGATGGCGAGGGTAGCAGTTCATTTGGAAAGTAGAAAGCATAAGTTACAGCTGCAAAGTATGATTAGGGAAATGGCGGAAGTTCTTCGTCATGATGAGTTGACGAAATTGTACACACGAAGGATATTTATGCAGGAATTGCAAAGTTATTTTGAAATTCAGCATAAATTTGTTTTGGTAATTGCCGATATTGATAATTTTAAAAGAATTAATGATACATACGGTCATGTTATTGGTGATGCGATTTTGACACTGGTTGCAAAAGCATTAAAAGATAATTGCCGCCCCATAGATATTGCCGCAAGGTGGGGTGGTGAAGAGTTTATTATGCTGTTTCCTAGCTTAAATGAAGATTCAACTCGGCAAATACTTGAATGTATGAGGAAGAGTATAAATGAAATTTGCTTAGAACATAAAGGTGAAATGATATCTGTAACAACAACATTCGGGTTTACAAATGTTGATTTTGATGTGGAGATGGAAAAAAGTATCGCGATGGCTGATAAGGCACTTTATTATGGGAAAAAACATGGTAAGAATTGCTGTATTATGTATGATAAATCTTTTGAATTCTTACCTTGATTGTGAATGTAGGTGAGTATATGATTACAGAAAGTGAATTGATTTTTCGTTTAACTTTAGCCTTGTTTTTGGGCGGCCTAGTGGGCTATGAAAGACAAGCCCATCATAAATCAGCAGGCTTGAAAACGAATTCTTTAGTTTGCTTAGGTTCATGTTTGATTATGATTTTATCGATTATGCTTTATCAGCATGTAGAAGGAAAAACAAACGCTGATCCAGCAAGGCTGGCAGCGCAAGTTGTTAGCGGTATAGGTTTTTTAGGCGCTGGTACGATTATGAAAGAGGGATTGACCGTTAAAGGGCTGACTACTGCAGCGTGTCTTTGGGTTGTTTCTGGCGTTGGGTTAGCTGTTGGCGCCGGGTATTATATAGCCGCATTTTTTACATCGGCATTAGTATTTTTCACTTTAGGGATTTTATCGCGTATAGATAAATTGTATGATAAAAATTTAGATGTTTCTGTTGAAGCGATAGATAAATCAGAATTGATTAATCAAATTGGTGTTGTACTAGAAGAATTAAAAATTGAATTTAGTGATGTGGCGATTAAAGATCGAAATAATGGAATGATATTAGTGCAACTGGATGTACATAATTGTGATATTAAACATTCATTAAAAATAATTAGTCGATTAAAGGAAGTTGATGGCGTAGTTAACGTTACAATCAATACATAAAGCAAAGAAACCTAAGACAATGTCTTAGGTTTCTTTTTATATAAATAAGTAAGGGAGAGTTATTCAATTGGTTTTTTTAAGAGTGCTAAAATTATCATGCCGACAATTGCTCCGGCGGCAAGGGCAATTAAATAGTTCAATGGGCTGCCGATTACTGGAACAACAAAAAGACCACCGTGAGGGGCTCGAAGTGTACAGCCAAATAGCATGGATAATCCGCCTGCAACGCCTGCCCCGATAGCGCAAGCTGGAATTACTCTTGTTGGATCAGCAGCGGCAAATGGAATAGCGCCTTCTGTGATAAAGGAAAATCCCATGATATAGTTGGTAAGACCAGATTTACGATCTTTTTCACTAAAACGATTTTTAAAAAAGGTGCTGCAAAGCGCAATTGCGAGTGGAGGAACCATTCCGCCAGCCATTACAGCCGCCATAATATCAAACTGCCCGCTAGCAAGTGATGCTGTACCAAAGACATACGAGGCTTTATTGATAGGACCGCCCATATCAATTGCCATCATAGCGCCAAGAATAACACCTAAGAAGACTTTACTGCCGGATCCCATGGTATTCAGCGTGTTTGTCATCCAAGTATTAATTACGGATACAGGTGGATTGATAAGAAAGGTAATGATAGCACCGATTAGTAATACTCCAAGAACAGGATAGAGAAGTACAGGTTTGATACCTTCTAAAGATGGAGGAAGAGAACTAAATAGTTTCTTTAAGCCTAATACTAAATAACCAGCGATGAATCCAGCGAGTAGTGCGCCTAAGAATCCCGATCCACCGCTATTGGCAAGCATACCGCCGACAAATCCGGCTGCAAGTCCTGGACGATCGGCAATACTCATTGCAATATATCCAGCTAAGACTGGAAGCATAAAGCCAAAAGCCGTCCCGCCAACATTTTTTAAAAATGCGGCAAATGGAGTATTGGAACCAAAGTTGGCTGGATTAATGGTATAGTCATCAAATAAGAAAGCAAGGGCAATTAAAATTCCTCCACCGATGACAAATGGCAGCATATGTGAAACACCGTTCATCAAATGTTTGTAGATTTGGCGCCCTAAACTTTCTGCTTTTTCATTCTCTGATCGAGGTGCTTGTTCAGTAGCCTGAAAAACGGGTACATTTCCCGAAGTTGCTTTTTCTAGCAGATCTTTTGCTTTGTGTATACCATCAGCAACTTTTGTTTGAATTAAGGGCTTACCGTTAAATCGAGTCATTTCCACTTTTTTATCAGCGGCAACAATGATGCAACTTGCCTGATGAATATCTTCGGGGGTAAGTGAATTCTTTATTCCACCAGAGCCATTTGTTTCTACTTTAATGCGTATACCCATTTCTTTAGCTTTCATTTCAAGGCTTTCTGCTGCCATAAAAGTATGAGCGATTCCGGTTGGACAGGCAGTGACTGCGAGGACATCATAGCCAGTAGATACTTCTTTCGCCGGTGCTTGTTCAGCAAATTTTTCGGCTTCTGCTTTGTTTATGAGTTGCAAAAATTCCTCTGTTGATTTTGCATCAAGAAGTGATTGACGAAAGTCGTTGTCCATAAGTAATGTGGCTAGACGGCTTAGGACTTCTACATGTAGATCATTTGCTGTATCAGGAGCTGCAATCATAAAGAAAAGATAGGCGGGTTGACCGTCAAGAGAGTTATAATCTACGCCAGACTTAACCACCATTGCAGAAAGAGCAGCTTTTTTTACTGCACCAGATTTTGCATGAGGAATGGCGATTCCTTCGCCAATACCGGTCGTTCCAGTTTTTTCGCGTTCCAATACAGCAGTTTTATACACCTCTGTATCTAATAAAACGCCTGCTCTGTCCATTAGATTTACCAAAGTGTCAATCGCTTCGCTTTTCGAAGTGATTTGTGCATCTAAGGCGATTGCTTTTGGGGTTAATAAATCAATAATCCTCATAATTTTCCCTCCTAATCATTTGTTTAAGGGCTGTTTCAGTGGGCGTTAAAACGCCTTCTGAAGCAGCCTTATTATTAAATGCCTTTATTTCGTGGTAAAACATTATAATTGTTGCAATAATTTCATTACTTCCTCTTTTGTTGCCAACTCTTCAGAGAATGCACTTGCACTTCCAGTTGCTACGCTTATTTTAAATGCTTTTTCAATGTTGTTTGTCGTTAATAGCCCGGCTAAGAACCCAGCGACCATTGAATCACCAGCGCCAACGGAATTTTTTACAGTACCTTTAGGAACGGGACTTTTATAGATTTTGCCGTCAGAAGTAATCAAGATAGCCCCATCTCCTGCCATAGAGACCAGTACATTTTGGGCACCTTTCGCTTGTAAATTTTTTGCGCAGGAGATAATTTCTTCATTGGTTTTTAATTGTGTATTAAAAATTTCACCGAGTTCATGGTGATTAGGCTTAATTAAAAATGGTTTGTATTTTAAGACATTTAATAATAAATTACATGTAGCATCTACGACGATTTTTATTGATTTAGCTGCAAGATGTTCCATGATTTTTTCATAGATGTCGCTTGGCAATGTACTTGGAATGCTGCCGGCTAAGACTAATACATCCTCATGATGAATTTGATTAAGTTTGTCGAAAAAAGCTTTTAATGAAGTTTTATCGATTTCAGGGCCTTGACCATTAATCTCACTTTCCACGTCAGCTTTTAATTTTACATTGATACGGGATAATCCATCAGATAAATGAATGAAATCGGTTTTACAGCCGAAGGACTTTACTTGGCGCTCAATTTCGTCTCCAGTAAAGCCAGCAATAAAGCCTAACGTTATGCTATCTACGCCAAGGTTATGCAGTACAATGGATACGTTGATCCCTTTTCCTCCGCCGAAAATACGCTCATGTTTCGTTCGATTGACCGCCCCAGCAGTAAACGTATCCAGCTGCACGATGTAATCTAGGGAGGGATTAAACGTTGCCGTGTAAATCATGATTTTCCACCTCAATAATATTTGTATAGTCGCGATATTTTTTATCTTTTAACTTGTCAGTAATAATCGTTGCACTAGACAAGTTGGCAAAAGTGATCGGAGCAATTTTATTAAATTTTGATGCATCAGCAAGGACGTAACATTTTTCACAGCGGAGGATTGCTTCATTTTTAACTGCCCCCTCGCTGACATCTGGCGTTGTGAAGCCAGCTTTAATACTGATGCAGTTTGTACCAAAAAAACCTTTGGTAAAGTTATATTTTTTGATGTTTTCAATTGTTTCGCTGCCTACAATTGCCGCAGTAGTTGTTTTTACTCGTCCGCTGACGATATAAGTAGTATATCCTTTAAAGGCAAGTTTCATTGCATGCCCCATCCCATTTGTCACAAAAGTTGCATGATTTACGTTAATAAAGTCAATCATCCATTCTGTTGTTGTGCCAGCATCAAGATAAACAAAATCATTTGGGCCTATTAATTTGGCGGCAAGTCGGGCAATTGCAATTTTAGATTCTTTATTGAGATCATTTTTAGTTAATACATCAGCTTCATCTGCACTGTAGTTTGTGTCAATTGATGTTGCACCACCGTATACTTTATGTAATTTGCCACGGCTATGTAAAACGGTTAAATCTCGTCGAATTGTAGATTCTGATGTTTTAAGCAATTTTGTTAATTCAGGAACTGTAATCGCTTTTCTTTCTGCAAGTATTGCTAAAATTGTTGTATAGCGTTCTTCAGTTAACATTTTCATCACTTCCTTTTGTTAGTATTATTTTACAATCAAGAGTAGCCAAAGTCAATCATAAATAATCAAATTCAATCAAAATTAATTATATTGCTGCTAACTCAAGAAATATTATATAGGTTAATTTATCCCAAAAGTTGTTAAAGTATTTGTTCTATACCTATCATTACCATAGGCATTGGGTAAAGGCGTTTGTTATAATACAGTATGACTAAGAAGTCATAAATTTTAGAGAGTGAAATGGAAGGATGAACGATATGAATTTCACCAAGGTAAAACGATTTATGCCTATCATTATAGGTATCGTTTTATTGGGTGCGTTTATCGGGTATCGAATTGTTGATAATATTGCAGAAAATAAAATTAGAGCAAAAAATTTAGCAGAAAGTAATATAACATCGGTACAGACGGAGCCTGTAGGAAGACGAGATATCACGCCACAGATGATTTTTTCCGCAGGGCTTGAACCTGTCTGGAGCACAGATATCTCAGCAAAGGTAGATGGAAGAATTGAAACGATGTATGTAAATGAAGGTGATCTTGTTAAGGCAGGTACCGTAGTTGCAACATTAGATGGCGGAGATTTGGCAGGGCAGGTGATGCAGGCGGAAGGAAATCTTCTTGCTGCCGAGTCTAATTTTGAACAGGCACAGCTTGATTACAATCGTTATAGTGAACTGGCGAATGCTGGTGCGATTTCGATGCAGGTATTAGATAATGCACGTACGAAGCGCGACGCGGCATATGGGCAAGTACAAAATGCCAAAGGCTCTTTAGGACTTGTAAAAGAAAAAGAAAAAAATTTAAATATTATTGTACCGCGTGATGGTGTTGTTACAAAACGCCATTTGCAGGCTGGTGCGTTTGTTCGTAGTGGCGCGCCGTTAATTACTGTAGCAGATACTGAGACGTTGCTTGCAAAAGCGACTATCGGAGAATCTCAAGCTGCAGGGTTAAAAATTGGAGCATCAGTAAAAGTGCAAATTGACGCATTAGGCGGAAAAACTGTAAATGGAATGATTACCATGATTTCTCCAGTGGCACAATTACCAGCACGTACTTTTACGGCAGATGTTACGATTGATAACAGTGACGGAATTTTAAAAGGTGGAATGTTTGCTAAAGTAGAAATTCCTGTTGCGACCAAAGGTCAGGTTTTAGCTGTTCCAGAAAATTCAATTATTTTACGTGAGGATCAGCCAAGCGTATTTGTCATTGATGAAGACGGCAGAGCTAATCAGCGCTTAATTCAAGTTGGTGGTACAGGTGGAGGATATGCAGAGGTTATTGAAGGATTAAATGAAGGAGAGCAAGTGGTAACGGGTGGTCAGCATAAATTGCGTGATGGGATGAAAGTTTTGGTAGGAGCAGGCGGTGACGCACAGTGAATATCATTTCTACACTCATAAAACGCCCAGTTTTTACACTGATGCTGGTACTGGTATTAGTCGTATTTGGTCTGCAAGCCTTTCCGAAGCTTGGCGTTGATTTAAATCCGGACGTTGATTTACCGGTAGTAAGTATCACTGCAACGATGACAGGTGCTTCTCCACAGGAGATTGAGACGCTCTTAACAAAGCCAATTGAAGATGCGGTGAGCTCTTTATCGGGGATTAAAACCTTATCATCAACTTCTCGTGAAGGTAGATCGCAGACAACGATTGAATTTGAGTATGGAACAGACTCAAAATTAGCTGCGAATGAGGTGCGTGAAAAAGTTGCGGCAGCCCGTAAAAAACTACCGGATGATATTGATGAGCCGATTGTGCAACGTTTCGATTTATCTGCACAGGCAATCGGTATCTATAGTTTAACTTCAGATAAACGAAGTGTTGGGGAAATTAGAAAAATCGCCAATGACATTATCAAAGATGAACTTCAACGTTTAGATGGAGTGGCAGAAGTCAATGTATATGGTGCTTCTGAGCGTGAAATACACATTGAAATTGATGCGAATAAGTTATCTGAATACAATTTGTCTATTGGACAAATCATGAATGCAGTAAACAATCAGAATATCAATGCCCCGGGTGGTAGTGTAACAGAGAACGGGCGTAAGGTTTCCGTTCGTGCGATTGGTAAATATAAATCCATTGAAGATATCAAAAATTTAGTTGTAGCAAATATAGATGGAAAAATGATTCGTCTCTATGATGTCGCTGAGGTAAAAGACGGTTGGGCAGAGGAAACCGTATCTGCCGATATCAATGCTTCCGCTGGAGTACTAATTGCTGTACAAAAACAATCGGGAACGAATACAGTAGCGGTTGCCGATAAAGTAAAGGCAAGAATGCAGGATATGCAAAAGGTATTGCCAGAGGATATAAAAATTAATATTGCAAAAGACGGATCAACTTTTATTAAAGACAGTGTAAGTGACGTTATGATGTCCTTGGTTTTAGGGAGTATATTAGCAGTCTTGATTACCTATCTGTTTTTACAAAATGGACGTGCAACGCTCATTGGTGCATTAACAATTCCTACTTCATTGATTGCAACCTTTTTCTTGATGCAGATAATGGATTTTACGCTGAATACGATGTCCCTGATGGCACTTAGTTTGGCGGTTGGGATTGTTATCGATGATGCAATTGTTGTCGTCGAAAATATTTATCGGCATATGGAGGAAGGAAAGTCTGCCTTTGCTGCAGCACGTGATGCAACAAACCAATTAAGCATGGCAATTATTGCGACTACATTAACGTTGCTCGCAGTCTTTGTACCCGTTGGGAGTATGAATGGTATCGTTGGACAATTTTTTAAGCAGTTTGGTCTTACGGTGTCTTTCGCTGTGGTTTTTTCTACGTTTGTTGCCTTTACGCTAACGCCTATGCTAGCGGCATATTTTTTAAAGCCTACGCTGATAGATTTCAACGAGAAAAAATGGTGGCAAAAGTGGGTAGATAAAACATTAGCAGCGTTTGAAAAACAATATATAAAATGGCAAAACGCTTATAGCAGTATTATTGCTTGGGTGCTGGATCAACCAAAGAAAGTATTAGTTATTGCGTTGTTATCCTTGCTTATTAATCCGCTGCTCTTACCGTTTTTAGGTAAGGAGTTTCAGCCATCTTATGATTCTGGAGAATTTACGATTGTGTTAACGGCTCCAGCGGGAACTTCTTTGGAAAAAATGAAAGAGTTAATTTATCCGATTGAAGAAACAATAGAGCGTTTGCCAGAGAAAGAAATTTCTTATGCGATTATTGGGCAAAATGGAACGAATAAAGCATCTGTTGGTGTTAAGTTAGTACCATCTAATAAACGAGATCGCTCAATGAATGAGATTATGGATGAACTTAGAACTGAGTTTGCTGGAAATGGCAATTTAAAAGTCATTGTTCAGACGTCCCAAGGTATGGGAGGCGACTCTAGACCTGTACAGTTAGCTTTGCAAGGTGATGATTTGGATCAGCTTACAAATTATGCACAAACTTTAGTAGAGCAAATTTCTGCTTTGCCAGGCAGTGCTGATGTGGATATGTCCATTGACCAATCTGCGCCGGAAATTCAAGTGCGATTAGATGCGCTTCGCATGAAAGATGTAGGCTTAGATACTGCGCAAGTATCTTCTACTTTGCAGATGGCGTTCATCGGTGTATCAACGCCGAATCAGTACAATGCAGGTGACAATGACTACGATATTCGTCTTCAGCTTTCTGAAAAGAATAGAATGAATATTCACGATGTGGGAAATCTATTGATTGGTACAAATCAAAATACGTTCATTCGTTTAGGCGATATTGCTAGTATTGAATTATCTTCTGGACCTACAGAAATTAATCGTGAAAATCGCCAGCGTAAAATTACTGTATATGCGAATGCGATTGGTGTATCTGCTGGTGAATTGTCAAATCAGGCAGCACAGCTTGCAAAGGATTTGCATATGCCACTTGGCTATAGTTACGGATTTGCCGGTGATGCGAAATCTATGCAAGAGACGTTTGGCGAAATGCTTACTGCACTTGTCATGGGATGTGTACTGATTTACATGATTCTTGCAGCTCAGTATGGAAGTTTTGTCCATCCATTTACGATTATGCTTTCCTTGCCGTTTGCTGTCAGTGGTGCGATTGTTGGTTTACTCATTGCAAATCAGACACTCAATATGATGAGTATGATTGGTTTTATCATGTTGATGGGTTTGGTAACAAAGAATGCAATTCTGCTTGTTGACCATGCGAACCAGATGCGCGAGGCGGGAATGGACATTAAATCAGCCTTGATTAATGCAGGTACAGTTCGTCTCCGTCCAATCTTAATGACGACTGCTTCAATGATTTTCGGTGTACTTCCGATTGCATTAGGTCTTGGTGCCGGAGCAGAACTTCGTCAATCTATGGGGGTCGTGTTAATTGGTGGACTAATTACGTCAACTTTATTGACATTAGTCGTTGTACCGATTATTTATCTCTTATTTGATAAATATGAGCAAAAATTACAATTTAAAAAGGTAGAATAAAGCAAAAGAGGTAAGCAGTTTAAACTGCTTACCTCTTTTTTATACTCAATGTGTATTTTTTAGAAATAAAGTAATGAGCACACCTATAATACTGCAGCAAAATAAAACAAAAAAATCATCTTGAAATGCAAGAATCGCGGACTGTGAAGAGATAATCTGGTTTAAATATTGCATAAAGCTCGCATATTTTTCCGGCAAGATATTCATTCCATTAAACCAAAGCTGGCTGCCTAAAGCAACATCGAAACTTCCGCCAAAAAAATTTTGCATTTGCAAAGCGGCGATGAGTTGATAGAGAGAAAAAGAATCATGGGAAACATCGAGCGTTGTTGTTAATATTTGTGCGTGATAAATTTCGCGCCTTGTCAATAAGACCTGCATGATAACGACGCCAATACTAGCATTTAAGAGCTTGGAAAAGTTTAAAATTCCTGAGCCTACACCAAGTTGATCGCGTTTTAATGTCGCCATTGCACACGTTGTTGTCGGCGACATGGTAAGACCTAAGCCAAACCCATAGATAGCAAGAGGCACAAAAAAGTCGTACACACCAAAACTGGCATTGATATCTTTAAGAAGAAAAAAAGCATACAATGCAGCGCTCATACCGCAAAAAGTGACAGGACGGGGGCCGAAAGCAGTACTTAGCTTGCCGCTGATTGCCGCTGACAGTACCATAGCAACTGTTTGAGGAAGCATCATCATCCCGGCTTGAATTGAATTATAATTGAGAATTGATTTTAGAAAAAAAGGGAGTAAATATGTTGTACTTTGCATTGTAAAAAATGTTGTGCCTGCAATGAGATTTGCCAGAAGAAAATTTTGTGAGGTGAATAGTCGAAAGTCAAAAATAGGACTTGGGGTGCGAAGTTCAACGAGAATGAATAGACAAAAAACAGAGAAGAATAAGTATAGTAACGAATTGATGTAATAAGAGTCAAACCAGCCTTCTTTTTCTCCCTGGTTTAAGGCAATAAGCAAGGCAGCAATACTGATAAAGAGGAGAATTCCCCCTAAGATATCGATTGGGGTATCGGTTGTTGCTTTTATTTTTGGAATAAAAATAAAAGCTAATAAAATGCCCAATATACAGAAAGGAATAACAGAAAAGAAAATAGAGCGCCATTGAAAAAGCTCAATAAGATAACCGCCAATCGTTGGTCCTATTGCTGTGCCAATTGCTGCCATTGCACTCCAGAGCCCCAGGGCTGTAGCACGCTCAGCACCTGTAAAGGTTACTGCTACAATCGTCATTGCGTTTGGCAGTAAAGTGCCTCCGCCAACTCCCTGAATTACGCGATAGATAAGCATGGAAGTCCCGCCAGTTGCTGTACCACAAAGTACAGAGCCTATGCTAAAGCAAATAATGCCGATTAGGTACATTTTTTTTGCTCCGTATTTATCACCGAGCTTACCTGTCAGTGGAAGCATCGAGCCATAAGGAAGAAGGTAGCCTAGTGAAACCCAAACGATGGAATCTGAATCAAAATTTAATTCTGCCATAATATCAGGCAGCGCAATATTGATACAGCTGCTCAGGTAAGCACTAATGACTGTGCCAAGACAGACAGCAAGTAAGGTAAGATATCTTTCCAAAATAACCAGTCCTTTTATATTCTATTTTACGTGAATGGTCACAACTGCTGACATTCCCGGTTTTAATGAATAACTTGAAGCAGCAGGACGAATTTTAATTGGAATTCGCTGTGTTATCTTTGTGAAGTTACCAGAAGCATTTTCGGTTGGTAAAACGGAATACTGTGCACCTGTGGCAGGACTAGTTTCATAAACTTCGCCGGTAAATTTCATCCCGGGATATGCATCTATCATAAATTCTACTGGATTACCTAAAGCAATTTTACCAAAATACGTTTCTTCAATATTGGCATTGATCCATACGTCGTCTAAATTGGTAATGTTAAATAGAGGTTTACCTACAGAGATATATTCACCGAGTTCAATGGATTTTTTACCGATGATTCCTCTGGACGGTGCTTTGATAATTGTATCTTCTAACTGAATTTGTGCGTTAGCTAATTCTGCTTTTGCTTGTAAAACGGCAGCATTATTCAAGTCGACATCCTCTTGACGTGAGCCTTCCTTGCTTAAACTAAGGGATTCTTGTGCACTTTGATAATTGGCGAGTGCACTCGCCATTTCTGTTTCTGCAGCATCAAGCTGTTGTTCGGAAATTGCATTTTGTTGAAATAATGCTTGATTCCGTTCATAATTTTTGCGGCTGTTTTCATAGAGTGATTTTTTTTGTAATACGATTGCATTGGCCTGAGAAATTTCTTGAGGGCGATTGCCGGAGACTACTTCGGCAAGTTTTGCTTTTGCCATTTCGAGATTTGCTTTTGCTGTAGTGACCTTATTTTCATATTCTTTTTGCTCAAGCATAGCAATTGGCTGTCCGGCTTCAACAACGGAGCCTTCTTCAACGAGTATTTGTTCAATTCTTCCTGATATCTTTGCACTCACAGTCGTCATTGTTCCTTTTACTCTGGCATCATTTGTTGATACAATCCGGTTGCTGTAATGCCACCACCACAGGGAAGCACCGATAAATAATAGAACAAAAAAAATCGCTAATGCGATAATTTTTTTGTTCGTAATTTTTTTACTAACGTCGTTCATGCGTTTTCCTCACTTTCAAATAAACAAGACCGTAAAATTGCAATATTTTTCTCCATCTGGATAAAATGTTCTTTTGCTTTTTGTTCTAATTCAGGAAAATAATCTAAACCTAGTTGCGTAATATGGTAAATTCGGCGATTGCGCTTATCGGGAGAATCCCAATTGCCGATAATATAACCTTCGTTTTCTATTTTTCGTAGAAGTGGATATAATAAATTTGGATTCGGGCAGGCAACACCTTTCGTATGTTTTTTCAATTCTTCTGAAATTCTATTTCCATAGGTAGGTGAAGTCATTAAGATTTTAAATATGTAAAACTCTAACAGCAATTCAACCCAAGGGCGGAATGTTCTTCTTGCCATGGTTATATCTCCTTAAAACTAATCTTATTAAAACTAATCTTATTATTTTTAATAAGATTAGTCAATAGAATGGCATAAAAAAGCTAGATTTGCGATAAGCGTCTAGATGTGTATAATATAAATAGGAAGGTTTTCAAATAGAAAGGAGTATTTTATGACAGAAAACAATACTGCAGATGCAATGATGATTGAGGAACAGAAGAAAAAAGAGAAGCATAGAAAGAAAATGAGATTTTTCATAAAAAAGTATTTATTTTTGTTTCTAGGTTCGATTATTACGGCAATTGGGCTGGAAATATTTTTAGTACCAAATAACGTAATTGACGGTGGGATTGTCGGAATTTCCATTATGGCTAGTGCTCTTACTGGGCAACCACTGGGGTTATTTTTGGTATTATTAAATATTCCGTTTTTATATTTGGGCTATAAACAGATTGGGAAAACATTTGCGTTTGCTACGTCTTTTTCTATTATTTCGCTGTCTATTTGGACATCGTATTTTCATCCTGTGGCAGAGATTACGCATGATTTATTTTTAGCTGCAATATTTGGTGGGATTATTACAGGTTTGGGTGTAGGGATTATCATTCGTAATGGGGGATCTTTAGACGGTACGGAAATTGTCGCCATTATTATGGACAAGCGAAGCGGATTTTCCGTTGGTGAGATCGTTATGTTTATGAATTTGTTTATCTTAAGTAGTGCTGGCTTGATTTTTGGCTGGGACAGAGCAATGTACTCTTTAGTGGCATATTTCATTATTGCGAAAGTGATTGATATTGTAATTAAAGGGCTGGATGAATCTAATGGAGTGATGATCATTACATCGAATCCTGATGAAATTGCTGAAGCATTAATGGCGCGTTTGGGGCGTGGCGTAACAATTCTCCACGGTGAGGGCGGTTATACTGGCGATCCCAAAAAAGTACTATACTGCGTAGTAACACGGCTAGAAGTTGATAAATTAAAAGCAATTGTTACGGAAAAAGATGAATCTGCATTTGTGACAATTAATCAAGTACATGATATTATGGGCGGCAGGTTTAAAAAGAAAGCAATCCATTAAGAAATCAAAGGGCGTACCGAATTTTTTCGGCACGCCCTTTAGTATTATTCGATGGCTAACGCAGGCTAAAGATTTTCTTGAAACAGCATGTTTACAAGATATGTATTCCGCTTGATGCATAGAGTTTTTTTAAGTCGTCAGAAACATAATCATCCATGACAATAGTATCTAATTGCTCAGAAGTAAACAACATTTTTTTTGAAATTCGATTCAACTTGCTGGAATCCATCACAGCAATCGTTCGCTTAGAGTTTTTTTTCATGGTCTGCATAATTGGTATTTCTTGAAATCGGAAGTCGGTAAATCCATTTTCGGGATGAACGGCATTAATTGATAAAAAACAAAGATCTGGATAATATTTTTTCAACTCTGTTTCACATTGGGGTCCATAAAGTGATTGCTCTTTAGCGTTTAATTCGCCACCAACTACGATTATTTTAAGAGAGGGTGTTTTCATCAAGATAGAAACAGCAGCAATATTATTCGTAATAATTGTACAAGAAATAGACTTTTTAGAAATTTCTTTTGCAAGAAGTGCAGTAGTTGTTCCTGAGTTGAGCATGATAACATCATCTTTATGAATAAAGGATAAAGCTTTTTCAACGAGTTGGAGTTTTTGTGGCGTATTAATAATTTCACGCCCTTTAAAATCTGAGAATTGTAGCATTTGGCTAGGTAGGCGAGCACCACCGCGAATGCATTCTAAAAGCCCTTCAGTTTCCATTGTTTTTAAATCTCGCCTTATCGTATCAATAGATACGCATAGAATTTGAGCTAAATCAGATAATTTTACAATGGGAGAGATATTAAGTTGTTGTAGAATTTTATCTTTACGTTCATCATAAAGCATAGATAATCGCATCACTTTCTTTTAGATTGAATATATTATATCTTGTGTCTCGTCACTTTGGCAACCAAGAAAAAGAAAGCATATTTTAATTGTTTTTGCAAATAAAAGTTGTTATAATCAAGATATGTTGCAGTGTTTTGCAACATATTGCAATATATTGCAATATGTTAAATGAAAAAGAGAGGTTTGGATATGATAGAAGCAGTAATTTTGGATTGGGCAGGGACAACGGTGGATTATGGTTCGTTTTCGCCAATTTACGCATTTGAAAAGACATTTCAGACTTATGGGATAACACCTACGATTGAGGAAATACGCGAACCGATGGGAATGCTTAAAATTGACCATATTCGGACGATGCTTAAAATGGAGCGATTGACAGCATTATGGCGGGAAAAGTATAAATGCAAGCCAACCGAGACAGATGTTTTGGAGTTGTATAAAGTCTTCCAAGATGAGGTTTTTCAAGTGCTTGAGGAGTATTCTACGCTAAAACCACAGGTAGTAGAAACGGTGCAAATTTTACGCGAGCGAAAAATAAAAATAGGTTCAACGACAGGCTATACGAATGCAATGATGGAAATTGTGACGAAAAAAGCTGCAGACCAAGGCTATAAAGTTGATTATTGGGTGACGCCGGATATGACGAATGCTAAGGGGCGTCCATATCCGTATATGATTTTTCGCAATTTAGAATATATGGGGATTTCCAGTGTACGTAACGTAGTAAAGATTGGCGATACCGTATCCGATATAGCAGAAGGAAAAAATGCCGGAGTAACGACGATTGGAGTAATTGATGGCAGCTCGATTATGGGAATGAAGCAAGCGGATTTTGAAAGCTTACTAGAGAATGAGAAAAAGCAAAAACGTCAAGCGGTACAAAAAGTTTATCAAGCAGCAGGGGCGGATTATACGATTGAGAACTTTGGACAATTACCGGAACTTTTATCACGCATTGAAAAGGGGAATGCTTAATGGAATTTTTTAATCCCGTACATATCGTTGCAGGACAAGGGACATTGTCTTCTTTAGATAAATCAATCGAAAAACTGCATTTTCAGATCAATAAAATATTACTGATTACGCGTGGCGGAGATTTTCAGTTATCAGCAGGATATCAACAAATAAGGGCTGCTTTAAATGAATATGAGGTTCATGAAATCGCCTTTGATGTAAGCAATCCTGATATTAGTGAACTTTTTCAATTATTAAAAGAGCTAGAGAGAGTTGACTTTAATTTTGTCATTGCAGTTGGCGGAGGCAGTGTGCTCGATATGGGGAAAAGTATTGCAACGCTTTACCGAATGGAGATTGCTGATGTTGCAATGCTTAGAGAATGTATAGGAAAAGGAAGCTATGCTGAGGCTGTCATCCCTTGGATAGGAATTCCGACCACTTCCGGTACGGGTTCAGAAGTAACGCCTTGGGCGACTATCTGGGATAAGGAATTAGGTGGAAAACTATCGCTAAGCAATCCGAAAAACTTTGCTCGTATTGCAGTTGTTGATCCAATATTAACAAGCGCATTGCCAGTTGGACTTACCGTATCATCAGCGCTTGATGCAGTATGTCATGCAACTGAGGCTTATTGGGCAAAGCGGACAAACGAGGTATCACAGACGTTTGCCCTTGCAGCAATACGAAGGATAAGAGAAAGTCTAGAGTTGCTGCTGCAAAATCCTGAGGATTTATCTTTGCGTGAAGATATTGGCAAGGGAAGTTTGTATGCAGGAATAGCATTTAGTAATACGAAAACGACGATTTGTCATTCCTTATCCTATCCGCTTACTTCACAGTTTGGTATTCCACATGGAATTGCAGCAGCTTTATCACTCGCTGCATTTATGAAGTTTAACGAGGGGGAAATTAAGAATAAGCAGGAACTTTTGGCTGCGTTCAACTGTGAAAACGTTGCTGAAGTCGGGAACTGGATACATCGGATGATGCAGCTTGGTGGATATGGACATCAACTGAAAAATTATGGTATTAAATTAAAAGATTTCCCGCAAATTTTGCATCATGCCTTTACAAAGGGGAGAGCGGATAATAATCCAGTAGTTGTAACGGAAGACACTGTATTGACTGTATTAAAAAACATATATTGATTTTGTAATTGCGGTTTGGTTTATTTTTTTATTTCGAATGTATCAATGATTGTGGAGTCTTGTTTTTGGGCGGTTACTGTTAAAGTATTAGAAGTAACATTTAAAATTAAATAATTGGGCTGATCAAGGGCGCGGTCAAAAATGACTTCGTAAGGTTTGGCAAGTGAACTTTCCCAAGTTTTATCACCACTGCGTCCTGTAGAAATATAAATGGTTCCATTTTCGGCGGGAACGCCCTGATAAAGCGGTTTAGTTCTTCCATAGGAATGAATATGTGCGCTAAAGACAATGTCTACGTGATGCTGGTCAAAAATAGGGATAAATGCTTTGCCGAGATTGTTTAGATTGGCGGTATCTGGGTGGCTGAACAATCCACGGTGAATCAATATAATTTTCCATTTCTTTGTTGTGGCGGCTAAATCTTGATTAAGCCAAGGAATTTGTTTAGCAGTTAAATCAGGCTGATAAGCGTCAAGTTCTTTTTCTTGACTATCTAAAACGACGAAATGTACATCGCCATAATCAAAAGAATACGTTTGCCCAAGTAAGTCTTTCGCGCCATTTTGAGGCAAGTCAAATAAGGCAAGATAGAGTGTCGGTAAAGTAAATTCCCATTCCAAAGAGTAAGCTTCGTGATTTCCTTCGATTGGGGCTATCGGTATTAGTGGTAATAAAGGTTTGGCGCCCTCGAGCCAAGCTTGCCATTGATAAAAGCTAGCACCATTATCAACGAGGTCGCCCATATTAATAAAAAACTGCGTAGTTGGATGTGCAGTGATTGCACTGTTTACCGTATCTCCCCAAACTGTATAATCGGAGCATTGCGAATCAGGAAAAATAAGCGCAGAAAAATTTGATTCTTTTGCGGCAGTAGATAGTGTATACCAGTCTGAATATGCACCATCGCTGCCGACGCGATAGCGATAAGTTGTATTTGGAATAAGTTCGGTCAAAGTTAAAGAATGTAGTTGAAAATTGCCGAGGTCGGTAGTTAATATTTTTGTTATGGCTTGCTTTTTTATCATGGTTTCGCTATTTAATGGTTTGTATTCGATAAACTGAGGGGCATCGGTGGGGTCGGTCTGCCAACTAATGGTGCGGCTTGATGTACTATCAGCAGTAATCACTTGACGGACGTATTTTGGTGCTGGTGAAGTAATTGCATTCTCTAAAAAAGGAAACGCATAAATTGTTCCAAGGCTAAGGCATAAAATAATCAAAACAAAGTACCACTTTTTCAAAATGCACCCCCCTAGCAAATGTTGTAGATTTAGTTTAACAAAATCAGCTTAATTTATTCGATGACTAGAATTTAGAGGGAGTTAAAATTCAAATAAAATCAGAGCCTATTTTATATGAAATAAAAATAGACTAGCCTCATAAAAGAAAGCTAGTCTATTTTTATTATTTTATACGATTTTTGTTGTCCATCCCTCAACGTTCCAAACGTCAGTTACCCAATCTTCATAGAATTCAGGTTCATGGGATACGAGAAGAATCGTTCCCTTGTATTCTTTTAAGGCGCGCTTTAATTCATCTTTTGCTTCTACGTCTAAATGGTTTGTCGGCTCGTCTAGGACAAGAAGATTGATTTTTTTCTGCATTACTTTACAGAGTCGTACTTTGGCAGCTTCACCACCACTGAGTACCATCATCTTGCTGGTGATATGTTCATTCGTCAATCCACAGTTTGCCAGTGCGGCACGAACTTCGAAATTGCTCATGCCAGGATATTCTTGCCACACTTCTTCTAAAGCAGTATTGTCATTGTCGCGGCTGGATTCTTGTTCGAAATAGCCAGGCATGACAAAATCGCCTAATTCCACATTGCCGGAAATTGATGGGATAATGCCTAATAAAGTTTTTAATAAAGTTGTTTTTCCTAAGCCATTTACGCCACGAATCGCAACTTTTTGTCCGCGTTCTAAGGTAATATTTACTGGTTTCGTCAATGGTTCATCGTAGCCTAACACGAGATGCTTTGCCTCAATGACGAAGCGACTTGGTGTTCGGGCTTCTTTAAAGTGGAAATGTGGTTTAGGTTTTTCTTTAGGTTTTTCTAAGATTTCCATTTTATCTAACCGTTTTTGGCGACTGTTTGCCATACCGCGTGTTGCTACGCGCGCTTTATTTCTAGCGATGAAATCTTCCAAGCGGTCAATCTCTTGTTGTTGGCGTTCAAAGGCGGCATTTTCTTGCTTTTTGCGCATTGCATACATGGCTTGGAATTGCTCATAGTCACCGGTATAGCGTGTTAATGTGGCGTTTTCTACGTGATAGATAACGTTGATTACGCTATTTAAAAATGGAATGTCATGAGATACGAGAATAAAGGCATTTTCGTAATTTTTCAAGTAATTTGTCAACCACTCAATATGCTCAATATCGAGGTAATTTGTCGGCTCGTCTAAAATAAGAATGGTTGGGTTTTGTAATAATAATTTTGTTAATAAGACTTTTGTCCGTTGGCCACCACTTAAATCAGTTACGTCTTTATCAAGTCCAATTGATCCCAGACCTAACCCGTTGGCGATTTCTTCAATTTTTGCATCAATGGTATAGAAGCTGTTATGGTCAAGAATATCTTGAATTTCACTCGTTTCATTCATCATTTTCTCAACTTCGTCAGGGGAAGCTTCCCCCATTTTGTCGTAAAGTGCAATCATTTCTTGTTCTAATTTAAACATATCGTCAAAGGCGGTACGAAGTGCTTCGCGAATCGTCATGCCTTTTTTTAATACGGAATGTTGGTCTAAATAGCCGACCGTTACACGGTTTGACCAAGAAACTTTTCCTTGATCCGGTTGTAATTGCCCGGTAATAATATTTAAAAAAGTAGATTTACCTTCACCATTTGCACCAATTAAACCGACATGCTCTCCCTTTAACAGGCGGAAAGATGCATCTTCTAATATCGTTCTTGCTCCAAATCCATGGGATACGTGTTCAACATTTAATACACTCATGAAAGACTCCTTTTAAGTAATTATTTAATAACAAATGAAAGAATACTTCTTTTATACACAGTAGAATATCGTATTGCTCAATTTAAATCAAATGTTTTTCGCATTTTAACGAAAATAAGAAGGTTAACAATAAAATTAAAATACACTTGTACATTAAGAATGTACTGAATGTACAAATTTTTTAAAAATGCTTGCGTATGGTTTTTTATTGTGCTAAAATAAGCATAATTTCATTTGAGAAAAAGATGATGAAAAGGAAAAGTAGCCATAGCTGATGATTACAGAGAGTCGGGATTTTGCTGGAAGCCTGATATTAGATGATATGGGGAAGTTCGCCTTGGAGTTGCCCGCTGAACTTTGTTGTAGGTGGTGTCGGAACCTTTACCGTTATCAGAAAAGGGAAGTATCGGCTTTATGCCCGTACTTTATAGAGTGATTTGTCATTGACAAATAATTAAGGTGGTACCGCGATTTGAGCCCTCGTCCTTTATGTAGGACGGGGGATTTTTATTTTTAGTTTTCAGAGAAGGGGGAGTACATTTGAAAGAGTGCAAATTAGGTTTTCTTGGACCGCAAGGGACGCACAGCGAAGAAGTTGCTTTGTTTTTGCAGAAAGAGTCTCCACAAATTACATGGAAACTCAAACCGTTTCAAAGCATTTACGACGCGATTTGCGCTGTAGATAATCATGAGGTTGACAAAGTGATTGTTCCCGTAGAAAATTCTATTGAAGGGGCAATCAATATTACTCTTGATACATTAGCGCATGATGTTGATTTACAAATAGAACGAGAAATTGCCTGGATGGTGCATAATCAATTGATGGCAAAAGATCCAAATGAAAAAATCACGACAATAATTTCACATGCTCAACCATTAGCTCAATGCAGAACTTATATAAAAGAGCATTATCAAGATGCTGAAATTAGACAAGTATCGAGTACTGCACGGGCTGCAGAAATCGTAGCCAGTGGAGTGAGAGGATATGCTGCGATTTGTCCGAAAAGGGCTGGTGATATTTATCACTTGACGACAATAGCAACAGAAATCCAGGATAATAATACAAATTGTACTCGCTTTATTTTATTGAAAAAACGACAGAACAATCTGATTAGTGGAGGCGCAAAGACATCAATTATCTGTCAAATAAATGGAGCTAAATCAGGAAGCCTTTGTGAAGTTTTGTTGGCTTTCGCAAAATATGAAGTCAATTTAACAAGGATTGAATCGCGTCCAGCGCGAACTGGGTTAGGAGAATATATTTTCTTTTTGGATATGGAAGGTTCTGGTCAAGATAAAAATGTCCAAGGTGCATTGGCTGAGGTGCGAAAAAAGAGTTTATGGATGAAGAATTTAGGTTCTTTTAAAGGCATAAAAATAGATCAAATAATTAATAATTAATATGGAGGAAGATAATTATGGTAATTATTATGAATAGTGATGCAAAAAGTGAAGAAATTAAGGCGGTAGTTGAACGGGTTCACTCCGTTGGCTTAAAAACGCATATTGTAGAAGGAGAGAAAAAGACGATTATTGGTGTAATCGGCGATAAAAGCATTATGGCAAGATTGACAATAGATGCAATGAGTGGTGTTGATAAAAGCGTGGAAGTATCGTCAAGTTATAAATTGGTAAGTAGAGAATTTCACCCAATGGACAGTATTGTAGATGTAGCTGGTGTGAAAATCGGTGGAGGAAATTTGATTGTTATGGCAGGGCCATGTGCGGTGGAAAGCAGGGAACAATTATTTGAAGCTGCTGATATCGTAAAAGCAGGCGGTGCGCAATTTTTAAGAGGCGGGGCCTATAAGCCACGCACATCTCCTTATGCATTCCAAGGGCTAGAAACAGAAGGGTTAAAATATTTAGCGGAAGCTAGAGAACGCACTGGATTGAAGATTGTTACAGAAGTAACTGAGGTGCAAGCGATAGAGACTGTTGCAAAATATGCGGATATGTTACAAATTGGGGCTCGCAATATGCAAAACTTTGGTTTGCTTCGTGAAGTAGGGCGTTCAAACAAGCCTGTTCTCTTAAAGCGCGGTTTGGCAGCGACGATTAATGAATGGTTGCATGCGGCAGAATACATTTTAAGTGAAGGCAATCAAAATGTTGTTCTTTGTGAACGTGGAATTAGAACGTATGAAGAATATACAAGAAATACATTGGATTTAAGTGCAGTAGGAATTATAAATCATTTAAGTCACTTGCCGATTATCGTTGACCCAAGTCATGGTACGGGAAAATGGCGCCAGGTAAAACCAATGGCAATGGCGGCTGTTGCTGCCGGAGCAGATGGATTAATGATAGAAGTGCATCCAAATCCTGAAAAAGCACTTTCTGATGGAACACAGTCCTTGTGCCCTGAAAACTACTACAAAACAATGAATAGTGTTTTTAAGTTGGCAGAGTTCATTAAAGCAGAAAATTTATAAGTTGAGCGTATTTATAGTAAAGAATGGCAACGGACTAGAAAGTTGTCATTCTTTTTATTTCTAGATTTTTATAATAGCTAATGTCCATTATTGTCGCTGGAGAGGGAATGCGATAAATTTAAATTGTTTTTTAAAATAATGGGAAATATTTACAAACATTAAATTTATTTTTGAAGATTTATCTATCATAGGAAAGGAATTTCTATTTAAATATGTGATTATAATATTTACCCAGAAGGTAAAAGCTTAAATGCTGATTGCGAATAAATGGTTGACGAAAAAGTCAGCTTTTTCATTAGAATTAATTTATGTTTACCTATAATATAGAAGTAAAAAATAAAGGGCAGCAGAATTTTAAGAAAGATATAAAGATTATAATGATGCTGGTAAAAGGAAAAATTGCATATGGGGAGAGATGAAAATGCGTGTAATTGTAACAAATTCATATGAAAAAATGAGTGCAACAGCGGCAAAAATGGTAGCAGGACAACTTTATTTAAAACCTGATAGTGTGCTTGGCTTGGCAACAGGAAGTACACCTTTATTGATGTATCAAAATTTGATACGTGTACATAAAGAAATAGGGTTGGATTTTTCGGAGGTTATTACTTTTAATCTTGACGAATATCTGGGATTAAAGAAGGAAGATCGTAATAGTTATCATTATTTTATGCACGAAAACTTTTTCAAATATATTAATATAAAGCCTAAAAATATCTATATCCCAAATGGGAGTGCAAAAGATATTGAGAAAGAGTGCAAGCGATATGATGCATTGATAGATGAAAAGGGCGGTATCGACTTGCAAGTTTTGGGTATTGGGAAAAATGCGCATATTGGGTTTAATGAGCCTGATATAAAGTTTGAGGCTACAACACATAAAGTGAAACTCGATGAAGAGACTGTAAATGCAAATGCGAGATTTTTTAAAACGATTGATGAAGTACCAAGATATGCAATTAGCATGGGGATCAAAACGATTATGCATGCGAAAAAAGTAATTTTATTAGCAAATGGGGAAAATAAGGCGCAAGCTATACAAAAAGCAATTTATGGTGGGGTACGTCCTGATGCACCAGCATCTATTTTGCAGTTACATCAAGATGTTACGGTTATTGTTGATAAATCGGCAGCAAGCTTGCTGGGGAGAGTTTAAACTATAGTTGAAGGAAAGATAAAGTTTGGATGGGGTAAAAATAAAGCCGCTTTAGCATAAATTCTTTCAGCTGGCAGTGAGATTGATATATGATGAAGTGATAAAACATTTTTTAAGGTTAATGGGCATAGAGTTGCCATTGTAGCAAAAAAAGTATTGACAAGGCACATTTCTTCTGATATCATAATAAAAGTCGTCAGCGGGAAACGCTTACGGCACTAACTAAAAAGAAATTCACCAAAAAGAATTTCAAAAAAAATATGTTGACAACAATCCTTGATTGTGTTAATATAAATGAGCTGGTTCGCCGGCAACCAAGTGTTCCTTGAAAACTAAACAATGTAGATATTAAGTAATGTATTACTTGATTCAATTATGCCAGATGTGCGGGTTTCGTTTTAAACGAAACACAAAACAAATGTTACAATAAAGTAACAACAATTTCTTTTAAAGAAA
>NZ_CBDNNH010000022.1:0-3087 GCF_965318445.1 Anaerosinus sp. | reverse complement strand
CACTACTTGCACCTTTTACCCAAACTGTATTCAACGGCACCCTAAAATATTGTTCATCAACATCTGCATAGAACGGTACTGCACGACCACCAGATGCAGTTTTCATTGCTTGCCATTCAGTTTCGGTTTTGATTAGACTTGGATGTGTTTGTACCCATGCCCACAGGTCAGTATATGTTGATTTGAGATATTTTCCACCAAGTAAAGATAATTGCCCCGCTTGTAGTTCAGTATATGAAATTGTGTATTCAAATCCGACTGGTAATCCTGCTTTTTTTGTTGCTTCTTCGATATCACTTTTCAATTCTTCAATAATTTCTTTATGTGTATGATTTTTATCAGCTTTTTCATTAAAACCAGAACTAATTTTTTGACTTGACCATGTTTTATTACTTACAACAGCATTATCATCAATTTCACAATAATTTAAGGCTTGCAACAACTTGTCGATTTCTTCTTTTGTATAATATTTATTAAGCACCTTAGAAATTTTGTCACTTGACCATGTTTTAGTTGTTAAAATTTCAGAATCATTAATTTGATTAAAATCTAACTGCGCAAGCAGTTTATCAATTTCTGCTTCTGTATAGTAGCGATCATCATGATCATGTTTTATATTAGCATTTAAAGCAAAAGCTAAATTTACTACACTAAGATTTGCCATAACCCCTCCATTTTCTACGCATCTAGCATAAATAAATTCATCGGGTTTTGCTGTGAATTTTAATTTTTCTTTTGGCTGTAATACTACACCACTATCTTTTTGCGGATTTTCAATGCAAGTTACAAGTTCAACACTTTGCTCTTTACTTAAATTTTGCATTAACCCTTCTGTTTCTTCAATTTTTGTAAATTCATCATTTAATCTGTACAACATTTTCATTTCTCCTCTTTTATAAGTATTTTTGAAATCCGGTAATCTACAAACCTCTTAATTCAGTTTTCTTTTTCGTCTGTTTACTGTCTTTCACTTGTATACATTCTTGATTAAGTAATTTTTAAATAGGTAAATATATAAATTTTGATAAAAAAAAGAGCCTATTTAGCCCTTTCATTTTCTTGCATCTTTTCTATTTCATCCGGCGCATGTCTTCCTATACTTATTATCTAAACCTTTGTACATATAAAAAAATACGTCTTTTCGATACTATTAGTCCCCCCTTATAATCGTCACTTCTTCCCCCCGATATATTTACCATAACTCCACAAAATCATCTTTAAACCTTGCTATTGCAAGGCTATGCAACGGCTAAATACACTCGCAAAGTAGTTTTACCAGTTTTATCAAAAGACCTTCTATTTATTATTAAAGCTTTTATACAATAAAAAAATGAGCACAAATGCTCTGCACCCATTCGAATCTGTTTATTTAGAAAATCTTATTTGCCCAAAACAATAAAAAAAAGAGTTCCGGTAAATTCCGAAACTCATTTATTCTAATGGTGCGATCGACAGGAGTCGAACCTGTGGCCTATTGCTTAGGAGGATTCAGTTTAAACCCCTGCAAAGCTAGTAAAATCAGCACTTTATGAGGTTTTTACAAAAATTTAATTCAATCATATTACAACGTATTTACTGGTTTAATCAAGTATAATTTTGTTATCGTTGTGCCCATTTTGTGCCCAAATGCAATTTAGATATCGGAATTATTCCAGCACCCTGCACTTTTACTATCAAAAAATTGTATATTTATATTTCTGTTTAGGTTTCTTATTGTTTGCTCATAATACGTTATTATTTCGTTATTATTATTTTCACCCCTATTATAAATTGATATTACTACATTTCTAATTTTTAGGTTTTTAAAAATTTTATCAATAATATGCTTATCACATTTACCCATTGCCCAACCATATATTACAATAGTTTCCCCTAAGTCATTCAATATAGATTCGTACACATAATTTAAATAAGGACTTCTCTTTATAGCAGCAATTTTTTGTTTTGACTCTCCTTCACTAACAAAAAGTGGCGTATAGCCTTGCTCCCATTTTTCGGATATTTCTTCCAATAGTCTATCTTCCTTAGTTAGTCTTATTTTTCTTTCATAACCATTATCAGATATAAATAATAAGTTACCGTGAGGATAAAATATTTTAGTAACTTGATCGTCTTTATTTTCCGCGTATTCATAACTAAATTCCAATAGCGTATTAAAATCGTTTTTAACACAAAAATAATCTCTTGCATATTGAAAATTTTCTGAATTGCAATTTAAAATCCAATATAATATTAAGTCATAGTTTAAATTAATTACATTTGAAAATAAGTGTATAAATTTAAATATTTCATTATTACCAAAAGTAAAATATCCAATTTCATTATATTCAGCATGGCTATTTTTCACAGAATTAATAAGCGCATTTTTAATATTATCATAATTAATTGCAATCTTTTTTTTATCTATATCTAAAATATTGTTAATAATTTTAGCCTGTTGCAATTTGCTTAATACATACTCAAAATCTGTTGTTTCCAATTGGTCAAATATTTCTTCTTGTTTCTCATCTATAAATTTATTCGAACATGCATAACCGTATAATGACGAGTAACTAAATTTATTGTTAAAAGCAATGCTTGCGCCATTCCCCAAAATTAATGATGCATTTTCAAATCTGCTATAATCAGGGAATATATCTTTAAATAATTTAATTTCCGACATTTACTCACCCACATTTTCTTTTTATACATATTATACCATACAATAATAAATAAATTTATATCTCTGTATCATTTAATTTTATTGCAATAAATCCTAAGTCCAATCCTCAATATATAACCAATTAAAAATGAACTTAGAAGAATAATAATCCAAATAATAATACATCGCTTTTCGGTATTCAAGAGATCCCTGGGAAAATTCGCATAATTCGCTCACCTCTATACTACAGACTATTTCTTAAAATTGCATATTTCTCCACAAAACACAAAAAGCCTGCATCGAATTGATATGCTCCCTTTATAGTAGACAGTTAAAATAATATAACTGTTTCTATGAAGGGAGTATTTTTCATGGGCAGAAAAGGAAAGATTTCAATAGAAGGAAAAGTGAGCTCAATTGAAGCATACCTGCTAGGAGGCAAAGGT
>NZ_CBDNNH010000021.1:0-112538 GCF_965318445.1 Anaerosinus sp. | reverse complement strand
AGCTATAGGGTACCACCTGTTCCCATACCGAACACAGTAGTTAAGCCTATACACGCCGAAAGTACTTGGATGGAAACGTCCTGGGAGGTTAGGTAGATGCCAGTTTTGTTTAGCACTCACTTTAGTGAGTGCTTTTTCGTTTGTTTGGATTTGTTTCGAAAATTTAAGTTTTAATGTATACTATTGGAAATGGGGGAGCACTAAAAATATAAAACGCATTTATTCTATAATTATTAGAAATTTTTATGGTAATTATTACTTTATTCTTGAGCTATGTTCCTTTATTGAAGCAATAGGGCAAAGCACGATGAATATTAAAGAAATTGCTAAAGTTGAGCAGAAAACTTTTATGGATATTTAAAGAAGAAGACAAGTAAATAAAAAGAGTTTTAATGCGCAAGATTATAGAAAAATAAAATTTAATACTTGAAAATAAATAAAAGCATTCACATTAGTGTGAATGCTTTTATCTGTTCATTAAAGGAAGCTTCTATTGAATTTCAAAAATAATCTCTACGTTCGCATTGACTTTAATATTATCTGGATTTATGGAAGGGGCAGTACTGTCGGAAGATTCATTTTTCATTAAGGCGTATCTTGAAATAGTAGAAGGTTGAAAATATATGCTATTTTCTTTTACTGCGACTACATTAACAATCTTTTTATTAATAGTTTTAGCAATGATATCAGCTTTAGCTTTAGCATTTTCGATAGCTGCGACGAGGGCTGTACTTTTTATATTATCATTATCTTTTACTGTAAAATTAATTGAGTTAATATTTGTAGCACCATTTTTTACTCCAACATCTATGATTGTTCCGACTTTACTAAGATCGGAGGATGTTATAGAAAGAGTATTACTTACTGTATATGCGATAATTTCGTGATGATTATTTTCTTGATTGTTGTAGATAGGATAAAAATTATATTGTGTAGTTTTGATTTCTTTTTTATTTGTGCCTATGTATTCTAAAGCTTTTTGTATTTGATTTGCTATTTGATTGTTTTTTGTTTCTGCTTCACCGGCATCGTTTGCCGAGGTAGTAATTCCAATTTGAATAGTTGCTTGGTTAGGTGCAATAGACATTTCGCTATTTCCTTCAACAGTGATTGTGTTAATTGTTAGTGAATTATTTTCATTTGCATACGTAATTACATGGAACATACATAAAATTGATACAATTAATAAAATTTTATGAAACTTCATAATAATCCTCCTCAAATTTTTATTTTCTTAATAACTTAATAAGCGAAAACAATAAAGTATAATAAGCTTTCGTTATTAAATTGTTAATATATAGAATTGTTTATGTAAAAGCTATATTTATTTAGAAAAAAGACTCGATAAAATATAGCTGTTCTTTTTTAACCAATTTCGTTCATCTTTATAGTTAGGACAATAGAAGGCAACATGATCCCAAAAATCTGCTGAGTGATTTAAATGAATCAAATGGGATAATTCGTGTATGATAAGGTAATCAATTACAGATAAAGGAGCCATAATAATGCGCCAATTATAGTTAATATTTTTCTTCGATGAGCAACTGCCCCAGCAGGTTTTTTGTTCTTTAATTGTTAAACGATTTATTTTCAAATTCATTTTTTTACACCAAAAGATATTTCTCTCGTTAAGATAAGATAATGCCTCTTTAATATACCATGCTTTTATTTCTCTAGCAATTTCTTGTTTGTTTTTTGAATTAATATAGAGTTGATTCTGATCTAAAAAAATTGTTGAGATAGAATTGCTATGGTAGGGGGAGATTTTTATTAGCTCTCCTTTAAATAGGATTAGAGAATCAAATTCTATATTTTGGTTAATATGAATTGATTCATTTTTCAAGATTATCTGATTTTTATTGTAAATCCACTTTGCTTTTTTCAAAAGAATTGTCTTTATTTCATTATTTGATATTTGTAAAGGTAGTTTTATTTTTAACGCATAAGGGGCAACTAATTGAATTGCAATAGTTTTTCGTTCCGATTTCTCAATGTTTACTTTATAGTTATGTTTATTAATAGAAATTACTTGCATAGGGAAGCCTACCTTTGTCATAGCGTAATTTTGTATAGTGTAAAATTTAGTAAATAGAGTTGTTTATAGGTTATATAATTTAGTCTTTACATTGTCTTTATAAATTGTAATTTTCATGGTAAAATTTTATATGAGAATGAATATAAAATTTTATTTATTCCAGAAAAGGAAACTTACATAATTAGGTTTTATTTTACTTAAAGGAGCGCGATAAAATGTTTGCACTTAATTTCCAAGCCAAGAAACACGAAAAATTACTTTTAGCAAGACAAAAAAATTGTACTGTTCGCTTAGGAGATGTACGCGACCATTTTCCTGAAAATTCTATTGTTTGGATTACGACAGGTGTAAAATTTGAACCAAAAAGAAAATTGTACACTGCTTTTATTGATAGAGCACAAGTTAAAACAATAGCAGATTTGACATCAAATGATTTAGGGCATCAAAATCCGGACATAAAGACTAAAGAGGAGCTTATCGCAGATTTTGAGGTGATTTACAAAAAGAGAATCACACCAGAAGATACAGTTACAGTCATCTATTTTTCTGAGGTAACAGAATAATTGGCAAAATAAAAGCGGGTGTTGCAAGGAAAGCGCAACACCCGTTTTGTTCGTTATGGTAAAAAAACTATTCAGCGGTTACCGCTTTGTTTAATGCATCGATTAAAGCATCAACATCAATACCATGAGCAGAAGCACCTTGTTCTACATTTTCGAAACGGGCTGCAGCACAGCCAAGGCATCCCATGCCAGCGCCGCGGAAAACATCTACAGTTTGTGGATATTTTTGAACAATTTCAAGAATCCCCATATCTTTTGTAATAAGCATTTATTTTCCTCCTTAAGATAAAATAAAGTTGATTCAGCAATACTAAAAAATATGACTGAAAACCAATGAATCATCCAATTTTTACAGAGTTCAATTTTATCCGATAACAAAACCACGTCAAGGTCCCCATTTTCTACAAATAGGAGTTATACCCACAGGGCACAGACGAGGAACTAGGTCCAAGGATAAGTGCGACTAGGACTCAGAGAAAATATGTTCTATTGAATCAAGTCTTTTTATTAAAGTCTGTTCATCACCGGATAAATTTTTACTAACTAAATTATTATATCATATTTTTTTTATTTTAATAAGAGTTATATAAAAATAGACTGGAAAATTTATAGTGTTGGAGTTAGAATAGAAAACGCAGTAAAAAAAAAGGAGATGAAATTATGGAAATAGTGGCTTTATCTATTGGTGATTTAAATATTTATTGTTATGGACTGATAATAAGTATTTCTATAATTATGGGATTATGCATTACTTATTGGCAAGTTAAATTACGTAATGAAGATTTTTCACCAGTTATAGATGTGCTAATTTTATCTATAATATTGGGAATCATAAGTGCTAGACTTGTCTATGTCTTGCGAAATTGGGGACTATATGAGGGGCAGTGGATAGATATTTTTCAGTTCACTAAAGGTGGATTTTCGATATATGGAGCTTTTTTGGGTTTTCTAGTTGTTCTTTACTACTATTGCAAGTCTAAGAAAATATCTATGCTGTATTGGTTAGATATTTTAATTCCGGGAGTTATCTTTGGAATTGCAATGGATCAATTCGGTCATTTTGCATATCAATCCGTTATAGGGATGCCGGATACGGGAAAGATTGCGGGCTATATTGAATATGCGTTTCGGCCATCAGGGTTCGAGCAATATGAATATTTTCGTCCTGTAGCATTATATCAAGCAGTTTGGCAAGTTGTTGTTTTTAGTGGTGTATGTATTTTTAATTCTTGGCAAAGTAAAAAGAAACAATTTTATACGGGAGTTTGCTTTATGTTAGGAATAAGTGGAGCTGCTATGGGAAGGTTTGTATTAGGATTTTTATATATTAGCGCACATCCTGGTTTGCATATAGAGCAGATTTTTAGCCTTTTTATTTTGGTAATTTGCATAGGTTTTATTTTGAAGTATCGCATAGATAAAAAGAATACAATGTCTCATTAAGGACGAATTTAATACTTTACTGATTGATGTTAGGTTGAGGAGGATTTTTATGAAAAAATCTGAACGGTATAAAATAATTATCTTAGTTTTTTTATTGCTTGCATTACCTTTTATTATGTCAAGTCCAAAAGCGATTTCAGAAAATTTTAGACCTCTATTAAATGATGGACCAAATATAACAATTTTAAATTATCACAAAGTTGATAATATGAAAATTGCCTTATCTGTATCACCAGAAGAATTTGAACAGCAAATGAGTTATTTAAAGTCAGAAGGGTATACTACAATTAGTCCAAAAGATTTAATGGATTTTATGGAGTTTGATAAAGAATTGCCAGATAAACCTTTACTTATCACTTTTGATGATGGATATGTGGATAATTATCTAAATGCATATCCAGTGATGAAAAAGTATGGATTTACAGGAACAATTTTTATTGTGACTGATTTTATTAGTAGTGATGAACGTTTTCTTACATGGGATCAAGTAAAAGAGTTAAAAGAAAATGGATTTTATATAGGTTCACATACGATGCAGCATATTCCAATGACCGATGTTAATGATGAAATATTAAGAAATGAACTTTTAGGATCTGCTGCTGCGTTAGATTATCATTTGGGAAAGGATGATTATTTTATTGCTTATCCAACGGGAGCATATAATTCTCATGTGGAGAAAATTGTAAAAGAGTGTGGTTATAGGGCAGCATTCACTATTCAATATGGAAATGTCAATAAAGCAAGCAATCCTTATGCGCTAGAAAGAATACCGATTTTTAAAAGTGATAAGACCTTTCGCAGTTTTTGTTTAAGAGTGAATTTGACTAGTTTTTTTCAACGCATGGGATTGATTAGAAGTTGATTTTGTATAGATATTATCATTTATATAGGCGAATGGACCTATTTTAAAAAAAATTTTATGAAAAATATTAAAAATGGCAGGAGTTTTTCACTGAATAACGAATTGGACATAAAAAGTGGTGGAAAGTGGTACGTTGTGGAGTGAATTTATTGCTGGTGGTGATTCAATGTGTTGATGGGGGAATATTTACATATAGTCGACACAAAAGGTCGAATGATTTTACCTGCAAAATTTCGCGAAGAGTTAGGTACTAGCTTTATTCTAACTAAGGGTCTTGATAATTGTTTGTTTATTTATGAAGCTTCTGAATGGAGTGTATTGGAAGGGAAACTTAAGCAATTGCCATTATCGAAGCCCGAAGCTAGAGCTTTTATGAGATTTTTCTTTTCTGGTGCAACACAAATTGAGTGCGATAAACAAGGTAGAATCCTTATTCCGGCTAATTTGCGCGAATATGCAAAATTAGATAAAGATGTTGTTGTTATTGGAGTTTTAAATAGAGTAGAAGTTTGGGATAAGAATTCGTGGAATTCATATAATGATCAGCTATCTCCTGCTGTGACAGAAATTGCTGAACATTTAGCTGATTTGGGTATATGAGAGGAAGGTTACTTTGGAATTTCATCATATTAGTGTGTTAATGGAAGAGACGATAAATGGTTTAGTGAAGAATCCAAGTGGAATTTATGTAGATTGTACACTTGGTGGAAGTGGACATGCTAAGCGCATTGTAGATCAATTAAATGCTGATGGCCGTTTAATTGGCATTGATCAAGATTCAACAGCAATTGCTGTTGGCAAAGAGCGGTTGTCAGATGTGAAATGTAGAGTAGATATTGTCCAAAGCAATTTCAAAAGCTTAAAAGATGTTTTGCTTGGACTAGGTATTCAGGCAGTGGATGGTTTTTTATTTGATTTGGGTGTTTCATCACATCAATTGGATGTAGCGCAGCGCGGATTTTCTTATATGCAAGATGCGCCGCTAGATATGAGAATGGATACAAATAGTAATTTCTCTGCATATGATGTGCTTAATTTTTATACAGAGGAAGAATTAGCGAGGATTATTTTTCAATATGGAGAAGAGCGTTGGGCGAAAAGAATTGCTAAGTTTATCGTTGAAGCAAGAAGTGAAAAATTACTCGAAACGACAGGTGAGCTAGTAGATATTATAAAACGAGCAATTCCAGTAGCGGCACGCAAAGATGGTGGACATCCAGCGAAGCGGACTTTTCAGGCGATTCGCATCGAGGTAAATAATGAACTGGGGATTTTAGAAAATGCATTTAAGGATGCAGTATCTTTATTAAAGCCAGGTGGACGTATATGTATTATTACTTTTCATTCGTTAGAAGATAGGATTACAAAGCAAACGTTGCAAGCTTTGGCAAAAGGCTGTGTTTGCCCGCCTAGATTGCCAGTTTGTGTTTGTAATCATAAGGCTGAAATAAAAATTATTGGTAAGCCTTTAGTAGCTACTATGGAAGAGTTAAATGAAAATTCTAGGGCGCGTAGTGCAAAGTTAAGAATAGCGGAGAAACGTTAGTTTTGTTCTAATTTTATTGAGGAGGAAATACAAATGTTAGTGAAGAGAAAAGAAGAGTATGAACTATATCAAGAGCAAAGTATTTCAGAATCTGCTGCACGAATAGAAGTACCAAAATTAAACGTTGCTTTACGTAGTAAATGTTTAATTTTAGTTGCGCTATTTGCAGTAATGGCGATGATTACTACAGTTAGAAGTGAAGCTATTGTTAGTAATGGCTATGCGTTAGTGCAAACGAAATCGAAGATTAGTAAATTAGAAAAAAATAATGAACAGTTAAAATTAGAAATTGCTAGATTAAAATCACCACAACGGATAAAATCGTTAGCTGCAGATAAATTGCAAATGGTTGTGCCAGAAGAAGTTTACTTTGCATCTAAAAATGCTAATTAACAAATTTTCTTGATATAGTCGATTCTTGGTATTGGAGGAGAGACTATTGGCGTCAACAACAGGAATTACTGTTCGGCGAAGATTAGCGGTGTTTTTTTTGTTTATTGCGATAGTTATGATTGGACTTGGTTGCCGTCTTGTTTTTATTCAATTCTATCAGAGTGAATGGTTAACAGAAAATGCAATCAATCAGCGTATTCGCAATATTCCTGTGGAGGCAAGAAGAGGAAAAATATTTGATCGGAACGGAAATGAATTAGCGATAAGTAATAGTATAGAATCTGTTTATGCAATACCTGCAGAAATAGAAAATGTTGATAAAACAGCAGCCGAATTGGCTGCTATTTTGAATTTAGATACAAGCAAAACATTAAATAAATTAAAAAAGCGTCAGGCGTTTACATGGATTGCGAGAAAAGTTACAGATGAGCAAGCTACTTTAGTGAGAAAAATTAATTTAGCAGGGATTGGTTTGACCGAAGAAGGGGAACGCTATTATTTGCATGACAATTTAGCAAGTCATATTATTGGATTTTCCGGATTAGATAGCCAAGGACTAGATGGTGTAGAGCTTACCTATGATGAATATCTTAAAGGTATTAGAGGTAATATTGTTATTGAATACGATGCTAAAGGGTGCGAGATACCACATGCAATTCATAAATATATTCCGCCAGTAGATGGAAATGATGTTTACTTAACAATTGATATGGTGATTCAACAAATAGTGGAAAGAGAACTTGACAAGGCAATGCACGAAACGCAGGCAAAAGCTGTAACAATGATAGCAATGAAGCCGGATACGGGAGAAATTTTAGCTATGGCAAGCAGGCCTGATTATAATCCAAATAATTTTACGGCTTATCCGTCATCACTTTGGCGGAATATTGCAATATCAAATGCCTATGAACCAGGCTCGACATTTAAAATATTAACAACGTCAGCAGCGTTAGATAGTAATGTAGTTGAGTTAAATGATTATTTTTTTGATTCTGGCGGAATTGATGTGCAAGGTAGAACCATTCATTGTTGGAAACATGGAGGACATGGAAGTCAAACCTTTAAAGAGGTTGTAGAAAATTCCTGTAATACTGGTTTTGTTACTGTTGGACTTAGGTTAGGTGTTGATAAATTCTATGACTATTTAGAGGATTTTGGATTAGGCAAAGAAACAGAAGTAAATTTACCTGGTGAAGCAAAAGGGATTATGATAAAACGGAGCAAAGCTGTGCCAATAAACTTGGCGACTATGGCTATGGGGCAAAGTATCGCAGTTACTCCTTTACAATTAGCAAATGCAGTATCTTCGTGTATTAATGGAGGACTTTATTATAAGCCGCAAATTGTGCGAGGAATAAAAGATAACAATGGTAATATAATAGAGGATTTTTCACCAATTTCAACAAAACGAGTGATTGAAGAAAAGACATCAGCAAAAGTTCGTTCAGTACTAGAGAGTGTAGTTGCTAATGGAACTGGGAAGAATGCATATATAGAGGGATATTCTATTGGTGGAAAGACTGGTACAGCGCAAAAGGTTGGCGATGGTGGATATATGCAGGGAAAATATATTGCATCTTTTGTTGGATTTGCACCGGCGAATAAACCACAAATTGTTTTGCTGGTTGTTATTGATGAGCCTGTGGGACCTTATTATGGTGGCCAGATTGCGGCACCTGTTTTTCGTAATGCAATGGGAGATATATTAACTTATTTAAAGATCGAAAAAATAGCAACTTCAAATAAAAAGCAATAGACTTTTTATAATGATTCATATAGAATTGTTTTTGGCGGTAAGTTTTAACAGACAATCGTAGGAGGAAACCGAAAATGGGAAAAAAGATAAGAGCGCTAATTGATTTATTACCAGAAGCTAAAATTATTGGCGATGGAAATAAGTGTATTGATACAATAGAACATGACTCAAGAAAAGTCGGAAAAAATAGTTTATTTGTATGTATTCCAGGAGCAAAAGTGGATGGACATAATTATATTTTGCAAGCTGTACAAAATGGTGCTGTTGCTGTATTAGTTGAAAAAGACATTGTAGAAATTGATGGGGTAACAATAATCAAGGTTGATGATGTCAAAGCTACAATACAGACAATCGTACCTTATTTTTATGATTATCCGGCAAGAAAATTAAGAATGATTGGAATAACAGGGACAAATGGAAAAACAACGACAAGCTATTTAATTAGAGCAATATTGCGTAATGCTGGCTTTAAGGTTGGCGTTATTGGGACAATTCAAATTATGATAGAAGATGAAATATTGCCAATTCATAATACAACGCCTGATATTATCGATTTGCAGGCTATCTTAGCAGATATGCAAGCAAAGGGAATGGACTATGTCGTGATGGAAGTGTCCTCACATGCGCTTGCTTTAAACCGTGTTGCAGGGTGTGAATTTGATACTGCTGTGTTTACAAATGTTACGCAAGATCATCTTGATTTTCATAAGACTTTTGAAAATTATATTGAGGCAAAATCAAAATTATTTGCATCTTTAACTTTATTAACAAATTGTAAAGAAAATAAAACTGCGGTGATTAATATTGATGATAGTGCGGCAAAAGCAATGCTTGCAAAATCGGAATGCAGAACTATTTCCTATGCAATTCACAAAAATGCAGATTTAAAAGCTGAAAATATTAATGTACTGGCGAATGGGGCTAAGTTTAGTATCCATAGTAATTTTGCAAATCTGGATTTGAATCTGAAGATTACGGGGATTTTCAATGTATATAATGTTATGGGGGCGGTAGGCGCTGCGTTTGCAGAAGGAATTAAAGCAGATGTTATAAAACAGACATTAGAATCATTTGAGAGCGTCCCAGGAAGGTTTGAGCTGGTGGATGAAGGTCAAACTTTTAGCGTTATTGTTGATTATGCACATACACCCGATGGACTTGAGAATATTTTGAAAACGGCAAGACAAATTGCAAAGCAGCATATTATTACTGTATTTGGTTGTGGTGGTGACCGCGATCGCACAAAACGTCCAATTATGGGAAGAATTGCGGCGCAGTTATCGGATGTTGTCATTGCTACGTCTGATAATCCGCGCACAGAAGATCCAGAGTTTATTTTATCGCAAGTTGAAGAAGGAGTTCTGGAGGCTATTGGCGATAAAAAACATAAAAAGATTACAGATAGAAAATCAGCAATTGAAGAAGCAATTTCTATGGCAAGTGAGGGGGATATTGTCATTATTGCTGGTAAAGGGCATGAAAATTATCAAATCCTTAAAGACAAAACCATTCATTTTGATGACAAGGAAGTTGCAAGAGATGTGCTTAGGAGGCTTAGATAATGCCAGGGTTTACAATTGAGGAAGTAGTGGCCGCTACACAAGGCATAATACGAAGGGTTAAAGACAATCAGTTCAAAGGTGTTATTACTGATACGAGGAAGATTCAAAAGGATGCATTATTTATTGCGTTGCAAGGTGAAAAATTTGATGGGCATGATTTTTTAGAAAGTGCGATTGCAAATGGCGCGAGTGGAGTGATTATTAGTAAAAACTATAGTGAAAGTGAATTGGAAAACTTAGATGCAACCATTATAGAAGTAGAAGATACGCTTGTCGCATATCAATCTTTGGCAAAAGCACATCGCAAGCGATTTTCGATTCCTGTGATTGCGATTACTGGCTCGAATGGAAAAACGACGACCAAGGATTTGACAGCGGCGATTCTAAGTAGTAAATTTAATGTGCTAAAGACACAGGCGAACTTTAATAATGAAATTGGTTTACCGTTAACTTTACTTCAAATGGATAGGATACATGATGTTGCCGTTGTTGAAATGGGAATGAGAGGCTTTAATCAAATTCGTCAATTGGCAAATGTTGCGCTGCCTACAATCGGAATTGTTACGAATGTAGGTGAAACGCATATGGAACTTTTAGGCTCTATGGAAAATATCGCTTTGGCAAAGGCTGAATTGGTAGAGGAAATGGACACAGGCGGATTTGTTATTTTAAATGGGGATAATTCCTATGTGAAGCAGATGAAAAATAAAGTAAAAGGAGATTTTATTTTATTTGGCTGTGGCGATGATTGCAAACTTAATGCAACTAAGATTGAAACGAATAATGCATGTACGAAGTTTAGCTGCGACTATAGGGGAAAGGTAGAAGAATTTACTCTTCCTATGGTAGGAAGACATAATGTCTATAATGCCTTAGCAGCGATTGCGGTTGCAGAATATTTGAATCTAACAGCAGATGAAGTTAGATGTGGCTTGTTTAATTTCACTGCTAGTGGAATGCGTTTAGCAGTAATGCAAGTGAAAAATTATACGGTAATTAACGATGCTTATAATGCAAGTCCAATGTCTATGATGGCGGCAATTGATACATTAAAAGAAGTGGCGAAAGATCGCTCAGTTGCAGTATTGGGTGATATGCTTGAACTTGGTGACATATCAGAACAATCACATAAAAAAGTTGGGCAAAAGCTAGTGCAGGCAGGGGTAAATATTGTTGTGGCGGTTGGCGAAATGTCCAAATGGATTGTGGAAGAAGCTCAAAAAGGTGCAATTGTAGCAATCCATTGTAAAAGTCATAATGAAGCTGGAGTTGCATTGAGAAAATTATTAAAAGCCAAAGATACAATTTTATTTAAAGGTTCGCGTGGAATGCAAATGGAAAAAGTGATAGATCTGCTTTAAAATGGGGGAAAAGAATGGAATTATTAACTTATATATCATCTACTACGGTACTTATTAGTATAGTAACTCTTGCTGCTATGATTGTTCTTTGTTTAGGTCCATTTTTTTTACCGATTTTACGCCGTTTAAAATTTGGGCAGAGTATTCGTGAAGAAGGGCCTAAAAGTCATTATGCGAAATCAGGAACGCCTACTATGGGTGGAATTATGATTTTGACTTCAGTGACAATTTGTACACTGTTTTGTAATTGGTACTTCTTCTATTGGTCATCGATGGAACTATGGATGGCGTTATTTGTTACATTAGGCCATGGAATTATTGGCTTTATTGATGATTTTATTAAGGTTGTTTTAAAAAGAAATTTAGGATTAAAAGCAAAGCAAAAACTGCTTGGGCAAATTATTATGGCAGCAGCGCTGGCTTATATTGCAGAAAACTATATGGGGCGGGGAACGGATTTATGGATTCCGTTTCTTAACCAAGAGATTCATTTAGGGGCATTATATTATATTTTGATTTTTTTAGTGCTAGTTGGTACGACAAATGCTGTGAATTTAACGGATGGACTTGATGGATTAGCTGCTGGGACAGCAACGATTGCAGCTTTTACATATGCTTTGGTTTGCATTTATTTTGAACAAGAAGCCTTAGCTGTATTTTGTAGTGCTGTTGCTGGTGCCGCATTAGGTTTTTTAAAGTTTAATATTCATCCAGCGAAAGTTTTTATGGGGGATACAGGGTCCTTAGCATTGGGTGGAGCTTTAGCTGCAGTAGCAGTAATGACTAAAACAGAAATTCTACTGATCCTTATCGGTGGCGTTTTTGTTTTAGAGGCATTATCGGTCATCATTCAAGTAACTTCTTTTAAAACACGTGGAAAAAGAGTGTTTTTAATGAGTCCGATTCATCATCATTTCGAATTATCTGGATGGTCGGAAGTTAAAGTTGTTTCTGTTTTTTGGTTTGTAGGTCTTTTGTTTAGTATTTTGGCAATTTTATTATTAATACAAGGTTAGATATCAATAGGCTGTTTTATTCATATGAATAAAACAGCCTATTGAAGAATAGTGGATTAGATTAGCGATTTAGCAGGAGGCGTTTTCTTTAATGAATTTTTTAAATAAAAATATAATTGTATTAGGAGCTGGAATTAGTGGGATTGGCGTGGCAAAACTATGTAAGAAGTTAGGAGCTAATGTTGCACTAAGTGATACAAAGCCAGAAGAAAAAATAAAATTTGACTTACAGGAACTAAAGAATTGTGGTGTTACTTTATTGCTTGGGAAACCTCAAGAGGAAAGTATGTTAGATAATTTAGATTATTTAATTGTTTCACCTGGAGTACCGATTGGAATTGAGATTATACAAAAAGCAAAGATGAGAAATATTGAAGTGATGAGTGAGATAGAAGTTGCGTATCGTTTGAGTAAAGCACCAATCTATGCGATTACGGGAACGAATGGCAAGACAACAACCACTGCACTTTTAGGGGAGCTTATGGGATTGTTAGGTCATAAAGTCGCAGTTGGTGGCAATATCGGAATGGCTTTATCTGCGCAAGCTGCTAGTGTAGGGAAAGAAGATGTTGTAGTTGCGGAAATTTCTAGTTATCAGTTAGAAGGTATTTCCCAATTTAAACCTAAAGTTGCGGCAATTCTAAATTTGACACCGGACCATTTAGCACGACATGGATCCATTGAAAATTATCAAAACGTGAAAGAATCTATTTTTTCAAACCAAGATATAAATGATTATTTAGTGTTAAATTTTGATGATGAAAAAGTTCAATCTATGGCAAAACGTGCAAAAGGGAAGGTAATGTTTTTTAGTCGTTTAACCCAATTAGCTGAGGGTGCATTTGTTGAGAATCAGCAATTGGTTGTTGTTTGGAATGGCATAAAGTATGAAATTTGTTCTATTGATGCATTGAAAATTAAAGGCGGGCATAATGTCGAAAATGCATTGGCCGCAGTTGCGATTGCATTTTTGGCGGGTGTTAAACCGGTAGATATGATAAGAGTTCTTAGTAGTTTTCCAGGAGTAGAACATCGAATCGAACCAATTTGTACAATTGATGGAGTACAATATTACAATGACTCTAAAGCGACTAATCCGGAATCAGCGATAAAAGCGTTAGAATCCTTTGCTGGACACATTATTTTAATTGCTGGAGGGCATGATAAGAATACAGATTTGACTGAATTTATGCAGTTGATAAAGCAAAAAGTAGATGCATTAATTCTAGTTGGAGCTGCAGCCGCTCGTTTTAAGAAAGTTGCGATTGAAAACGGAATTGATAATATCCATGAAAGTGGATATTCCATGGAAGATGCCGTTATGGCAGCATATCGTTTGGCTAAACCACCGCAAGTAGTTTTGTTATCTCCAGCTTGTGCTAGTTTTGATATGTATGATGGATTTGAAGAACGCGGTAGAGTATTTAAACGTCTCGTATGTAATTTAAAATAGGAGGTCGTTCATTTGATTGCTAAAAGAGGTTCTCCAGATTATATAATCTTTTACACTGTATTGTGTTTGCTTGGATTAGGTATTATTATGGTATACAGTGCGAGTGCAGTTTCAGCAAATGTTAATTTTGATGATAGTTGTTATTTTCTAAAAAGACAGTTGATTTGGGCAGGCCTTGGAATTTTAGCAATGTTTTTTACAATGAACGTGGACTATCATGTTTGGCAGAAGTTTTCTAAACCAATTTTGATTGCAACAATTATTTTATTGATCATGGTACTCATTCCTGGCATGGGCAAAGTGGTAAATGGTGCTAGGCGATGGCTTGGATTTGGATCAATTTATATTCAACCATCAGAGATTGCAAAATTAAGTATGGTGCTATTTAGTGCATACTATTTAGCGAAAATGCGGCCAATGATAACCAATTTTAAAAAAGCGGTTGTGCCTCAATTGGCAGTTTTAATGGTTATTTTTGGCTTGATACTTAAGGAACCTGATTTAGGTACTGCGTTATCGATTGCTGGAACAGTTTTTGTCCTGCTTTTCGTTACTGGGGCAAAGCTTAAGCATTTATTTTCTTTAGGTGCTGTAGGCTTAATTGGCATTGTTGCTGCGGTTTTACTAGAGCCGTATCGTCTGAAACGGTTATTTGCTTTTAGTAATCCTTGGGCAGATCCTCTAGATACGGGGTATCATATTATTCAATCTTTATATGCGATAGGATCAGGCGGATTGTTTGGTGTAGGATTGGGACGCAGTCGTGAAAAATTTTTATATTTACCAGAGCCACATACTGATTTTATTTTCTCTATACTAGGAGAAGAACTAGGCTTAATTGGGACTGTTTTAGTATTAATTTTATTTTTTTTGTTTGCATGGCGAGGATTAAAAACGGCAATGCTGGCACCTGATATTTATGGAAGTATATTAAGTGCAGGCTTAACAACAATGATTTTGGTGCAGGCATTAATGAATATAGCAGTTGTGACGGCTTCAATGCCAGTTACGGGTATTCCATTACCATTTTTAAGCTTTGGCGGATCTGCTTTGATTTTTACTTTAGCTGGTGTTGGGATACTGCTTAACATCTCACGATACGTGAATTTGAAATGAGTGTGATTTACATTCTGTAAGGAGTGTTTATAAAAAATGAGAATGATAGTTTCGGGTGGCGGGACAGGTGGACACATCTACCCCGCTATTACTTTGATTAGAATGATAAAGGAAAAAGTGAAAGATTGTGAAGTTTTATATGTAGGAACGGAATTTGGCTTAGAAGCAGATATTGTGCCGAAAGAAAAGATTGCTTTTAAAACAATTCATGTAAAGGGGTTTGCAAGAAAGATTACTACGGAGAATATTAAGGTTTTATGTAAATCAATACATAGTATTTGGGAATCAAAAAAAATTATTAAGGAGTTTAATCCTGATATTGTGATTGGAACGGGTGGATATGTCTGCGGACCAATATTATTGGCAGCAAGCTTAATGGGAATTCCAACGATGATTCAAGAACAAAATGTCATTCCCGGGATTACAAATAAAATTTTAGCAAAATTCGTTCGACATATTGCGGTTGGATATGCAGATTCACAGAAGTATTTTCATTCCGATAAAGTAGTTTTTACTGGAAATCCAGTAAGAAAAGAAGTCTTAACGGCAAGTAGAGAAAATGGAATTGAAAATTTTGCGTTAGATGTAAATAAAAAGACTATTTTAATTTCTGGAGGGAGCCGTGGTGCAAGGAGCATAAATAATGCAATGATTGATGTTCATGCTCATTTTGCAGGAAATAAAGAGATTCAGTTATTACACGTTACAGGAAAAGATGAGTATAATGGAATTATCGCAAAGATTAGACGAAAAAGTATAGATATTGAAAAAGTCGGCAATATTATCATAAAACCTTATTTGTATAATATGCCAGATGCAATAGCTGCTACTGATTTAGCAATTTTTAGAGCTGGGGCAATTGGACTTGCGGAATTAACTGCCAGAGGAATTCCAGCTATCTTGATTCCATACCCATATGCGGCTGAAAACCATCAAGAACATAATGCACTAGCGATGCAAAAGGCTGGTGCGGGAATAATGATTCTTGACAAAGAGCTTACGGGAAAAAAATTGATTGATATTATTAATAATTTGTTACAAGAAGAAGGGAAACTTTCTTTTATGGCGAAAGCTAGTAAGGCATTAGGTAAACCCAATGCAGCAAGTGACATTGCTGATATTGCCATTCAGATGCTTCCTAAAGCGTAACAGATTTCGTTATGTTCGCATAAAATAGAGCACGCATAGATAAAAGAAGTTGACGCACAAGAAAGGGGAGAACGGTTGTTGTTAAAGACAATGAAAAAAATTCATTTTGTCGGTATTGGTGGTGCCGGCATGAGTGCAATTGCAAAAATTTTATTAGAAAAAGGTTATGAAGTTTCCGGTTCAGACTTAAATGAGTCTGAAATCGTTGAAAAATTAAGAGGATTAGGTGCATTTATTTATAAGGGGCATCGAAAAGAAAATATTAAAGAAAAAGATGCGATTGTTGTTTCTACTGCAATTTCTGCAGAAAATCCAGAAGTCGTTGCGGCAAAAGAGGCAGGAATTAAAGTTTTTCATCGTTCTGATATTGTAGCTTTTTTAATGAATCATGCAAAAGGAATTGCTGTTGCTGGTGCGCATGGAAAAACGACAACGACATCTATGGCATCAGTTGTTTTGGATCATACTGGAAAAAGCCCGACGATTATTATTGGTGGAGAAGTTGATTATTTTGGCAGTAATGCAAAACTTGGTGAAAGTGAATATTTAGTAGCTGAAGCTGATGAAAGTGATGGTTCATTTTTGAAATTATCGCCCCAGATGGCGATTGTAACAAATATTGAAAATGACCACATGGACTTTTATGGAAGTATGGAGAATATATTAAAAACATTTAAGCAATTTTTAAATAATCTTCCTAAGGAAAGTGGTTTAGCTATTCTTTGTTTCGATAATGCGCATATTCGTGATATTGCACAGAATCTTGAACGGAAATTTGTGTCTTACGGCATAAATTATCCTGCGGATTATATTGCAAAAAATATTCGTACAAATGGTGCGGGTACATCTTTTGATGTTTATTATCATGAAGAAAAGATGGGAACGATTATGCTCAACATCCCAGGAAAGCATAATATCGAAAATGCTTTAGCTGTGATTGCATTAGGGGATCAAATTGGCTTGTCCATTGAAGAAATTGCAGCAGGACTTCGTTGCTTTAATGGAGCTAAACGACGCTTCCAAACGAAGGGCAGAGTAAAAGATGTATGGATTGTCGATGATTATGCCCATCATCCAACAGAAATAAGCACGACATTAAATGCTGCAAGGCAAACAAATCCCAATCGATTAATTTGTGCATTTCAACCTCATCGTTACACAAGGACTAAATTTTTACGTAAGGAATATGGTTCTTGTTTTGAAGCAGCAGATTTATTAGTTTTAACTGATATTTATTCAGCTGGTGAAGAACCTATTCCGGGGATTAATGGTGAAGTAATAAAGGAAGAGGTTGAGAAGCAAACAGGTAAAGAAGCAGTATATATTGCAAATCGTGAAGATATTGCAGGCTATTTAGAGGCTGTAGTAAAGCCTGGCGATTTAGTTATGAGTATGGGCGCTGGGGACATTTATCGTACGGGTGAGGAACTAGTAGACTTATTAAGTTCAGAAAAGTAATGAAAATTACATAAACAAGTCTGATTCAAAGGCAGTTCTAACTCCCTTGAAGGTAGACGAATAATCCAAGGGCTTATGGAGGTTCTTTACTTCCGCCTAAAGAGGTGGGGTTAGACTTTGTTAGCCAGCGGATATAGGGTGGTTGTACTTTTCTAGGAGGTAGCGGCGATGGAGAAGTTTATCGTCAACGAAGGTAAAGTACAATTAAATGGTCATATTAGAATTGGTGGAGCAAAAAATGCAGCCTTACCAATTATGGCGGCTAGTATATTATGTGCAGGTACTAGTGTTATTCATGATGTTCCTAATTTAAGTGATATAATGTTAATGAAGAGGATTTTGGAATATTTAGGAGCTGAAATTATTTATCAAAATAATACGCTGTTTATAGATGCAAAAGGGATAAATAAAACAGATATACCTGAAAATTTGATGCGAGAAATGCGTGCTTCTATTTTTTTAATGGGAGCGCTTATGGGGCGTTTCCGAACGGCATCAATATTTTATCCAGGTGGATGTGCAATAGGACATCGACCAATTGATTTGCATATAAAAGCATTAGAAAGACTTGGCGCTTTTGTAGATGAGAACCATGGAGTGATTACATTAAGTGCATCTCACTTGGTTGGTGAGAAAATTGTCTTTGATTTTCCCAGTGTTGGAGCCACGGAGAATGCTATTCTTGCTGCGGTTTTGGCAGAAGGAAGAACGATTATTCACAATGCAGCTCGAGAACCTGAAATTGTTGATTTAACAAATTTTTTAATTAAAATGGGTGCTGAAATTCATGGAGCCGGTAATGATACCATTTACATTGATGGTGTCAAAAGATTAAATCCAGTTGAGTATACAATTATGCCCGATAGAATTCAGGCTGGGACTTTTTTGCTGGCTGGTGCAATAACAAATGGTAATGTAGTGATTGAAAATATCACAGTTGAACATTTATTTGCTTTGATTGACAAATTGGCGGAGCTAGGTGCTAGAATTTCATTAGGAAATGACTTTATTAGAATTAAAGCAGAAAAAATATGTGGTATAGATATAAAAACATTACCATTCCCTGGGTTTCCAACTGATTTGCAAGCGCCGATGATGGCTTTACTATGCAAAGCAGAGGGTACGAGTGTTATTACCGAAACTATTTTTGAAAATAGATTTCGACACGTAGATCAGTTAGCTCGTATGGGCGCAAAAATTTTAGTTGAAGGACGTAGTGCTGTGGTTCGGGGTGTAAATACCTTAAAAGGCGCAACGGTTGAAGCTATGGATTTAAGAGCAGGTGGGGCTTTAGTTTTAGCCGCCTTAGGTGCAGAAGGAACTTCTACAATAGAAAATATTAAGCATATTGATCGAGGATATGAAAATTTTGAAATAAATTTGCAAAGTCTAGGTGCTTTAATTATTAGGGCAAAAGACTAAAGGGAGATTTGGATGAATGAAGGAGAAAAAAATTGTTGTACTGATGGGTGGACCTTCGGCTGAACGCGAAGTTTCATTAAATACAGGAAAGGCTATTCTTCAAGCATTAAAAAATAAAGAATATAATGCTGTAGGATTAGAAATTGAACCGACTCGTTTATTTGATCAGTTAAAAGAGTGCAAGTGTGATATTGTATTTAATGCAATTCATGGTAAGTATGGTGAAGACGGATATTTACAAGGGGCTTTAGAGCTCTTGGGAATTCCTTATACAGGATCAGGGGTTTTGGCAAATGCATTAGCAATGGATAAAGTGGTTTCTAAACGCTTATTTGTAGCAGGGAATGTATCCACTCCACGTTTTACCGTGTATGAAAGATCTGATTTATCAGAGAATATTACAAAAGAAATTATTCAAGAATATTCTTTGCCTGTAGTAATTAAGGCATCTACACAAGGTTCTAGTATTGGTGTGAGCATTGTAGAAAATGTAGATGATTTAAAGAGAGCAATAGAAGACTCCTTTAAATATAGTGAACATATTCTTGTTGAAGAGTTTATTCAAGGCAGAGAATTAACTGTTGCTGTATGGGGTGATAAGGAGAAGAGTGCGCTGCCAATTATTGAAATTGTACCTCATTCGGGAAAATATGATTATCGGTCTAAGTATACAAAAGGGGCAACAGATTATATTGTTCCAGCTAAGATTGATGATAACTTAACAGAAAAAATTCAGGCAATGTCATTAAAAACCTTTAAGCTATTGGGATGTAAAGGAATTGCCAGAATAGATGTTATGTTAGGGGCTGATAATGTTCCATATGTGTTGGAAGTCAATACAGTTCCTGGAATGACTGAAACAAGTCTTGTCCCAAAAGCGGCGAAAGCTATTGGTATTTCTTTTGAAGAATTATGTGAAAAATTATTATTGATGGCAACAAAATAATTTTTGGGCTCAACTTTTAGAGTTGAGCCCAATCTTAAAATTAAGATGGTTTTATAAGTTGCTTTATCTATAGTTTTAAGTTATTGTATAATTTAAGTTATTAAATTTATTTGCTCATTTTACGAAACAAAGATTTAATAAAATTACTTGTTTCGGTGTTAGGCTTATAGAATTCTATTTGTTATAAGTGAAACTTAAAGAGCGGTAATTTGTGGATGAATGTGACTGAATTTTAGGTAGAGTTTTAACTCCATCTGAATCAAGTTTTATTTTATTAAGAATCGAGGTGATAAAATGGAGACATCTCGTTTGAATACTGATTCCGTGGCAAAGCAAGGAAAAACGAAACAATTATTTTTAACGTTATTATTTATTTTTATTTTTAGTGTTACATGCTTTTCCTTTATTACATCGGAGATGTTTACGGTTGGAAGTGTTATTGTTGAAGGAAATAAGTATATTGAACAAGATGAAATTTATAAGATTGCAGGTATACCAGAAAACTTAAATATTTTTCGATTGAATACAACAGAAATTCAATTGAAACTAAAAAAAGATTTAAGAATTGCAGATGTTGATGTTACAAGAAAGTTTCCGAGTACGATTCAAATTAATGTTACAGAGAGAATGCCAATTGCTTGTATTGCATGTGAGTATGGTTTTGTAGAAGTGGACAAACATGGAATTGTGTTAACTGCATATAAAAATTTAAAAACGATTCACATCCCAATGCTTACAGGGATTAGTTTAAGTGGATTATACGTTGGAGACTCAGTAGAGCAACCTGATATAAAACAGACTTTGGTATATTTGGCAATGTTAAATGAGGCAACGTTAAATCAGATTTCGGAAATCAATTTAGCAAATAATCAACAAATTGTAGCTTATACGAATAATGCAGTTCAAGTGCGTATTGGGAGTATGGATAGGGTAGAAGAAAAAGCAAAAGTTACTGAAGAATTTCTGCAAGAATTAAAGCAAACGAATTTAGCAATAGAATATATTGATTTAACTTTTGCTTCGCCATTTATAAAATTCAAACAATAGTTAAGGAGGAGTAAAATGTTGCCAATAAGACAGGGGCAGGCGGCAATTGCGTTGGTTTGTGTGGTTTTAGGACTGATGCTGGCTGTTCAATTTAGAACAACGCAAGATATCCGCTCAACGGTTCCTTTTCAAAGAATAGAAGATTTATCGCAGAGACTTTTGCAAGCAGAAAAGGAAAGAGATTTGCTTTTAGAAGAAGTTGAAAGCTTAAAAAGAAGTTCGAGTAAAGAAGTTCAATCGGGTGAAATAGAGAGCTTAAAAATGGGAGCTGGATTACTTGCAGTTGATGGACCAGGGGTTGTAGTTACAATTGATGATAGTAAGAGACAAACGAAAACAGGTGAAAATCCGAACTTATATTTAATTCATGATGATGATATTTTAAAGGTTATTAATGAATTATGGGCTGCTGGTGCAGAGGTAATTTCGATTAATGAGCAGCGTTTAATTTCTAGTTCTGAGATACGTTGTGCTGGGCCTACTTTATCAGTGAATAATACAAGATACTCACCTCCTTATGAAATTCGTGCGATTGGGGATAAGAAAAATTTAGAAAATTCCTTAAAAATGCGCGGAGGTGTAGTGGAAACTTTACAATTTTGGGGAATTCAAGTAAATATTAAACCAGAGGAAAATATTCATGTTCCTGCATATAAAGGCACATATCATTTTTCTTATGCGCAACCGGTAAAGGAGGAAAAGTAAAATGACGTTACCTATTGTTGGACTTATTATTGGGATTATTATTGGGACGTTATCTCAAATTACAATTCCTCAGGAATATGCGAAATTATTTTCAGTTGCATTGTTGGCATCGTTGGATTCAGTGTTCGGTGGGCTTAGAGCAGCTGCGGAAGAAAAATTTGATAATACGGTGTTTATTACAGGATTTTTTACTAATGCATTAATGGCTGCAGTTTTAGTTTATATCGGAGATAGATTAGGGATAGATCTTTATTATGTGGCAATGCTGGCATTTGGATTACGCATATTTCAAAACTTGGCAATTATTAGACGTTATTTTTTAAAGAAATGATCGGTTTTCTAAGACTTTTATCCTAATAATAAAATTTTTAAAAAATTTTTATAACAGATAAAGGGAATCAGGAAATTGTGTTGAATTTTAAGTATTGTAGTGTAGTTTTGTTCTATTTTAAATGTACGAAAGTTTTATTTTAAGGTATATTTATGATGGTTTATACTAGGTGATTTAGTATAAAGCGTTTAATAAAAGACCTTGTTTTCGGAGAAGGAATAGAAAATTATGTTGTATTTATAATGTCTACTTGGATGAGGAGGAACGTGCAGTGATTGAGTTAGATAACGATCTAAATCAGTTTGCCAAAATTAAAGTAATCGGTGTTGGTGGTGGTGGAAATAATGCTGTAAATCGCATGATTTCTTCAGGCCTACAAGGTGTTGAATTTATAGCAGTAAATACAGATGCACAAGCATTGCTTCATGCAATGGCGCCACAAAGAATTCAAATCGGTGAAAAACTAACAAAAGGGTTAGGAGCAGGGGCAAATCCAGAAATTGGTGAAAAGGCGGCGCAAGAAAGTCGCGAAGAGATTATGCAAGCTTTAAAGGGTGCAGATATGGTATTTGTCACAGCTGGTATGGGAGGCGGAACAGGAACGGGAGCGGCTCCTGTTGTCGCTGAATGTGCTAGAGAATTAGGTGCTTTAACTGTTGGTGTAGTAACAAAACCATTTTCGTTTGAAGGTCGGAGACGTCTTAAACAAGCTGAAATGGGGACTGCAAATTTAAAAGAAAAAGTAGATACGATTATTACAATTCCGAATGATCGTTTATTGCAAGTTATTGATAAAAAAACATCAATGATGGATGCCTTTTCAATTGCAGATGACGTTTTGCGTCAAGGTGTTCAAGGTATTTCTGATTTAATTGCTGTGCCAGGTTTAATTAACCTTGATTTTGCTGATATAAATTCTGTTATGAATAATGCTGGTTCTGCGCTTATGGGAATCGGTGTTGGTAAAGGCGAAAATGCTGCTGTTTCTGCTGCACAAGCGGCAATTAATAGCCCATTACTCGAAACCTCAATCCAAGGTGCAAGAGGTGTATTATATAATATTTGTGGTGGCCCGAATTTAACTTTATTTGAAGTAAATGAAGCATCGCAAATTATTCAAGATGCTGCACATGAAGAAGCGAATATTATCTTTGGTTCATCTATTGATGAATCTCTAGAAGATGAGGTTCGTGTTACTGTTATTGCTACTGGATTTGATGAAATCGTTCCACAAAAAGCAACGGTAAGTACTAGTCCAGCCGCTGAAGGAAAGAAAATTCAACAGCCTAAATTAGAGATGCCAGAATTACCAAGCTGGTTACAAAGAAGATAAATCTATCTTATTTTGCTTCTTAAATTTAAGGTGTTAAGAGATGCTAAGGTTGTCGTATTAACTCAGACAGCTATAGCATCTCTTATTGTTTGCTTTTATAAAGTATGATTCTTGGGATATAGAGAAAATAATTTTGTTGAAAAAAGAAAATACTAATAAGTGAAAATATTTGATTAACCAAATATTTTCTAGTCAATATATCTATTTTATGATAAAATAATAAAGCTATATTTCGTATAAGGCAGTGATGCAATTGAAGAAAATTTTAGTTTTGCATGGACCTAATCTAAATTTATTAGGCAAACGTGAACCACATATTTATGGTTCTACAACTTTAGATGATATTAATGAAGGGTTAAGAAAAAAATGTAACGAGTTGGGAATCTTGTTTGAATCTGTACAAAGCAATTATGAAGGTGTTTTAGTAGATAAAATTCAAGCCGCAGATGGAGATTATAATTGCATTATTATTAATGCTGCGGCATTTACCCATTATAGTATCGCTTTGCGTGATGCTTTAGCTGCAATTCGTGTCCCAGCGATTGAGGTTCACTTATCTAATATTCATAAGCGAGAAGAGTTTCGACATCATTCCGTTATAGCTCCTGTTGTTGTTGGACAAATTTGTGGATTTGGCAGTGATAGCTATTTTGTTGCATTAGAAGCTGCTTGCCGAATTATGTATAGGGAGGCGGGCGAATGAATGCTCGTTTAAGTAATTTAAGAGATTTTCTGTTTAAAGAAAATTTAGATGCAATCGTTATTAATAAACCAGAGAATAGAAGATATTTTAGTGGATTTACAGGAACTTCTGGAATATTGCTAATTAGTGCCAAAACGTCAGATTTAATTACTGACTTTCGTTATGTTGAACAAGCAACTAAACAAGCAACTTGTTTTAAAATTATTGAACATAAGCAGAGTATTATAGAAATACTAGCTGAAGTTATACAAAGAAATGGTTTTGCTAAGATTGGTTTCGAAGGTGATTTTTTTACTTATAATGAATTTGCCCAATTAGCTAAAGTAACACATGATATTCAATTAAAACCGGTTGAGCTTGATGCCTTGCGATCAGTAAAGGATAAATTAGAAATAGATGACTTAAAAAAGGCTGTAGAAATTAGTGATAAAGCTTTTGAATATATTTTATCTTTTATTAAACCGGGCATATCAGAACTGGAAGTTGCTGTTGAATTAGAAAATTATATGCGCAAATTAGGGTCGCAAAAGCCAGCTTTTGACACAATTGTTGCTTCTGGAATACGAAGTAGTTTACCTCATGGTGTTGCATCAGAAAAGAAAATTGATGATGGTGATTTTGTAACAATGGATTTTGGCGCTGTTTTCAATGGATATCATTCTGATATAACAAGAACTGTTTGTGTAGGTAAGGCAACGGCAAAGCAAAAAGATATTTATCAACTTGTTTTAGATGCACATTTAGCTGGTGAAGCGGCGATTAGTATCCATAAAACAGGTAAAGAAATAGATAATAAAGTAAGACAAATTATCATTAATGCTGGTTATGGTAAATACTTTGGACATGGATTAGGACATGGCGTTGGGCTTGCAATTCATGAATTTCCACGTTTATCACCATTAAGCACGTGTGGTAAGTTACGTGAAAATATGGTAGTTACCGTTGAACCGGGAGTGTACTTACCTAATTGGGGTGGAGTGCGAATTGAAGATACTGTTGTGGTTACTGCAAATGGTTGTGAAGTTTTAACCAAAAGTAGTAAACACTTAATAGAATTATAATAAACCCATAATATGGGATGTGGAGGGCTTAAGTAATGATATCTAGTAGTGATTTTAGAACAGGTTTAACTCTTGAAATTGATAATGCTGTATGGCAAATTGTTGATTTCCAACATGTAAAACCTGGTAAAGGTGCTGCGTTTGTAAGAACTAAAATTAAAAATGTTAAAACTGGTGCAGTCGTTGAACGTACGTTTAACCCAAATGAAAAATTGCCTAAAGCGCATCTTGAAAATCGTGCAATGCAATTTTTGTATGAAAATGATGGTATGTATACATTTATGGATAATGAAACTTACGATCAAACAGAACTTACAAAAGAGCAACTTGGCGATGCTTTAAAATTTTTAAAAGAAAATATGGACATTAGTTTACAAACTTTTAAAGGTAGTATTATTGGCGTCGATTTACCAAATTCTGTTGAGTTAGAAGTAGTAGAATGCGATCCTGGTGTACGTGGTGATACAGCAACAGGTGCAACAAAAATGGCAAAACTTGAGACTGGCTATTCTGTTCGTGTTCCTTTATTTATCAATCAAGGTGATGTATTACGTATTGATACTCGTACAGGAAATTATATCGAAAGAGCATAAGCGATGCTTTTCAGAATTAAAAAGCTGTCATAAAATAATTTTTATGACAGCTTTTTTGTTTTTAGCATAGAACCTGGTTTTTTAAGCATAATACAATTAGAATCCGTTATATGTGCTAAAAGGAGGTTTTGATATGTCTGGAATTAAAGAACGTGTTGCTTATTTACATGGATTAACAAAAGGTTTAAATGTAGATGAACATACACCAGAAGGAAAAGTATTATTAAATATTATCGATGTTCTTAATGATATGGCAGAAGATGTTGAGGATATTTATTTACAACAACAAGATTTAGAAAGCTATGTAGAAACGTTAGATGAAGATTTGAACGATTTAGAAGATGAAGTGTATGATTCAAATTGTATTTGTGAAGATGATCTTATAGAAATGCAATGTCCGGTATGTCATGAAGACGTGTCTTTTGAGGCTGATATACTTGATGCAAAAGAAGATATTGAAGTTACCTGCCCGCATTGTGGCGGTGTTGTTTATGACACAATGATTGATTGCGACTATTCAGAAGTTCATGAAGAAGATGATTATGATAATCATTACGGTTCTCATCATCCTGGATTATAATAAAGTAGTTGTTTTATAAAATAAAATATTGTTTTAAAAGAGGGCATGAAATATTTTTCATGCCCTCTTTTAATAGTTGTACTATTTTTTTTAGTATTTGCATATTTATAGTAGAAAGATGATATAAGACTAGAGGAGACTTTATGTTTTTTACAGAGATTATACATCGTTATTTGCCTAATAATTTAATAGAACTATTAATGTTAGTAGATAAATGCATATTAGAAGATGTAATTGAGATTAGATTGAGGGTTAATCAACCGGTTTTGTTGATTGTACCGGCAATGGAGTTGGTGTTAAAGTCAAATGGTAACAGTTATATTTGTAAATGTTCAGACTTACAAAAAATTATGCAAATGATAAGTAAAAATTCCATTTATGCTTTAGAAGAGGAATTGAAATTGGGATTTATTACAATTGAAGGTGGTCATAGAGTTGGATTTGTAGGAAAAGCAATTATGGATCATGGACATATTAAAGCTTTAAAAAATATTAGTTCATTAAATTTTAGAATTGCCAAAAGTGTGATTCATTGTGCACAGCCAATAATCCCATATTTAATAAAAGAAAGCCATGTTTTAAATACTTTAATCGTCGCACCGCCACGGGCGGGGAAAACTACTTTATTGCGAGACTTAATAAGAAATTTTAGTAATGGATGTTCTTTTTTTAAAGGTGTACAAGTTGGGGTAGTTGATGAAAGGAGCGAATTAGCAGCTGTAAGAGATGGAGTACCGTGTATGGATATAGGGATGCGAACTGATATTTTAGATGGATGTCCAAAGGCAGAGGGCATCTTAATGTTAATTAGAACTATGGCACCTGCTGTAATTGTTACAGATGAATTGGGAAGAAAAGAGGATGTCGTTGCATTAGAAGAAGCACTACATGCAGGGGTAAGTGTAATATCTACAGTGCATGGAAGTTCTATATCTGATATAGCAAATAGGCCTTATATTTCAGATTTAATTCGGCAACGTTATTTTGAACGTTATATAATTTTGACGAATAGACCATCCATTGGAACGGTAAAGGAAATTATTGATGCAAAAACTGAAGCGGCGATATTTTCAATATAAAGGTTGGTGATTTCATGTGGTTTAAAATTGCTGGCAGTATTTTTATTTTATTTTCGTGTACATATTTTGGGTTATATTTAGCAAAACAATGTCAAAATAGAGCAAGGCACATACGGCAAATTTTAAGTTGTATTGTATCGCTAAAAGGATATATGACTTACGGAGCAGTTCCTTTATCTGAGGGGATTGCGGATTGTAGTAAAGGGATAGAAGGCATAACGGCAGATTTTTTTTCGGATTTTTCTAAAAGATTGCAAGAGGATTACACGCTTACACCTAAGGGCGCAATTATACAAACACTTTCTGTTTATGAAAAAAAATTGGCATTGAATCAAGAGGATAAAGAAGTTCTGATTCTTTTTGCTAGTCAGTTGGGAATTATGGATAGAATTGAACAAGAAAAGTATTTAACAATGATTGAAAAAAGACTTGATTTCTTAGCCGGTGAAGCTGCTAGAAATTGTGATGCAAATTGTAAAATGTATCGATATCTAGGGTTATGCAGCGGCTTATTAATTATTCTAATGTTGATTTAGGAGCCTTGGAGGGGTGAGGATGGGATTAGATTTATTATTTAAGATTGCAGGCGTTGGGATTTTAGTATCTGTATTCCATACTGCATTAAAACAAGCAGGGAAAGAAGATATGGCACACTTATGCACATTGGCTGGATTTACTTTAGTTTTACTTTGGGTTGTTGAACTCTTGGGGCGTTTATTTCACACAGTACAAGATGTTTTTAAGCTCTTATAACTCGGAAAAAGATTTTCCCGCCTCTATAGGTGGAGGCATAATTGTAATTAACAGGCGGTGAGCATATATCTCCCGCCTCGTTGAAACGTTGAGTGGCAGGTTTTCCAGAGGAAAACTTTGAACAATGACGTTATAAGAGGTGTAGCTATGGGAATAGTGCAAATTATTGGTTTAGGATTTATTGTTACATTATTAATTCTCGTTATTCGCAGGGATAGACCGGAAATGGCTGTTCAATTAAGTTTGGCACTAGCTGCAATAATTTTTCTATTAGTATTAAGCAAAATCGATGTAGTTTTAACATTGTTTCGCGACCTAGCGGAAAAGGCGCAAATTAGCTCGCTATACTTAAATACTCTTTTAAAGATTATTGGAATTGCTTACATCACTGAGTTTGGTGCACAAGTTTGTCGTGATGCAGGAGAAGGAGCGGTTGCAAGTAAAATTGAGTTTGCAGGAAAAGTATTTGTAATGGTCATGGCAGTTCCAATTATTGCTTTAGTTTTAGATACTATTGTAAAACTAATACCATAGGGTGATAAAATGAAAAAATTTTTTACCATAATTCTTTATTTTTTTCTTTTTACAACGAACGTATATGCTGAAGAAGTAGTAAATAGCGATGAAATAGAGTCTGAGGTCTTTTCAACCTTATCTACGGATGCAGTAAATCATTTTATAGATGATATAAATAAAGATTTAACAGTGACGGTTCCCTCATTGGATATAGCGACAATTAAGAAAATTGCAGAAAAAGGGCTTGATCTTGATTTTACAGGTATTGGCAATGATATCATGCGAAAAATTTTTCATGAAATAGTAACGAATGCAGAAATTATGGGAAAATTACTTTTTCTAGCTGTACTTTGTACATTGCTTAGAAATTTGCAAAATTCTTTTGAAAATTCATCTATTGCAATGTTGGCGTATAGCGTGTGTTTTGTATTTTTATCCGTTATTGCGTTAACGGCATTTTATCATGCATTGCAAATTGCTGCGAAAACAATAGACAGTATGGTTACTTTTATGGAAGCTATATTACCTTTGATGATCACGTTACTTGCGGGAGTAGGAGCGTTAACTTCTGCTTCACTATTTTCTCCATTGATGGTTATTGTAGTAGGTATGATTAGTAATTTAGTAAAAACGGTAGTTTTTCCGCTTCTTATGATTAGTGCAGGTTTAGAATGTACAAATTATATTGCTGATAAATATAAATTAAGTAATCTTACATCGCTGCTAAAACAAAGTAGTATGGTTTGTTTAGGGTTTATGATGGTTGTGTTTATTGGAATTATAACTATTCAAGGCGTGACAGGGGGTGTCGCAGATGGATTGACTTTACGTACTGCAAAATTTGCAACAGCATCGTTTATCCCTGTGGTTGGTAAAGTTTTTGCTGATACAGTTGAATTAGCTATGGGGGCGGCATTGCTCATCAAAAACTCTATAGGAATTTTTGGAGTAGTTGTAATTATAATGATTTGTTTATTGCCAATGATAAAAATGTTTTCTTTGGTGTTGATTATAAAAGTTACAGGAGCTTTAATTCAGCCAATGGGGGACGAGCGAATGGCAAAATGCTTAATGTCGATAGGCAACCATTTGTTATTGGCAGCGGGAGCTTTGCTAACAGTAGTTCTTATGTTTTTTTTAGCGATTACAATGATTGTTGGAATAGGGAGCATGGCTGTAATGCTTAGATAAGTAGAGTGATTTTACAAAACTTTATTTTGCAACAATACAAATTGCTTCAAAGATATCTTACTCTAATTTCAGCATTATCGGATAAAGGTAGGTGGTAGTAATGATACAAGCAATTTCTGAATGGGCAAAAAATTTAATTTTTCTTGTTGTATTTGCTACTTTTTTAGAGATGCTTTTACCGAGCAGTCAAATGCAAAAATTTTTGCGTGTAATTGTTGGTTTGTTAATCATGATGGCTATTTTAAATCCTATTGTTAATTTATTTGAAGATATTGAGTCAGGACAGGATATTCCTGTGTTTAAACAGGATAATTTCTCAGCTAAATATGAAATAAGGCAAGATGAGCACATGTATATTAAAATTTATGAAAAAGAATTAGCTCGCCAGATAAAGTCTACAATAAAATCTTTAGAAGGCATTCAAAATGTAGATGTAATTGTACATGCAGATAAAAATGTTAAGCAGGGAAAAGTCGAAAGTGTTGAAATTATGATTCAGCAGCAAGGAAAAGGGTCGAATATAAAACCAATTCATATTCGAATGCAAGAAAATAATGAAATAGAAAAACTAGATGAAAAAACTGAAAAAAAAGTTTTGCATACGGTATCTGAACTTTATCAGATTCCTTTAGAAATTATTAAAATACAGGTTATGTAAGGAGGATTTAGATGAGCGGGATTTTAAGTAAATGGAGAAATATAAATGAGCAGTATTTTATGCCTATATTAAAAGGAAATATATTCAATATGCGCGTTGTTTGGGTTGGGGTTATTGGTATTTTGTTATTAATTTTAGGTAATGTTTTAAATGGACAAACAAATCTGGAGGAAAAAGAAAATACAAATCTAAAGACTCCTGTAATTAATCAATCCGCACCATTAAATGAAGAGCAAATAATAGAAAATAAAATTGTACAGTTGTTGTCAAAGGTTAAAGGGGCTGGAAATGTTGCTGTTAGTGTTACTTTAGAAGGGGGATCATCTAAAGAAACTGCACAAAATATAACGAAAGAAACAAAAACAACTGAAGAAAAGGATACTTCGGGCGGAATTAGAATGACAACAGAATCTAAAGAGAGTAACCAAATTTTAATGAGTAAAGAAAATGGAATGGATAAAGCGATTGTAATAAGAGAAGTTAAGCCGGAAATAAAAGGCGTAATGGTAGTAGCTGATGGAGCGGTAAATTCTAATATAAAAGCTGATTTAACAAAAGCCGTTGCTACGGGACTTGGGATTGCAAGCTATAAAATTACTGTATTACCAAAGCAAAAGTGAGGGTTTAGTGGATGATTATTGAGTTGAAAAAACATAAAAATTATATAATAATTGTATGCTTCTTTATTTTATTGGGAATTCTCTATATAATTAGAAATATTGAGTATATGAGAAATGCAAAAGCCGATTCATCAAATGCCGTTCAAGTGGTTAGCAAAATAGAGGAAGAACCTTTAAATAATGTGGATTTTTTTATGGAATACCGACTAGAGCGGGATAAAATGCGTAGTGAACAGTCAGATGTTCTTAGGGAATCAATTAAAAATGGTCAGACTGAAGAAATTCGGAAAAATGCGCAGGCAAATATCTTGAAAATTCTACAGGAAAAAGAGCGGGAAAATGAAATGGAGAGTTTAATTAGGGCAAAAGGTTTTTCTGATGCATTAGTTTTTTGCCGGGATAGTTCAGCTAGCATTTTAGTTAGGGGGAGCACTTTATCACAAAACGAAGTAATGCAAGTCGCTGATATAGTGAGTAGAATCGGCAATATAAAAAAAGAAAATATAACAATCAGTGTAAAAGAATAAGAAAAAGCTAAGCTCTAATTGTAACTGTAATATTTTTTTGTTATAATTTAGTTAGGTAGTATAGATTTAGATATGGATGGCGGGAGGTTTTGTTATGGATAAAGTAGTTGAAACGAATGTAAATACAGGTGGTACAATTCGTATTGCGGATGAAGTAGTTAGTATTATCGCTGGGCTAGCAGCAACGGAAGTGGATGGAATATCTGCGATGAGCGGTGGGCTTGCAGGCGGAATTGCTGAGATTTTAGGTAAAAAAAATTTTGCTAAAGGTGTCAAGGTAGAAGTTGGAGAACGTGAGGCTGCCGTTGATTTATATATTATTGTTGAATATGGTGTACGTATTCCAGATGTTGCGCTGACCGTTCAAGAAAATGTAAAGAAAGCAATTGAAAATATGACTGGGCTTAATGTAGTCGAAGTAAATGTTCATGTACAAGGGGTCGGATTTCCAGAAGATAATAAGGTTGAAGACACAAGAGTTCGTTAAGGAAGAGATGGGATTTTAATGAAGATACTAGATCGATTTTTTCTTCTAATTTTTAGTTTAACGATATTTACTCTAAGTACGGGTGTAGCGATTGTATCTCTACACCTGTTTTCTGATGATTTTTTACAGAACAATTTAATTTATTTATATTCACAATGGGAAACTGGAGTAGTGGCGCTTTTGATAGCAATAATTGCTTTAAGATTGTTATTGGTGAGCTGTAAGTCAGCACATTCAAGTAAAAATTTTAATGCTATTGTTGTTGTTACTGAGTTAGGTCAAGTGAATGTTACTGTTGCAGCGATAAAAAACTTATTAACAAAAAGTATTCAAGCGATAAATGGCGTGCGAGATATTCAAGTTTTAGTGTATGCGGACAAGCCTTCTAAAAATATGAATGAATCAAGTCGATTAAATCTTAAGTTAAAAATTGTTGTGGGGCCGGATCAAAGTATTCCGGAGCTAACAAATAAAATTACGCAACTTGTCAAGGAACGAATGCAGCAAATTGTGGGAATTGATGTTATGGATGTAGAGGTTTGTATTGAGGATATATCTAATACAGTGGCTTCGAAACCTAGAGTTGTTTAATTTAATAGAGGTGGTAGTCATGGAGTTTAAAGGCTATATAAATTCGCTGATAGAAAAACTAAAAGAGAAAAACTCAGGAAAGACGATAGGGTCAATTGTTGGGTTCTTTATGGGAGCGCTTATTTTATATGTAGGGTTTTTAAAAACTTTGTTTATTATTTTATGTGCATTAATAGGTTTTTTTATTGGAAAACGCGCAGATGATAAAGATGATTTAATGGAGATTGTTAATAAGATTATTCCTTCGGGATTTAAGAGATACTAATGAGGCATATACTAAATTTAATTCTTAATGAAAATAAAGTAAGGCTAAATTCAATGTAGTTTTTCTGAATTTTAGTTGTACTTATCTAGGAATTTAGTTAGTATTAACTCTCGCTTGTAAAAGATGAGAATCTTAGAGAAGATTAATTATTAGATAAATGAATTTTATTTAATGATTTATAGAGAAGTTTTTTGTTAAAATAGTTTTAATTTCGTAATATATGATTAAAGGATGGAATTTTTATGAGTCGTAGAAATGCAAGAGAAGTAGCATTACAGGCGCTATTTCAATTAGATTTTAATGAAATGGAAAGCGTAGAAGCATTAGAATCTGCACTGAATGAGAAAAAAAATATGAGCGATAGCGCGAGAGAATATGCAAAAATCCTTGTCTGTGGAACAAAAAATCATTTGAGTAAAATTGATGAATTGATTTCTAAACATTCTACAGAATGGAAAGTGAATCGTATGCCAAGTGTGGATCGGAATATTGTTCGTATTGCTTTATATGAACTTGGCTTTAGCGAAGAAAAATTAGCGGCTAATATTGTTATTAATGAAGCTGTTGAGCTTGCAAAGAGATTTGGTACAGATTCATCACCTAAATTTGTAAATGGAATATTGGGTGCGTTTATAAAAGAGGCACAATAAAGAAGAAAACCGCTTAATGCGGTTTTTGTTATTTAAAAATAAACTATTTTAGGCAATCACTACGCCAAAGGCATTTATCCTGATCACAATCTCCATTTGCAGTGCCAAAACAAGGAATATTATTTTCAGCTTTTTGAATTGCTTGAATGAGTTCAGCTTTTTTCATTGATCGAGGTGCTATACCAAATTTTTTTGCAATTCCTTTAATTTCTTTTAAATTCATTATATATCACTCCTATAATAAAGTTTATTATTATCTGTTTATCAAGATATAATATTCTATTCGTCTAAAAAGCAGAAAATCCTTCCATTTTTGGGTTGTGATTTTTGCCGTCGAATAAAATGAAAATTTTTAATCATACTAATCTTGTTAGGAGGTGATTAGATATGGCTAAAGATGTTAAATGTATGGTTAGCAATTGTCAATATTATGGATCAGGTGATTCCTGCCAAGCAAGCTCTATTGAAGTATGTACGGATAAAAAAAGCTGTGGTTGCTCAGCAGAAACAAACTGTAAAACATTTCGCGCAAGATAATTAAAGCAAAAAAAGAGACTGCATATGCAGTCTCTTTTTTTTGTGATATAGTATAAAATAGATGAAAACAAAACTTTGTTTTTTAATGATTGAATTTCATGACTTATCCATGGATAAGGGCGACCGAGTTCAGGTAGAGTAACCCTCTACCATCAAGGATTATTTTAAAAGATTTGAGGAATTTTTGTGGAGCAAATTATTGAACAAGTAAAAGAATGGAAATATATAAAACAGCTTCCAAAGGAGTTATTTGGGTTTCAATTAAAATATGATATGGACACCATAGGGGATGCGTATTATATTTTTACTTATGAAGACGCTAAAAGGCGTAGAAAAATGAGTGTTTATTATCATGAAGAGACAAAAGAATATAAGGTTAAAACTAAAATTGGTTTAACTGAGTTTTGTAATATTGATTTTATTACTTCTAAATTAGAAGATTTTGAAGAATTGTTGAAAACTCGCTTTGAAAATTCATTAAAGGGTATTGCAATTTTTGATGTAAATAATTTAGATAGTATTGTGATTGATAAAAAAATATTAACATGGAAATATATAGAAAAATTACCTAAAATAATAGAAGGGTTTACTTTATTTATTAATCCATCAGAACCTGTTCGATGTATTAATGGCTCTTATATTATTTTTGACTATTGCGATTTCGAAAAAGAAAGTAATTTTATTATTTATTACAATATTTTTCGAGATGAATTTTTTGGAGATGCAAGAATTAATCAAATTCCAGAAATGACATATACTTTTGATTCGCGAGAATTAGTTGATTTAGAAGAAAAATTGGATGCACATTTAATTGAAAGATTAAAAGAAATTCGGTCACGAATATAAAAGGCAGGAGATAATGATGAAAACAGCGTTAACAATAGCGGGATCTGATTCAAGTGGTGGTGCTGGAATTCAAGCAGATTTAAAAACATTTTCGGCTTTAGGCGTATTTGGAATGAGTGCAATTACTGCAATTACAGCGCAAAATACTTGTGGTGTAACTGAGATTCGAGAGATGGATTCGGCGATTATTAGTGCTCAAATTGATGCAGTATATACAGATATTGCAGTTAATGCAGTTAAAATAGGGATGTTATCTAGCAGTATGATTATTGAAACTGTTGCAGAGAGTTTAGAGAGAAATCATGCGAAGAATATTGTATTAGACACAGTAATGATTTCAAAGAGTGGCAGCTATTTATTAAAACCAGAGGCGGTAGATACATTAAAAAGATGTCTTATTCCAAAAGCATTAATTGTTACGCCAAATTTACATGAGGCAAGTGCGCTAGTAGGGTTTGATGTAATAGATATGAAATCAATGAAAAAAGCTGCGTTTGTATTAAATGAGATGGGAGCAGCATATGTTGTAGTGAAAGGTGGGCACTTAGAAGGTGATGCATGTGATTTATTATATGATGGGAAAGAGATGATGGTTTTTCCGAATAAAAGAATTCGAACGATTCACACACATGGTACGGGATGTACCTTTTCATCTGCAATTGCAGCTGGATTAGCAAAAGGGCTAGAGATAAAGGAGGCTGTTCGTGTGGCAAAGGAATATGTTACGATTGCAATAAAACATGGATTTTCATTAGGAAAGGGCGTAGGCCCGACGCATCATTTCTATGATTTATATAAAAAGGCTGGATTAATTTAAAAAAGTATTGACAATATGATTTAAAATACATATAATATTAATTGTCGCTGAGGTATATGCGATGGATTAAAAAATAAGTTGACATTAATGTTGTTAAATGATATGATAAATGATGTCACTGATAACGGCCCGGTAGTTTAGTTGGTTAGAATGCCGCCCTGTCACGGCGGAGGTCAGGGGTTCAAGTCCCCTTCGGGTCGCCATTTGCCTTGGTAGCTCAGTCGGTAGAGCAGAGGACTGAAAATCCTCGTGTCGGCGGTTCGATTCCGTCCTAAGGCACCATGATTTTCGGAAGTAAGTTTTATATGCGGAAATAGCTCAGTGGTAGAGCATCGCCTTGCCAAGGCGAGGGTCGCGAGTTCGAATCTCGTTTTCCGCTCCATAGTAAGGCGACATAGCCAAGTGGTAAGGCAGAGGTCTGCAAAACCTTTATTCCCCAGTTCAAATCTGGGTGTCGCCTCCAAAATTATATATTATGCCGGGGTGGCGGAACTGGCAGACGCACGGGACTTAAAATCCCGCGGATAGAAATATCCGTACCGGTTCGATTCCGGTCCTCGGCACCATTATGGTGTTTTTTTATTTTGATTTTAAGCGGGAGATGATCTCCCGCTTTTTGGCATGTTTAGATAGTGGTCGATTCTTTATTTAAATGATATAATGAATAATGCAGGAAAGAAAGAGGAGATTATTAATTTTAATGAAGAACGTATATGAGAAGATTCAAGATTTTTATCGGGAATTGTCTGATTACTATCCGATTATCACCCGTTCTCTCGTTGATGGATATCTTCGCCAAAGAGCATGGCAGGGCTTAGGCTATGATGAATTAGAAGAAGTATGGATAGTTTTGCAGGCTTTTCTTCGTTATGTTACATATGAAGAGTTTGTAGACTTAGATAAAATAGTAGAAGATGATTATCAAAATTTATTATTATGGATTATTGATGATGTAAAAAAGGATAATGATGAGGAGCAAGCTTTAAAAGATATTTTTATTGTCTTAAAAGATTTTTATGCATATTTAATTAAAAAGAATGTACTTTTAAGTTTAGATGGATTGCATAACGCGGAACAGAAATTTTCATCTGTTGAATCTTTATCTTTACCAAATGAGATGACTATGGGAATAACAATTTTTGATGAAAATTTTCAGGAGTCAGATTTATTGATAGAAGATATCGCTGATAAGCTAAATTTATTATTAGAACGCTTGCTATCTGATATTGGACGTTATTTTAAAGGGGAGAAGTTCATTGCAGATTTCAATCGAGCATTAAGTTTATATTCAGGTCCATTCAATGCTATCCCTGAGGATGACGGTGAAGAGTTTTGGTTAGGGTTTTGGGATTATTTTTTATTTGACTATCACTTGATAGAAACGGATAGTAAGCCATTAGCGCATTTTTATAAAATGAAACAAGCTGAACTGACACATGATGAAAAGCATGTCATTTCTGATTTGTTACAAGCAAAATTTACTGTTTTTTATATTAAGCGTATTTTGAATAATTCGATGGTAGAATGTGTAGATCTATTTACAGATGAAATTATAAAATTACCAATGCCAGATTACGGAATTGGAGATTATAAAAAGATGCTATTTTATGGTCATATCTATGTGAATGGTATCGTAATGTTAAATTATATTAGTAGTATTTCGGTTAGTAAGATTTTGCGTAAACGAATTAAGGAAGAAATCTTACATCAATGTGAATTATATAAAGCTCAAGATCCGCTCGCAGGTATAGCAGATTTTTTTAAGCGTCATGCTATTTTAGTAAGACATACAATTGATATTTTAGTTAATTTAGCAAAGCTAAACGTCGTGCAGCCGGAAAGATTAAATGTGCATTTTGAGCAGAATACAATTATTGATGATCCAGATTTTAATGTTACAGTTTTATTGCAGATTATGGCGAAAAAATATCAATTATCTATATATGATATGAAGTTGCTTTTAAAGATGTGGTGTGATTACTCCAGTCTGAGAAAGAAAGTTCAGGATAAAGCGGAGTTAATTGCAAGTGCAATATTTCTTATTTTTATAGAAATGAATGGAATTCATCATATTAATAGTGATTTTTTTAAACGTGAACTAAATTTGCTAGATAGCGAATTAAATCAACAAATGCATGATATAATTGAAACATTAGAATTACAAGAATTCGATTCGCGTTACTTAACGGAGGAAGGATTTGTCCTTTCGCTTTATGTTTTTTAAGGAGGAGCGCATATGAAATGTATAAATTGTAATCAAGAAATCGATGAAGCAGTTGATAAATGTCCATATTGCGGTAATGAAATTCAAAATAGTGTACGTATTTTAACGCATGAAGAAAAAATAAAATATGATGGAGTTACTATTGAAAGTGAATCAAATGAAGAACACAACCAATCTTATTCATTTAATGATGCTATGGATGGGCAGCATCATATTTTTGTAAAAAATATTAATTTTAGAGCGTCTAGTTGGACTTCGCGGTTATTGATTTTTCTTATTATCGCAGGAATATTATCGTTTTTGCTGTTTATAGCACTTCCGGTAGCTTTAGTAGGGATTGGAATTGGTGTTATTGTTTGGTCGACTTTAAGTTTTTTTAAAGGTTGACTCAAGTGTAGTCATTTTTTCTGTTAATGTATTAATTTTTGACTCTAATTCAGAAAGCTGCGTAGCGGTATCTACTGAATTAGAGTTATTTTCATTTGTTGTACTTGTTTGATCTGAAGAACAAATCGTATAGATTGCATTTGGATTAGGGTTAGCGCCGATGACTGCTTGGATAACTAAAATATTTTGGCCTAGACTACAAAGAAAATTACCGAGGATATTTAATTGATTCGCATTTAATTGATTAGAAAACACTACTGTAAGCAATATGCTTAGACTTATTAGTTCATTGCTATTTAAAGAGAAAAAATCATCTTCCATATAGATTTTTATCCTCCTAAAGATTTAGTATTATACTTTATTCTTTATATAAATTAAAAAATACCGCATCTTTAAAAAAAGAACGGTATTTTTCTTATTATTTTAATAATTCGTTTTTTAAGGTTCTATATTGTGCGGTATAATAGGGTCCATTTTGTGCTTCTCGATGATCGAATCCATAAGCACGACGGCTGATTGCTAAAATTGGCGGTGCTTGAATACGTTTAGCAACTGCCATACCAGAGTACAAATTCCACCAGCGTTCTAAATCATCAATAAATTCTTTATTGGTAGAAAAATATTTTTTGATTAATCCTTTTTCACAGCTGAGTTTTTCTTCTAAGAGATCTTCTTTATACCATGTAAGAATATCTTCAGGCGTTGCTCGATTCCAATGTTCACAGAAAGCTCGAAATAAATAATCATGATATGGATATTTAATTGGATCGCCCTTTCCTTCATCTACGCATTGATTGTTGGATAACTCTGCGCTTGGAACAATGTCGATTGTTTCCTGTGGAATAACTTCGCTCTTATAAATAACTTGATTTAAATAATATGCAAGGTCGTAAATTTGAAATTTCCATAAGTCTGCTAATGCAGCAAGAAAGCCAGATTGGTCACCATAAAGTGTTGAGTACCCAACGGTAGTCTCACTTTTATTTGCATTGCAGGTAAAACCGCCACCAAAGCTTGCCGCAATACCTGCAAGCACACGTGCAGAACGATCACGGGCTTGAATATTCTCAGTTACAAAAGAGGAAATTTCTAAATAAAAGGTAGTATTGTTATTTAAGTTTTGAATTGGTGTTGTTTTTATTTGTTTAACGGTTGCGTCAACGGAATCTTGAATTGGCATAATCGTATAAAGGCATTTTAGATTTTTGGCTAAGTCTCGTGCTAAATCTTTTGTTGTAGTGGAATTATAGATGCTTGGCATATTCACGAGTAAAACATTTTCAGGCGGAAGTATGGAAGCGTAAAGTGCTGCTGCAACGGCTGAGTCTATACCGCCAGAGATGCCGATAACGACCTTTTCCATGTGGATGTCCTGCAAAAAATTTTTAATGCCATAACGTAGAGCGGTATAGATATTTGCAATATCAGTATCTTCAGTTACTTTTATCGCTGGGAGTGAAGTTTCACCTTTTAAGGGGATTTCTATGATGTTCAGTTGATTTGTGTAGGGCTCGTTCATGGCGATGATTTTTCCGTTCGCATCATAAACGGTGCTAGAACCATCAAAAGTATAAATTGTTTTTCCGTTATTTTGAATGCCGATATTGTTTACATAAATAAAGGGAGCGTTGTTTGATTTAGCATGTGAGGAAAAAACTCGATTGCGTTTATTGTTTTTTCCGAGCGTATAAGGGGAATTTGAGATATTGATAAATAAATCTACGTCGTGGTTTTTATTAATCAATGCAAGTGGTGTGAAGGTATAGTCGTCGCTCCAAGCATCTTCACAAAGCAGGCAGCCAACTTTAAGTGTCTGATGATTGAGGGATAAATCAATCGGGCTGGTTAAGTTAGCGATATCCGTTTTTAGCTCATCAGCCAATTTTGGCAAACTAAAAAAATGACGTTCTTCATCGAACGCACGATAATTCGGTTGGAGAGTTTTTATAATAAATGGGTAAGGGGAAGCTGGAGCGTGGATCAAGTTTCTTTTGTAAGCAGTGAAGAAGGCATTGTATTTTCTTACTCTGCCATCCGTATTTTTTTTTGCCCAATCTACGGCGATATTACCGAACATAACTGCAATTGTATCAGACGCTGCAATTATTTTTTTACCGTAATATTCACAATCGCGTAAAAAAGCATTTTGCTCCCAAGTATCACCAATGAGATAGCCTGGAATTGCCATTTCGGGGAAGACAATTATATCCGCTTTAGATTGTTTGGCTGTTTGAATCATTTCAAGCATTCGGTCTGTATTTAAATCAGGATGTCCAGGTTTAATTTCAAATTGTCCTAATGCGATTTTTATCAAAGAAAACACCTCTATTCATTCATTATTATATCCTAGTGATAAAAGTTCTTATGTACCTTTTATCAGTAAATAAAGATAGCCCCATACTATTTTAAATATGGGGTCTAACCTTGGTTTTTATTTTTTTAGCGTGTTTAATACATCGTCTAATTCATTTAACATATTGTTAATGTTTTCTTCAGTAATAATTAAAGGTGGTTGGAAAGCAAGGACATTGCGTTCGACGCCATTTTTGCCAATAATGAAGCCTCGATCTTTCATTGCTTCTAAAATCCTGTCAACGGCTTGGCTATTTGGTGATTTATCCGCATGGATGAATTCTGCACCTACCATTAAGCCAATGCCACGAATATCACCAATCATCGCGTACTTCTCTTGTAATTTCTTTAATCCGTTCTTTAACTGTTTGCCGCGTAGTTTAGCTTTTGTTAATAAATCATGTCGTTGAATATACTCTAAAGTTGCTAATGCTGCTGTAGAAGATACAGGATTACCACCTAAAGTAGAAGCACCAGGACGTGTATAAGTATTAGCGATTTTAGCCGAAGCGATAAAAGCACTAATCGGTGTTCCGTTTCCAAGTGCTTTAGCAATGGTCATAATATCTGGAACCACATCGAAATTTTCAATGGCAAACATTTTACCTGTACGAGCAAAACCTGTTTGTACTTCGTCGATAATCATTAAGATGTTATATTGGTCTAAAATTTCTTTTACGCGTTTAAAATATCCTTGAGGCGGCGTGATGATTCCAGCATTGCCTTGAATTGGTTCTGCGATAAATGCGGCAACATTGCCAGAGGTATTCGTTTTAATTACGTCTTCAATTGCGTTTGCACAAGCAAAATCGCAGTCAGGATATTTTTTTCCTAATGGACAGCGGTAGCAATATGGGTTAGGTGCAAAATGAATTCCACCAACCGGATTTGGATCGGTACGCCACATGCTAATTCCCGTCATGCTCATCGTTAATTTTGTTCGTCCGTGTAATCCATTGCGCAAGCTGATAAATTCACTATTTTTTGTATAAATAGAAGCAAGCAAAGCGGCACCTTCATTTGCTTCTGTACCAGTCGAGCAGAAAAAAGCTTTTTGTAAATCGCCTGGGGTAATTTTTGCTAGTTCTTCGGCGAGATTTGCAAAATTTTCAGTAAGATAGATATTACAAACGTGCTGTAGTGTTTTTACTTGTTCGCAAATTTTATCGGTAATTTCGCTATTGCAATGGCCGCAGTTAATCACGGAAACGCCGGCAAAGCAGTCGAGATATTGTTTTCCGGTACTGTCATAGAGATATTGCATAGATCCACGTACAATTTGCATTGGTTTTTCGTAAAAATGATTTAAGCAAGGCATAATATAAGCTTGTTTTTTTTCAATAATAGCCTCAGGCCCAATATATTTTGTCAAAAGATAGCCTCCTTATTAACGTGATACGCGATAGCGGAAAGCACCGATACCGAGTTCGCGCGGACTGATTGTAGAAAGTTGAGTTAATAAATTAGGATCGAATTCATATTGCATAGGACTATTTAACATTTTATCTAATTCTTGACGATAGATTTTAGTTAGTTGACCTACCAATTTAGCATCATAATGTTGTCCTTCAATACGATAAGAAGCTGCACCTAATAATTTTGCTAAGAATTTAATTAAGCATAAATCTTTGGCAAATAAAACATGATTGCGCTCGTGTTGATCAATGCGGATAGGATGTACTTCGTTAGCACTATCCAGCAGACCATAATGTCTATTAAATAGCTCTGGTTGTGTATTTATGTCATAGCCGAGAATCATATGGGGTAAATTATGGTCGAGAATCATTGCTTCTGTAGGTCCGTGAACAATCAATTCTAACGGTAATTTGCTAGAGAAGAGTAGCTCTTTAATTTGTGCATACGTTGCTTCCAATGAGATCGTCCCCATCGTGGAACCGTTATCTTTCAATAATTTTGCACTTAAATGATTAAAGGTATTAAACGAAAAATCTGTTTGTACAGGTAAAGTCGTAAGCTGTGTTGCCATGTTGAGCGTGCCCATGTTGCTTACCATAATTCCATCTGGACGAATTTCATTTAATTGTGTGAAGAGCTGTTCTAATTCACCGCATTCGCGTTCCATTGTAGCTCTTGGTGTAGTAACAATAATTTTTGCCTTGTGCTTTCCTCCGATATCCATTGCTGCTTTTATATCTTTAAGGCTCCATGGTTTATGGGGAAGAAAGGCTTCTCCACCGATATAAATTCGATTTGCTCCATTTTCCGCGGCTTTCTGTACAGATGCTAAATCTGCCACACGGACGGATAATTCTGGAGCATAGTTTTGCGGTAAGTTTATTTCAAAATCCGTCGGCTTTATTGTAACAGGTGAATGAATATCGGCTTCTTTTACTGCTTGGCTAAAGAAGCGCGGTTCACGTTTGCCACTAAATCCAATGGCTGAAGCGTCCGGTTTACCAAGGGCAAAACAGGTGGAAAAATCACGAGATCGATTTTCGTATAAATCATTCCAATCGTTTTCGTCGATAGCATATCCAGCGGGATCTGCTAAATAGCGATCGATTGCTTTACGATATGTTTTCACAATTCTTTCGACAAAAGCTGCTGTTCTCATTCGACCTTCGATTTTAAAGGAATGCACTCCAGCTTGAATTAATTCTGGAAGGTGACGGTACATACACATATCTTTTAAAGCTAGTTTATATGCGCCCGGTCCATTTTCATCAAGAATTTTACCGGTTTTTTCATCAATTAATTTATAGCCCCAACGGCATGGTTTTAAGCAACGTCCGCGATTTGAACTTTGTCCAAACAAAATTCCGGAGTGAAAGCATTGACCACTTTGTGAAATGCACATGTCGCCATGCATAAAATATTCTACTTCAATTCCGGTGCGTTCCTTAAATAGGCTTAATTGTGAAAGGGTCATTTCTCGACCAACTACGATACGAGTGATTCCATATTCTTTTAATTTGTTTATTGCATGTTCGTTGTGCGTATTCATCATAACTGAAGTATGGAGTGGAATGGTGATTTTTAATTCTCTGACAAGTTCCATAACTGCTAAATCTTGTACAAGCAATGCGTCAGGTTGAATTGTTTGTAAAAATTTCAAATAGTCACGCATTGGCTCGATTTCACGATCGCTGATTAAATTATTCACTGTAATATATAAACGAACATTATGTGCATGTGCGTATTCAATCGCTTTTTTTAACATTTCATCATCAAAATTAGTATCTGTGCGGTGCATGCGCATATTGAATCGTTTACCGCCTAAATATACAGCATCTGCACCAGCTGCGATTGCAGATTCTAATACTTCCCAAGTACCAGCAGGTGCTAGTAATTCAACGGATTTCTTTGATAGTAACATAGATTTCTCTCCTTGAATGTGTAAAAGTTATTGGAAAATTTCTTTTGCTTTTTCTGTTAATGTAGAGGGTAGTGAAATCTCTAAATTATCTGCAACAAAAGCATTGAGTAAAATTTCTGGTGCTGTTGTTATGCCAACAGGAATTTCTGCCGGTGATTTTCTTTCAATAAGAATCTTGTAGGCCTGCTTTGCGCAGTCTTCACCTAATGAAGCATGATTTGCAACTAATGCACCCAAAGCACCAGCAGATACATTTGGTGCATGAGAGGCAATAATCGGAATGTTTCTACTGTCCGTATAATAAACAATGCTGGCAAAGTTTTCTTCAACAATCTTTCCAATGGGTAAAAATAGCGCATCAATATCATGCGGCAAATTTTCTTCGAGTAAGGATAAATCTTCTTGACATTGAATGATGATATTGCTAAGCTTTATTTTATTTTCGACAGCTTTTCTAAAGTTTGATGCTTCGATACAGGAGTTTTCGTCTTTTTCGTGATATAGCATAGCTATATGTTGTATATTGGGTAAGAGTAATTGAATAAAGTCTACCTTGGCTGCTGCATTTACCATCCCAGACATACCTGTAACTTTACCCCCAGGTTTTTCCATGTTGGAAACTAACTTTACGCTCATTGGATCAAAAACGGGTGTAAAAATAACAGGAATATTTTCAGAGAGTTCTTTTGCTGCTTTCGCTGCAGGAGTAGAACAAGCAAAAATTAAATCTACTTTTAAATCTGCTAAAGCACGGGCTAATTTGGATAATTCTTCGACATTTCCATCGGCATTCATATAATGAAATGCTGCTTCGATTTTTGCATTATGCAAGCCTTGCTTAAATCCCTTGACGGCATCATCGAGATTTTGGGTTAATTGTAAAATACCTATATGAAACAAATATAAACACCTCTTCAGATAAATCTAACCTTCTAACCTTCAACATAAAGTGAGAAAAAACCTGCAATTTTACTGAAAAATTTAATTAAAGATAAAATTTTGTAAGCTGTTTATATAATTTAGAAGAGGGAAACAGGGTTAATTGTCGAATTTTTATGCTTATTATCAATTTTTTGAAAGGCTTTTAAGTTATGAATCAGGAAAATAATCAATTTGTTCATTTGCACGTACATACGGAGTATAGTCTGCTAGACGGTGCAAGTCGTATTCACCAATTGATTGATCGGGCAAAAGAATTAAATATGCCGGCAATTGCAATTACAGATCATGGTTCAATGTACGGAGTTATTGATTTTTATAAAGCTGCTAAGGCCAAAGGCGTAAAACCGATTATCGGGTGTGAAGTTTATGTTGCACCTAAGTCGCGATTTGATAAAATGGCGGTTGATGGCGAAAGCTATTATCATTTGATTTTATTGGCGGAGAACCAACAAGGTTATAAAAATTTAATTGAGTTAGTATCGTTGGCGTACAGTGAAGGTTTTTACTATAAACCTCGTGTTGATAAAGAGTTACTAAAAAAATATCATGAAGGAATTATTTGTTTAAGTGCTTGTATTGCTGGTGAAATTCCAGCAGCAATTATTCGTGATAATCCGGAGCGTGCGGATGTTTTAGTTCGGGAATACATTGATATTTTTGGTAAAGATAATTTCTTTATTGAAATTCAAAATCATGGAATGCCGGAAGAAAAAAAAGCCAATGTAGAGTTAGTAAAGTTAGCAGAAAAATATGATTTGGGATTAGTGGCAACGAATGACTCACATTATACAAATCGCAATGATAGTGAATTTCATGATGTTTTGTTATGCATCCAAATGGGAAAAACAGTAGATGAGGAAAACCGCATGCGGTTTCCTAATGATAATTTTTATCTTAAATCCCCAGAAGAAATGGAAAAACTATTTGGTGCATATCGCGGGGCAATTGAAAACACGGTGAAAATTGCTGAGCGTTGTCAAGTTGATTTTGTTTTTGGGCAATTACATTTGCCGGTATTTCCTGTGCCCGATGGAATGACTGATGAATCATATTTAAGAAAACTATGTAAAGAGCGATTAAACGATCGTTATGCAACTGTGACGAAACTTGAAACTGAAAGATTAGATTATGAATTATCTGTGATTCATAAAATGGGATACGATAGCTATTTTCTTATTGTATGGGATTTTATTAATTATGCGAAAAATCATGATATAGCAGTTGGTCCAGGTCGAGGTTCGGCAGCAGGCAGTATTGTTGCTTATTTATTAGGTATTACAAATATCGATCCACTTAAATATGATTTACTTTTTGAAAGATTTTTAAATCCAGATCGTGTTACTATGCCGGATATTGATATTGATTTTTGTTATGTAAAAAGAGAAAAAGTTATAGAATATGTTGTTGAACGTTATGGTTCTGAGCGTGTTGCGCAGATTATTACTTTTGGTACAATGGCTGCAAAAGGAGCAATTCGCGATGTAGGCAGGGCGCTTAACATGACTTATAGTGAAGTAGATCGGATTGCGAAAATGATTCCTGCAGAATTGAATATGACGATTGACAAAGCTTTAAAAAGCAATCCTGAATTGCAAAATGCTTATCAGGAGGAACCAGCAGTAACGAAATTGGTGGATTTTGCTCGTGATGTAGAGGGATTGCCAAGACATGCATCTACGCATGCCGCGGGCGTTGTAATTGCAAGAGATCCATTGACGGATTATGTTCCTATTCAAGTTTCTGCTGATGGGTTTGCTGTTACGCAATACGATAAGGACAGAGTTGAAGAGTTAGGCTTGCTTAAAATGGACTTTCTGGGTCTTAGAACTTTAACTGTGATTAGTGATGCTCTCGTATTAATTAAGGAAAATCGAGGCGTTAAAGTTGATATAGATGCAATTGATTTAGAAGATGAAAAAACTGCACAAATGTTATCAAATGGCGATACTGTTGGTGTATTTCAAATGGAATCATCGGGAATGACTACCTTAGTTAAAGAATTGAAGCCAAATGGTTTTGCCGATATCATTCCGTTAGTTGCATTATATCGTCCTGGTCCATTAGGAAGTGGGATGGTTACGGATTTTATCAACGGGCGGCATGGACGAAAAGAAGTGAAATATTTACATCCATTACTAGAACCGATATTAAAAGAAACTTTCGGTGTGATTTTATATCAGGAACAAGTTATGCAGATTGTGCAAGTATTAGCAGGTTTTACATTAGGGCAGGCAGATTTGTTGAGACGTGCAATGGGAAAGAAGAAACATTCAATTTTGGCGGCTCAACGCGAGAATTTTTTAAATGGTGCGCGCAGCAACGGAATTGACGAAGCTTTAGCAATTGAGATTTTTGATTTAATGGCACATTTTGCGGATTATGGATTTAATAAGTCCCATAGTGCTGCATATGCGATGGTTGCTTATCAGACAGCGTATCTGAAAGCACATTATCCTAATGAATTTATGGCAGCAATGTTGTCGAGTGTCATGGGGACGAGTGATAAAGTTGGATATTATATTGAATATTGTCGTCATCAAGGAATTCAGGTTTTACCGCCGGATATTAACGCTAGCAAAGCTTCTTTTAGCGTTGATAGAGAAGCGATTCGATTTGGAATGGCTGCTGTAAAAAACGTTGGGGAAAATGCAATCGAAAGTATAATTAAAGCACGAGAAAAAGAGGATAAATTTACGTCGCTGGTTGACTTTTGTACGCGTGTAGATATGCGAGTTGTAAATAAACGAGTAATTGAAAGTTTAATCAAATGTGGTGCGTTTGATTCGCAAGGAGCGAAGCGGTCGCAACTACTTGCGGTTCTTGATAAAGCGGTAGAAGCAGCTGGAAGCAGACAACGGGATGCAGCGAGCGGGCAAATTGGATTATTTGGTGAAGAAGAAATGAGTGAAGTCGAAGATGTTGCTTTACCAAATATTGAAGAAATGCCAAAAGAGCAAATTTTAGCGTTGGAAAAAGAAATTACAGGTTTCTATATTACAGGGCATCCGCTTGATAAATATAGGGAGAGAATGCAACAATTCATGACTATAGAATCTTTGACTGAAACGGAGAAAATGGATGGGAAAATAGTTAAGATTGCAGGCTTAATTGTAAATTCAAAACGTATTAGTACGAAAAAGGGAGAGACGATGTGCTTCATTGAAGTTGAAGACTTCACAAATAAAATAGAAGTGGTTGTATTTCCAAAAGTCTTTTATCAATCAATAAATGTTTTAATTCCAGATACGCCGGTTATTGTTAGTGGACGTTTAAATGTAAATGAAGAATCTGCAAAAATTTTGGCAGATTCTATTATGAATTTTGATGAATATGAACCAGTAATAAGAATCCGAATTCGAAAATCGCAAGAGACGGAAGATATCTTTTCAAAATTAAAAGAAATTTTTGAATCTTATGGCGGTAAAAATATGGTCTATCTACATTTGGTCGATAGTCGAAAGGTAATAAAGACGGAAGAAAAATTTTGGTTTGCACCTATTGAAGAAGCGATTAACAAAATTGAAATGATTCTAGGCAAAGGGGCTGTACAAATTAAATAGTTCATTTATAATAAGTGCTGCAATATAGATATTTGCAATAGGTCTTTGTATTTTTATGAGAGAAAACCAATATCTTTGTATGGTAAAAAAATTATTGCTTTTTCTATGAAAGGATTAGCAGGAATAGGCATTGATATGGAGAATGCAATAAGTATCGCATTCTGCTATTTTCATTATTTTATTAATTATACTAATTTTCTTGTAGGGGGATACTGTTATGTGGACATCCATATATATTGCGCGAAATAAGAAACAAGCTGATGCGCTAAAGGCTTTATTGGGTGGAGAAGGCATTTTAGTTAATGCTAAATCTACAAGCGCTTCGTCAGATGGTGATGGGATGTATGAAATTCAGGTACTGGAATCAGAAGTCGATGAAGCTCAAATGATTCTTTGCCAGCAAGCTATTAAGTAAAGTTTAAAATTGATGTTGTTCATATGGATTTAATGAAAATAACAGTATGAAGAGGTTTGTTCATTAATTTCAACTTTATAAGCAAGGCTGATTCAGATAAAGCTTTAGGCAGATGAGTAATCCAGGGGCTTACGGGAACTTTATTCCCAGCTGAAAAGATAGGGGGATTATAAGCGGAGAACCAAAATCTTCGATTTTGTGTGAATCGCTTATTTCGTTAGATGACCTCGTTAGCCAGCGGATAAAGTTGAAATTGAATAAATATTAAAGGGGGTTGTTTTAATGATGAAAAAAACGAAAATTGTTTGTACTATGGGGCCAGGAACTGATGGTGATGGCATTTTAGAACAGTTATTAAATGCTGGAATGAATGTTGGTCGTTGTAATTTCTCACATGGAGATCATGAGGAACAGCTATGCCGTATTACTAAATTAAGAGCAGCTTCCCAAAAAGTAGGCAAACCAGTTGCATTATTGTTGGATACAAAAGGACCAGAAATGAGACTTGGCAAGTTCAAAGGTGGTAAAACTTTTTTAACAAAAAATAGTACATTTATCATTACAGCGGATGAAGTTGAAGGTACGAATGAGAGAGCTTCTGTGAATCATAAGTTGTTACCTCAAGAAGTTCAAACTGGAAATATGATTCTTTTATCTGATGGATTAATTAGTCTTCGTGTAGAGGCAATAAAAGGTAATGACATTATTACTACAGTTATGAATAGTGGTGCAATTAGCTCAGGAAAAAGAGTAGCTGTTCCAGGGGTATCTGTAAATTTACCGTTTTTATCTGAAAAAGATAAGGCTGATATTTTATTTGGTATTAAGAATGAAATGGATTTTATTGCAGCGTCCTTTGTGCAGCGTGCGGAAGATGTCCTTGCGATTCGTAATTTATTAATTGAGAATAATTATGAAATGGGGATTATCGCTAAAATTGAAAATGCTGAAGGCGTAAAGAATATGGATGAGATATTAAAAGTATCTGATGGTATTATGGTTGCAAGAGGCGATTTAGGGGTAGAAATACCCGCAGAGGATGTACCTTTAGTACAAAAGACGATTATAAAAAAATGTAATGTGGCTGGCAAGATTGCGATTACTGCTACGCAAATGTTAGAGTCTATGGTGGAAAATCCACGTCCAACAAGGGCTGAAACAAGTGATGTTGCCAATGCCATTATGGATGGTACAGATGCGATTATGCTAAGTGGGGAAACTGCATCTGGAAAATATCCAGTTGAGGCAGTTAAGATGATGGCTAAAATAGCCGAGAAGACAGAAAAGTCTTTAAAATATAATCAGCTTTTTTTACAAAAGGGATTGGTTGAGCACAGTAATCTTACAAATGCGATGGGGCATGCAAGCGTCCGATTAGCGCAAAGCTTAGGTGCGAAAGCTATTGTAACTGCTAGTAATAGTGGATCTACAGGCAGATTGATTTCTAAATATCGTCCAAGTATGCCAATTATTTTAGTTACTCCATCAGAAAAAACGCTTCGTAAAATGCAGCTTTATTGGGGTGTTCATCCAATTCTTAGAGAGTCTTACAATGACAGTGATACCCTGATTAATAATGTAATTGATAAAGCAATGAAATATGGGGATTTTATAAGTGGTGATGTTTTGGTGGTGGCGTCAGGCTTAAATGATACAATTGGTTCAACAAATATGCTAAAAGTGCATGTGATTAAATAATAGGGGGATTATAGATGCTCTGGAGAATGTTGGTGAAGAGATTATTATCTATAGCGCTTTTTCAGCGATGTTTTTCAGTGCGTTTTTTTAATTTATATTATAATATATTATGTTTTGAAGTAAGCAGATTAAGTTCTAAAAAACGCATAAATGAGAAAGTTCTCGATGGGTTGATGAGAAAAGAATATTTTCTCATCAACCTTGCTATTGCTACTGAAAATCAAGTGTTTGCTTATAAGGTATCAGAGTTAATGAAATTATCTTTTGGTGAAAAATTAATGCGAAATAGTGAACCTAAAAAGCTTATGGCATTAATTATTAAGGCGGTAAAGCTTAAGCAATATGATGTTGCGGAATATCTTCTTGCAGCATATAAAACATTGTTAATGCATATTAATGAAAAAAATGCGAATCAATGCTTACGACAATTATTAATTTTGCTCGTTATCATGCAAAAAAGAAATTTAACGTATTTAATGTCTAAAGTCATGGAATGTATATTCTATAGTATATCAAAATTTGATTTACATGAGCAGCGGACAAGGACAATATCAATTTTGGCGTTAAAAAGAATTGGGATTATTGCAATAAGAAAACGAGATGATGCATTATTTATAGAATGCAAAAAGTATTTTTTAGATATTGAAATAACTTTTGAACACTATAATATTAGCGAACAGATAGAAGAATTATTAATTGATTGGTTTTACTATATATTAAAAACGAATAATGAGTGTTTATTCAATCTATATCAAGAATTTTACGAGGAATTATATGGAAAAGGTTTGATTACAAGTCTAATAATTTCTAGAATGATTCAAGAAATACCTAATATCGCTGGGATGGCGATTATGAATTTATCGTCAAAATGTGGTGATAGGGTGTTATGTTTTTTGCTGAAATTATCCGAGTATGATAGTTGTGATATGAAGCCAGCAGTAAAATCATATCTGTGTTTATTGAAAATGGCAGTAGAAAATTATGGTTTAGATAAATCATTTTCATTATTTATACCGCTTTTGGAATCTGGTAGAAAAATCTATATGCATGAACAAAGGTTTACTCATTCCAGTGATATTACGCGAAAAAAAAATTTGAAGCTTCTTTTAAATGAGCTGATATTCTTTTTTGAAGTGGAAGCTCGGCAAAGTGGAAGTACGGTGGAAAATATTATTTTAAATATACGGCAATATTGGATTGTGTTTTCAAAATTGAAAAAGAGTATTCCGAGAATAGAAGCTTTTTGTGACTTGTTATTGGCGCATTGGGGAGAAAAAAAGAATATTAAAAAAAATCAATTAGGGATAAATCATGGAATTTCGAACATATCCTTAATGGCATCGGAAGATAAAGAACGACTTGATCTTGTTTTATAAAGGTCAAGTCGTTTTTTATGTATGTTTTTTTATTAACGATGAATACTAAGTATCGGGATTAAATTTTTAATTTTATAAGGAGGAAATAATGAAAAAATATGTTTGTACGATATGCGGATATGTTCATGAAGGTGATTCAGCACCAGCAGAATGTCCGCTTTGCAAAGCAGGAAGAGATAAGTTTATTGAAAAGACTGGAGAAATGAGTTGGGCAGATGAACACCGGATTGGTATTGCTAGAGATGCAGATCCGGAAATTGTAGAAGAGCTCCGCTCTAATTTTTTAGCGGAGTGTACAGAAGTTGGGATGTATTTGGCAATGTCTAGACAGGCTGATAGGGAAGGCTATCCTGAGGCTGGAGAAGCTTATAAACGTATTGCTTGGGAAGAGGCAGAACATGCAGCGAAATTTGCAGAACTTTTAGGTGAAGTTGTTTCAGCTAGCACAAAACGAAACTTAGCTATGCGAGTTGAAGCGGAGTATGGTGCAGCTGAAGGGAAAAAGCAATTGGCTACGCTAGCGAAACAGCGTAATCTTGACGCAATTCATGATACCGTTCATGAAATGTGTAAAGATGAAGCGCGTCATGGATGTGCATTTAAGGGCTTGTTAGATAGATATTTTAAATAAGGAGCGATATTAATATGGGAAAAATAGCATGTTCAGTAGATAAGTGTTCACATAATAAATGTGGATCTTGTTATGCTAATTTTGTTGAAATAGACGGAAGTAAAGCTCAAACTGATGCAGATACTTGTTGTACATCATATTTAAATCAAGATACCTACTCATCTTTGACAAACAGTTGTGGCAATGATTCTTCGGAATGTACTTGCTTAAACTGTCGAGTTGAAAGTTGTGAGTACAATGAGAACTGTTGTTGTCATCGAGATGGAATAACGGTTGGTGGAAAAAATGCAATAACACATAGTGAAACCAATTGCTTAAGTTTTGAAGCAAAATAAAAAGTAATAAAAACGATACGTTTAAATTTTAAGCGTATCGTTTTTTATTACTTTTTATTCTTTTTTTCATATATTGTGATAAAACACAATAAAATATAATTTTTTTTTATAAAAATACAAAAAAAAGCATTTTCAGGAAGGAATTTCTTACAAAGAGACGAATTTAATAAATAAAAATGTAAGAGAAAATGTAATAAAAGATAAAGATAAAAAGTATAATTTTATTGAGGTATTATAAATGAATGGAGTTTTATTAAAATCTAACCATGAAGAAGAAAAACAAAAAAATACTTTGATTCAATGCTTTTTGACAGTATTGCAAATTGAAGGTGTTAAATATGAAAAGGAAATATTTGATGAAATAAAAGAAAATGATAAAAGAAAAATAGATGTTTATTTACTGAAAAATAAATTTAAGAAGTTAAAATTAAAAATAAAAATAATCAAACCGACAATAGACGAAATTTCAGAATCAGATATTCCCTTAATAGCGAAGATGAAAAACTCTTCATATTTGATAATTGGTAAAAGTAATACTCGAGTGATGTTGATTTATAAACCGGAGGAAGAGAAGACTGAAACTTGCAAAATAGAAGATTTCATAGAGGCATGGACAGGCGAATGTATTTTAATTAAAAAACCTTTTAGTCTAAAAGAAGCAAGTAAAAAATTTAATTTGCTTTGGTTTATTCCTGTAATCGTTAAATATAAAAAATATTTTATTGAAGTGTTAATTGCGTCTTTTTTCTTACAGTTATTTGGGTTGGTTACTCCTTTATTTACACAAGTGATTATTGATAAAGTAATTCTGCACAAGGGAATTGCAACTTTAGATGTTTTAGCTTTAGCTCTTGTATTTTCAGCAATATTTCAATGCATGATGACAATCGCTAGAAAATATATTGAAACGCATACTTCAAATAAAGTAGATATGATTTTAGGCGCGCGCTTATTTCGGCATTTAACGTCATTGCCGTTAAGATATTTTGAAGTGCGGCGAGTAGGAGATACACTTACAAGAGTATCCGCGTTAAACAGCATTCGCAACTTTTTGACTAATTCGTCAATGACTGTGTTTTTAGACGCTTTCTTTTCGGTTGTGTTTATTGGAGTGATGTTTTATTATAGCGTTGCTTTAACAGTTATTGCTTTAATTCCGCTACCCCTATATATTATTCAAAATATAATCGCAACACCTATTTATAAAGAACGCTTAAATGCTATGTGGGAAAGTGGTGCAAGAAGTAATGCTTTTTTAGTAGAGTCAATTACAGGTGTGCAGACGATGAAGGCATTGGCCGTAGAACCACAGTTTAACTATCAGTGGGAAAAAATATTGGCTAAATATATTAAAAGTACTTTTGATAGTGCGAAATTCAATATTTGTTTAAGTGCATCAAGCGGAACCATTCAAAGTATCATGACCTTTGGGATTCTTTTGGTTGGAGGACATAAAGTTATGAATGGAGAGATGACGATTGGGCAGTTGATTGCATTTCAGATGTTAGCCAGACAGGCAAGTGATCCGATGCATCGTTTAACAGGAATGTGGCAGAGTTGTCAACAAACAATGCTAGCGGTAGAGCGTCTAGGAGATATTTTAAATACTGCGCCTGAAATTAATGGACTTCATAGTCATGAGCCGATAAACGTAACAGGAGCTATTCGATTTGAAAATGTTTCATTTACTTATGATGCTGAGAGTGAAGCGGTTCTAAAAGAGATGAATTTTGAAATTATGCCAGGGATGCGTGTTGGGATTGTAGGAAGATCAGGTTCGGGAAAAAGTACGATTACTAAACTTGTACAGAAACTATATATACCGGGGAATGGAAAGGTATATATAGATGGAGTTGATGTAATGGAGATAGATCCTGTTTGGCTGAGAAGGCAAATTGGAGTTGTTTTGCAGGAAAATTTCTTATTTAATGGCAGTGTTAGAGATAATATTGCTTTTGCAAATCCTGGGGCTTCAATAGATGAGGTTATTTTTGCGGCAAAGCTAGCTGGTGCCCATGAATTTATTCTTGAACTTTCAGAAGGATATGATACGAAAGTTGGAGAAAGAGGGGCGGCCTTATCCGGAGGGCAACAGCAAAGGATTGCAATTGCTAGAGCGCTTATCATGGATCCTAAAATTTTAATTTTCGATGAAGCCACGAGTGCATTAGATTATGAATCAGAAAATATTATCATGAGAAATATTGATCATATTGCGTCTGGAAGAACGATGCTGATGATTGCTCACCGACTCTCCACCGTGCGTAATTGCGATATGATTCTTGTAGTAGATAAGGGGAGTATTGTTGAATATGGAACACATGATGAATTGATGACAAAAATGAGTTTGTACTATAACTTGTACATGCAGCAAGAGGTTTAATATGTTGAAGAAAATAAAAGAATTTATAAAAGAATTTTATAGTAAAGATGAAAAAAAGCTAAAAGAAGAAGAAATTGAATTTTTACCTGCCGCATTAGAAGTAATAGAAATGCCGCCATCACCAGTGGGAAGAACAGTTTTGTGGACTTTGTTTGCATTAATTATTGTAACGTTTGTTTGGGTTATGGTTGGATCAGTAGATGAGGTAGCTGTTGCGAATGGAAAAATTATTCCTAATGGGCAGGTGAAAACGATTCAGGCTGAAGATAAAGGGGTCGTAAAAGAAATTCATGTTGTTGAAGGGCAAATTGTGAAAAAAGGTGATTTGCTTATTGAACTCGATACGACAATTACAGAAGCAGATGTAAATAATTTGCGGCATCAAGTTGCTTACTATAGTTTGGATATTGAAAGGTTGTTAGCAGAACAAGCAAATGCTTCTTTTATAGTGAAAGAACATCTAGGGCTAGAGCCGAGGGATATTTTATTCCAACAAAATTTATATAATAGCCGTTTAGCGGAGTATAACGCCAAGATGGCAGTGGCACAAAGTAATATGAGGCAAGCAGAAGCAAGTCTGGCTTCCGCTCGGTCAGGATATGTAAAGCTAATTGACATGTATAATATTGCAAAGGAAAAAGAAGAACGTGTGGAAAAATTAGCAACGGAAAATGCAATATCTACATTTATTTTACTTGATCATCAATCGAAGCGTGTTGAATTAGGTGAAGATATCAATGCACAACAATCAGAAATTGCAAAATTAGAATGGGGACTTGTTCAGGCTCAACAACAGCTGGACAGTATCAATGCAGAACGTAATCGTGATATAACTTCAGCGTTGGTTGAAGATAAAAAGCAGTTAGCATCTTATCAGGAAGAATTAAAAAAAGCAGAAGAAAAAAATCGATTATCTCGTATTGTAGCTCCAATAGATGGAAGGGTCAGTCAATTATCTGTACATACGATTGGTGGTGTTGTTACAGCGGCGCAAGGACTAATGGAGATTGTTCCAGAGGATGCGGTTTTACAAGTTGAAGCTTGGGTGCAAAACAAAGATATTGGCTTTGTTCAAGTAGGTCAGCCCGCGGAGGTAAAAGTAGAAACGTTTAGCTTCCAAAAATTTGGTACAATTGATGCGAAAATTACAGAGATTAGTCCAAATGCGGTAGAAGATAAAGAAAAAGGTAGGGTATATAGAGTTATGCTTGAGCTTGACAAAAATAGTTTTGTTGTTAATGGACAGGAAGTTCCTTTAGGTTCGGGGATGACTTCTACTGCGGAAATTAAAATTAGACAAAAACGTATCATAGAATTTTTCCTTGATCCGTTTAGACAATATAAAAGTGAAGCGTTAAGGGAGAGATAGCGCGTGGAAGCTAGACGAGAACAGAATTCAGATCTATATATACATAAAATCGATACAGCACTTCGATGTCTAGTGATTATAGCTAAAATGTACGGCATTTCAGCTCAAGAAGAGCAATTGCAGCGTGCATATGTAGTGGATAGATCAGGGATGGACACTTTAACTTTGCTTAGAGCTAGCAAAGAGATTGGGCTTAAAGCAAGAAAAATAAATGTTGACAAATCTAGACTGGAATTAATGCCGCTACCTTTAATCGCTACATTAATCAATAATAATCGAGTAATTGTTGTTCGGCATGAACAAGGGAAAGTCGCATTAATTGATCCATATCAAACTCATCCAGTTGTAATAGCTTTAGAAAAGTTTTTAGAGATCTGGAATGGTGAGGCCGTTTTATTTACTAAAAGGTATGAGAAAAAAGAGAAGGACAAAAGCTTTAATTTGTCTTGGTTTATTCCGGTTATTTTAAAATATAAAAAATTTCTTTGGCAAGTTTTGGGGATGTCATTTTTATTACAGCTTTTTGGACTTATAAGTCCGATGTTTACACAAGTGATTATTGATAAAGTGCTTGTTCATCGAAGTTTATCTACTTTGGATATATTAATTATTGGGATGATTCTTGTATCTTTATTTCAAACATGGATTACGAGTTTAAGAGGGTACCTATTTACCCATACGACAAATAAAGTGGATGTTATATTGAGTACAAAGTTATTTAAACATATAACATCACTGCCGATAAAATATTTTTCCTCTTGGCAAGTCGGGGATGTTGTTACTAGGGTCCGTGAGCTTGAAACTGTTCGACAGTTTATTACTGGGTCAGCGCTGACGATCGTTTTAGATTCTATTTTTACGATTGTCTATGTGGTAGCAATGTTTATGTATAGTAAAGTTTTAAGTATCATCGTACTTTTGATATTGCCAATATATATTATTTTAAATTTGGCTATTACACCAGTTTATCGTAAAAGGATAAATGCAAATTTTGAAGCGAATGCGGAAAATCAGGCTTTTCTTATTGAATCGGTAACAGGAATACAAGCGGTAAAATCTCTTGCGGTAGAACAGCAATTAAGTCAAAAGTGGGAACAAATGTTGTCAAAGTTTATTAAAACTTCTTTTGCTACAACGAATTTAGCGAACTTTGCCGGGAATATTGGTGCGTTTATTCAACAAATTTTCACGATAATAATCCTTTGGTATGGTGCATATTTGGTTATGGATGATCACATTTCAATTGGAGAATTAATTGCATTCCAAATGATGTCTGGGCAAGTAATTGCGCCAGTTTTGAGAATTGTTAATATGTGGCAAAGTTTTCAACAGACAAAAGTTTCAGTTGATAAATTGGGTGATATTTTGAATGCGGAGATAGAGCCTGCTTTTAATCCAACACGTACAACTTTACCGCAAATAAAAGGAGATATTTTATTTGATCGTGTGAGTTTTCGGTATCGCGTGGATATGGCAGAAGTTTTGTATCAATTATCTTTTAAGATAAAGGCAGGTACTAGTGTTGGGATCGTTGGAAGGTCAGGTTCAGGAAAAAGTACGGTAACTAAATTAATTCAAAGACTTTATGTTCCTGAATCTGGAAGAGTTCTAATTGATGGCATTGATATGGCACAAATAGAACCAGCATGGCTAAGGCGACAAATTGGTGTTGTATTACAAGATAATTTTTTGTTTAATGGTACGATTGCTGAAAACATCGCTATAGCAGATCCAAATGCCAGTATGGAGGATATTCTAAGAGTCTCTGAAATAAGTGGCGCGAATGAGTTTATTAAAGATTTTCCAAAGCAATATCAGACTATGGTTGGGGAAAGAGGTGGGGCATTATCAGGGGGGCAGCGACAGAGAGTTGCAATTGCTCGGGCGTTAATTACCGATCCTCGTATATTGATTTTTGATGAAGCAACCAGTGCTTTAGATTTTGAGTCTGAAAATATTATTATGAGAAATCTTTCAAAAATTTCAGAAGGAAGAACGATGATTATGATCGCGCATAGGCTTTCTACAGTTCGACATTGTGATCAAATTATCGTTTTAGACCATGGAAGAATTGCTGAAGTAGGAACGCACGAACAATTGTTTGCAGGCAGGGGGATTTATCATTCTTTATTAATGCAGCAACAAGGTAAAGCTATATCATAATACTATTTAGTATCATGGTATGTTTACATATATAAAGTTTTGATTATCACCTTTTGGGATTGTTTAAATACAATTCTGAAAAATAAAAATGGGGGTAAGGGAAATGTCAAAGCTTTGTCAAAGTAAAAAAAATATGAAGGGGGAAAATTTTTAAAATGTCTCTAATTGGAAAAATTACAAAAACGTTGATTAGTGAGATTAAAGAGGATACTAGTACAACAGCAAGCAAAAAAAGTTTGGCAGCAAGCAATATTGCAGTTGCCACGGAGCAGGTATTAAACACAGTTAGTGCAGTTGCTAATAGAGTTATTACTGATCCGAAAGCCGCTATAGAAGATGTCGTAGAAGACACTAAGGTTGCTATCTTTGGGCATGATGGTCCACATGTACTTCGTGATGCAGTTAGTTTTGTTAAAGGGGTTGCAACGATAAGTGCAGATGTTGCAACAAATATCTTCAACGCATTGCCATCAACTACGCAAGCTCCAACTTATGAACGTAAGGAAGGTGCTGTTAGTGCCGGAGCTGGTGTAGTTGTAGAAAGTAAATTTACAACAGGTGCATCCTTAGGTGATTTATCTTGGCTTATCTATAAAGGCAGAATGGTTTCAAATTCAGAAATCACAGATAAATGGAGACTTTATAAAGAAGTTGAAACATCGCATGGTTTCAACAGCAGAGTATACGTTGACGAAGCAAATAAACAAGTAGCAATTACCCTCGAGGGAACACAGGCAAATAGTGATTTAAGCCCATTATGGCTTAGTAAAGACGGCTTAGCCGATCTTGAAATTGGGCTTGGAGTTATTCCGCCACAAATGAGAGAAGGCTATGAACAATTTAAAAGCATAGTTGCCGATGTCGTTAATAAATATGGCGCTGACTATGGAATTAATGTTGCTGGTCACTCTTTAGGTGGTGGTTTGGCACAAATGATGGCAGGTATGTATTTTATCGATACTGGAGTAGCATTACCTACATTGGCAGAAGCTGGTCCTGGTATGTTGAAGCAGCTTAAAGTTTATGCTGAACAACAATTGTTAGCTGGAAATGATATTCATCTTCCAAATGGAAATGTAGTAAGATTGAAATCGGGTACGGCATTAGAACGTGCAAACGAAGCTAAAGCTATTGTAAATACTTTTAAAGCACAAGATTTTAGTTTTGTTACAAATCTGATTACTGTATTAGACCCGGTTGGAGCAGTTAACTATGACATTGATCCAAATAAAGATGGTCATGTTGGTGTTAACTTAATCGTTCCATATTTATTAACAACTCGTGAAGATATGCAAAACCTTGAGTCCGTCGTTATGGATCCAGTCAATCATCTAAATCTAGTTACTCCTGAATTAACAGATAAGTTAGGACTTGGTAATATTGCCGCAACTAGATTTGATCGTCATGAACCGGATCAATCTATTGCATTATGGTCAGGTACTGCAGTTGGATTTAAAGATCCAAGCCGTGTTGGTGTAGGTAGTGCTGTATATCGTGACTATCTTGATCCACGTGAAGTATGGTCAGGTTCTCGATTAGGGTTATCGGAAGTAACCATGTTTGGTTCGGATGGCAATGACATTATTACAACGACAAATAAAGCTACGCTTGTACTTGCAGGTGATGGTGATGATGTTATTCGCGGAGGTAATGGCGGTAACATGTTATCTGGTGGTAATGGGAATGACTTCATTTATGGCGGAGATGGTGATGACTATTTAGCTGGCGATGCTGGCGATGACTATTTATTTGGTGGTAAAGGTAACGATATTCTTTACGGCGGCGAAGGCAATGATTATCTAGATGGCGGCGAGGGTGATGATTTATTATTCGGCGGTGCTGGTGATGATACTTTGGTTTGGTCAGCTGGCAATGACATTTTATGTGGTAATGAAGGCAACGATACTTTGATTGTGAAAAATGGTGTCGTTGGTCAAGGGCAAATAAAATGGGAACGTAATTTTACTAACTTTGGCCACGATACAGTGGTATTTGAAGGTGCTATGGCAAAAGACAGCAGCATTTTATTAAATTTTGCTGATGAAATTCGTTTCCAAGATATGAAATGGTCTGTAAATGGTAGTGACATTATTATGACTGACAATCTAGGAAATGAATCTGCGACAGTAACGTTTAAAGATGCATTTGACTCTTTTGGTCAAAATAGCGGAAAGGTTGATTTCCAGTTTACAAATGGTAAGTTATATGTAGACGATGTACGCTATGCTGTTAGTGCCGGTAAGGGCGAAATTAAAGCAAGTACAGATTCACAGTATTCAGGAACACTTTTAGTTGGTTCTGCTGGAAACGATACATTATACTCAGGAAAAGGCAATGATTTAATGTTCGGTGGCGCTGGCAAAAATACCTTTGTATTTGATAATTCATTTGGAAATGATCGTATTGTTGGCAGCAATAAGGAAGACGTTATTAAATTTAATAATGTTTTCAATGCGCAAGAATATACGATTAGCCAGGAAGGAAAAGATTTAGTTATTTCTTATCAACAGAGTGGTCTAAATACTACAAATACGGTAGTTGTTTCCGACTGGTATGCAACAGGGGATCGCGTGAATACATTTGAGTTTAATAATGCTTCCTACAAAATTGAAGGAACATCTTTTGTGAAAAAATAATTTGATTTAGTTTCGTACAAGAAGGCAGGAAGATTTTTTAAAATTTTCCTGCCTTCTTTACAACAAAATATAGGAGGACGGAAATGGGAATTATAGAAATAGAGAAAAATTTGATTTCCGATATCGTAGAAGGAAGAAGTTTTTTATCTAAGTCAAAGCAGAGTAATGGTATTTTATCTAAATTAGGAAACTTAATCCCAGGTATAACTTCTAAAGCTGAAGAAAAGAACACACCAATAAGTTCAAGTCAAAAATCGTCATCAACCTACACAACATCTTCATCCTCATTATCTGATCTAATGAAAATGAGTTATAAAGAAATCTATGCATTTTATAAAGTGGCTGGTAATGGTGAGAGTGCTTTAAGCGATTGGCATGTAGAAAAACGTATTGATGAGCTGAAAACAGGGTTAAATGCTAGAATGTTTGTCAATGATAAAACTCATGAGATTAATATTTCTTTTGAAGGTTCACATGGTTTTACGAAATTGTTGGCTGAAAATGCTTTGGATGCTCGATTACTAAAGGACTTGTATACTTACTCAGATGGGTTTACAAGGTTTCTCACGCCGAATGAATATGATATGCTTTATAAAAAATGGTTCTTAGTTTTAGGTAATGATGGAGTTGCGGATTTGCAAATGATGGCGAATAAAGTTCCCGACCAATTTTATACAGCATACAAATGGTTCAATGATACAATGGATGTGATAAAAAAATCTGCTGATTTATCCTCTTATCATATTGTTATTACAGGGCATTCCTTAGGTGGTTCAATGGCACAATTGGTTTCAGCTAAATATTATTTGGATACAAATACAGCAATACCGACAATGGCAATTGATGGTACTGGTGTATTAACATTGCTAGAACAAATTCAAGGTTATTCTTTAAATACAAAAGATTTTTCCCATATCATAAATTTCTGTACGGAAGGAGACCCTGTAGGTGAGTTTGCATCAGAGGGGCATTTAGGATTCACGGTGCCAATGCCATATGATTTGGCTAGGGGTGATAGACCTGGTGAATTGCCAAATTATCGTATTTTTTTAGAAGCATTTCAAAAAGCGACAGGAATTGAAAATATTCGATTAGACCGACATGAGATGGGGCAACAAATTGATTTATTTGATGGAACCAGCTTTTCCTATCCAGAGAATAGAGTCATGCTAGGCGCTGCGGAGAAGGTTTTTCGTTCAACATCAGCTACAAACGAAATAATTATGGGCAACAATTTAGGCAATGAAATTTATGGAAGTAATTATGGTGCCTATATTGTAGGTGGATCAGGAAATGATTTGCTTGTAGGTGGATTAGGTGATGATTTTATCTCTGGTGGAGCAGGTAATGATAAAATTTTTGGCGGCGCAGGGAACAATATCCTCTATGGTGGTGATGGAGATGATTATCTCGAAGGTGGCCGTGGCAATGATGAATTGTATGGTGGAAAAGGAAATGATACTTTAGTCTGGACTGGTGGGAATGATTCGCTTTACGGGCAAGGTGGAAATAACCAATACATTCTTGGAAAAACAACGGATAATCAACTATCATCAGGAACGGTAACGTTGAAATTTGATCGTGAAAATGCAGAAAACGCCAATGTCTTGGTTAATACATCGGCAATAGATTTAAAGAATAGTGCAATTGTATTTTTAATGTCAGATCAAATTTTACCATCGCATACGTTGGTGTCGCAAAAGGATAATAGCTTATATATTAAATATGATCAATATTCTTCAATAACAATTGAGAATTGGTCAAATGTGCAAAATACCATAGGGTCTAATATAACGTTCCAATTTTTAGGCAGTGATAAAATGCAATATTCCATACAAAACAATCAACTTGTGAGACGGTAAATGAATTAAAGGGAAAAACATAATTTGTTTTTCCTTTTTTTATGTCGAATTTAGTTTTATGAATAGAATAATTAAGCTTTCTTTAATAAAATGGGTCTTTTGTAATAGGGAAATCGAAAAGGATTTTTTATTATATATCTAGAATTTATTCTAATATTATCAAAGAATGAAAGCGGTGAATTGGATGCGGAATATAAAAATAGATGACGTGAAGCCAGGAATGATTTTAGCAAGAACAATCATTAATGATAATATGATGGTTGTTTTATCTAAAGGAAAGCTTTTGACAGAGGCACATATTACTAGAATGCACTTTTTGGGAATTAAGAATATTTATGTTCAAGATGAATTTGAACAAAGACAGCAAGCGGTGCAAAAATTCCTAAGTCGTAGTCATGCTTTTGTTGCTGAATATCAAGAGGTTCTCACAGAAGTTGAAGATGTATTTGAACAAATTGCTGAAAGCAAAGAAGTTCCAGTAGATAAGGTGAAAGGAATTATTGATCATACAGTGACCAATATGGCAATGAGAAGCGGAGTTATTGATTATCTTTACGAAGTGAAATCTATGGATAATTTTACATATAATCATTCTTTCCGTGTATCTATTTTAGCAGGAGTTTTAGCAAAATGGATGAGATATAATAAACAGCAAATAAAAGATGTAATCTTGGCAGGTTTTTTACATGATATTGGCAAGACGCAAATTGACAAAAACATTGTAATGAAAAACAGCGATCGTCTAAGTGGTGAGGAACGTAAAATATATGAACGTCATACAACAGAAGGTTATAAGCTTATTGCAGAAAAAGAAGATATTCCTGAAGGGGTTAAATACGCAGTTTTGCAACATCATGAATGCAATGATGGAACGGGGTTTCCGTTGCAGAAAAAGGGCAATGAGATTCATGAATATGCAAAGATTATTGCTGTTGCTGATTTTTATGATTTATATACAAGCGAGCGGGAATCTTATAAAAAACAAACACCTTTTTCTACATTGAAAATCATAGGGGCAAATATGTATACAACAATGGATCCTAAAGTTTGCATTCCATTTTTACTTAATGTACGTCAAGCTTTTATTGGTTCGGAAGTTTTACTGTCAAATGGGAAAAAAGGGCTTATTGTGCAATTTGCTGATGCTTATGATAGTTTGCCGCTGATTAAGATATCTGATGAGGAAATGATTGATTTAAATAGGGAACATACTATTAGTATTGTTGAGTATAATCCTTAAATATTGACAAAGTGTACTTAAAATGATATTCTATGAAAAACGATATAGCACCTTTAATTTTAGTCCTGTGAGGCTAGGAAGGAAGCTGGTTTATTTGTCTGGAATAGTTAGCTTTCTTATGCCTGCGCATAGGAAAGCTTTTTTTGTTGCAATTTTGTTATAAATTCTAAATACTTGTTGACTTGATTAGTAATATGTCAATAAATCATGTATAATTATAAACAAGATATTAATACAAATATTGAAGCACGGGTGTTATTGCTTTATATTTTGCAAATACTATCCTTTAAATGTGATCCAGAGAGGTCGGCAAGGAAGGTGATTTTGGTGGTTTATTCTGCCAGCAAAGCCTATGTAACTCCTTGCCGTTGGCAGGGAGTTTATTATTAGGAGGAGTGATTAGTTTGGGAAAAAACAATATTTCTTTACGAGGCAAAAGTATTCTAGGTCTAGAATACTTATCTGAGGATGAAATGAATCTGGTTTTAGACACTGCGAAAGAAATGAAAAATATTATTAACCGAGATATAAAAAAGGTGCCAGCTCTACGAGGCAAATCTATTATAAATTTATTTTATGAACCAAGCACAAGAACGCGTACCTCCTTTGAATTAGCAGGAAAATATCTTGGTGCTGATGTTGTAAATATTACAGCGAGTACAAGTAGTATCGTAAAGGGTGAAAGTTTACGTGATACACTCCTTACTGTAGAGGCAATGGGGGTAGATGCAATTGTTATGCGTCATAAAGCCGAAGGAGCAGCCGAATATGCTGATAAAGTAGTAAGCCCAGCAATTATTAATGCTGGTGATGGCGCACATGCACATCCATCACAAGGGTTGTTAAATATGTTTACAATTAAAGAACATAAAAATAAAATAAAAGGATTAAAGGTGGCTATACTCGGAGATATTTTACATAGTCGAGTAGCACGTTCTGATATTTGGGGATTAAGGAAAATGGGTGCAGAAGTTCATATTGCTGGTCCGAAAACTTTGTTGCCTAGATTTATTGAGAATGAAAAAGGAATATTTGTTCATGACAGGATTGAAGATGCAGTAGAAAATGCTGATGTAATCAATGTGTTAAGAATTCAATTAGAACGGCAGAAAACAGGTTTATTCCCATCACCGCGCGAATATGCACGGATTTTCGGACTAAATAAAGAAAGATTATCAAGAGCTAAGGACGATGTACTTGTTTTACATCCGGGGCCAATGAATCGTGGTCTTGAAATTTCACCTGATGTTGCTTACTGTAATCATTCGGCAATTCAAGAACAAGTGCAAAATGGTGTAGCAATCCGTATGGCTTTATTAACTTTAGTACTGATGGGAGGGAAAAGCCTTGAAATTAATGATTAGAAATGGACGGGTAATTGATCCTGTACAACAAATAGATAAAATTACTGATGTGTTGATTGAAGACGGGAAAATTGCGAAAATAGGAAGTCGTATTGCAGCGAAAGATGCGGAGGTTTTTGATGCTACGGGGCTCGTAATTGCACCGGGGTTAATAGATATGCATATTCATTTACGTGAACCAGGGCAAGAGGCAAAAGAGGACGTAGGTTCAGGTACAAGGGCAGCGGCAGCAGGCGGCTTTACAACGGTTGCTTGCATGCCGAATACGAGACCAGTTGTTGATGCTGCAATTTTAGTAAATGGATTAAAAGAGCGGGTAAGACAAGAAGGTGTTGTAAAAGTTGAAGTGATTGGGGCATTAAGCAAAGGGCAAGAAGGTAAAGAGTTAGCTGAAATTGGTGATATGGCTGAATGTGGTGCAGTGGCATTTTCTGATGATGGACATTATGTTGCGAATGCAAAACTGTTGTTAAATGGGTTAGATTACTTACGAACCTTTGACAAAATTATCATTTCTCATGCGGAGGAGGATTCCTTGGTAGAGGATGGAATCATGAATGAGAGCCTTCACTCGGCAATGTTGGGAATGAAAGGTCGTCCAACCGTGGCAGAAGATATCGCAGTAGCAAGGGATATTTTATTGGCAGAGTATGCAGATGCAAAGATTCATATTGCGCATATCAGCACAAAAGGGGCAGTTGAATTAGTACGTCAAGCAAAAAAACGTGGGGTGAAAGTTACGGCAGAGGTTACACCACATCATCTAACATTAACTGATGATGTAGTAAATAACTTTGATACTTCGACAAAAGTAAATCCTCCATTACGGACGGCTGAACATGTCCAAGCGATGGTGGAAGGATTAAAGGATGGAACAATTGATGCGATTGTAACAGATCATTCTCCACATGCTTTTGAAGAAAAAGACCGTGAATATCGCTTTGCACCAAGCGGGTTCCCTGGTCTAGAGACGGCTTTAGGCGTAATCCTCACATCGCTCTATCATAGCGGAAAATTCTCTCTTCCAGAAATCATCGAAAAAATGTCAAGTAATCCAGCAAAAGTCTTTAACTTAAACCGAGGCAGTCTCGAAGTTGGCAAAGTGGCAGATGTTGTTATCTTTGATCCAGAACTAGAATGGGCTGTTGATGATAAAAAATTCTATACACGGGGAACGCACTGTCCATTCGTTGGTAAGACGTTAAAAGGAAAAGCGGTAGCAACAATCGTAAATGGTAAAATTGTGATGAAAAATGGACAAATTACTTGTTAATATATCACGGAGGTGTTAGTTTGAAAGGTAAATTAATCTTAGAAGATGGTTCAGTATTTCCAGGAACATTATTAAATGATGTGCAATCGACTGGTGAAGTTGTTTTTAATACAGGAATGAGTGGGTATCAAGAGATTCTTACGGATCCATCTTATTGTAGTCAGATTGTTACGTTAACTTATCCGATGATTGGAAACTATGGAGTTGCCGATGTTTTTAATCAAGCGCGTAAGCCGTTTGTCAATGGATTTGTTATTGGCGAACTTTGTATAAATCCAAGCAACTGGCAAATCCAAAGTCAATTAAGCGACTTTTTAACAGAAAATAAAATTCCTTGTATTTACGGTGTAGATACAAGAGCAATCACACGAAAAATTCGTTCTGCTGGTACGATGAAAGGTGTTATCGTGAAGGAAACTGCAACGCAGGCAGAAATCGATACCTTGTTTAAGGTACCAATTAAACGTGATGTCGTAGCTGAAGTTACGACGCCCAATGTATATAAAATGGAGAATAATGGGCCGGATGTTGTGGTGATGGACTTTGGGATAAAACAAAATATCCTTAAAGGGCTTCATAAAATTGGTTGCAATTTGACGATTGTACCAGCCGATACGACCGCTGAAGAGATTTTAGCAATGAATCCAGATGGGATTTTCCTTTCTAATGGTCCCGGAGATCCAAAGGACTTGAAAGAAATTATTGGCGAAGTGAAAAAACTGCTTGGCAAAAAGCCTATGTTTGGAATCTGTTTAGGACATCAATTGCTTGCATTAGCACTTGGGGCAGATACTTATAAATTGAAATTTGGTCATCGTGGATCAAATCAACCGGTAAAAAATCTTCTCACAGGGCGTGTGCATATTTCCTCACAAAACCATGGGTATGCGGTTGATGAAAAATCTTTGGCGAATTTACCTGTGCAAGTGACGCACCGTGCTGTAAATGATGGAACGGTTGAGGGGATTCGTCATAATGACTTACCTATTTTCTCGGTACAATATCACCCAGAAGCATCACCTGGGCCAGATGATAATACCTACTTATTTGATGAATTTTGGACGATGCTAACAAAGGGGGAATAATCCGTGCCAAAAAAAGAATATTTGCGTAAAGTACTTGTTATCGGTTCAGGGCCGATTATTATTGGGCAGGCAGCAGAATTTGACTATGCGGGAACACAAGCTTGTCGTGCGTTAAAAGAAGAAGGTTTAGAAGTTGTATTGGTAAACAGTAATCCGGCAACGATTATGACAGATGCCAATATTGCAGATAGAGTTTATATAGAACCGCTTACACCGGAATTTTTAGAGGAAGTAATCAGCAAAGAAAGACCGGATGGCTTATTGGCTACGTTAGGTGGTCAAGCGGGATTAAACCTTGCGGTAACTTTGGCAGAGCAAGGTGTGCTGGAAAAATATGAAGTAGAATTATTGGGTACTTCACTTGAGGCAATCAAGAAAGCAGAAGATCGCGAATTATTTAAAGAAACGATGGAAAAATTGGGTGAGCCAATCCCTGAAAGTACAATTGTTGAGGATGTAGCTTCAGCGGTTGCCTTTGCGAAAAAAATTGGCTATCCGATTATCGTGCGTCCTGCTTATACAATGGGCGGTACTGGCGGTGGCATTGCCGATAATGAAGAAGATTTAATTGCCATTGTTATTCGTGGATTAAAATATAGTATGATTGGGCAAGTATTGATTGAACGCAGTGTTGCGGGCTGGAAAGAAATTGAATACGAGGTAATGCGTGATTCAAATGACAACTGTATCACTGTATGTAATATGGAAAACTTTGACCCTGTTGGTGTGCATACTGGTGATAGTATCGTTGTTGCGCCAACCCAGACATTAAGTGATCACGAATTCCAAATGCTTAGAAGCGCTTCACTTAGAATTATTCGTGAATTAGGAATTGAAGGTGGTTGTAATGCACAATATGCCTTAGACCCAAATAGTGATCGGTACTATGTAATCGAAGTAAATCCACGTGTAAGTCGTTCTAGTGCACTGGCGTCTAAAGCTACCGGCTACCCAATTGCGAAAGTGGCAAGTAAAATTGCGATTGGGTATCATTTGGATGAAATCGTAAATGCAGTTACACAAAAAACGATGGCGTGCTTTGAACCGTCGCTTGATTATTGTGTAGTGAAATTTCCACGTTGGCCATTTGACAAGTTTGTATTTGCTGACAGAGAACTAGGTACGCAAATGAAAGCAACAGGCGAAGTTATGTCGATTGACCGTTCCTTTGAAGGCGCGATTTTAAAAGCTGTCCGCTCATTGGAAATCGGTGTGAATCGTTTGCATATGGATGATATGGATAGTTGGTCTGATGCGAAAATCATGGATGCTTTGAAAAATAAAGATGATGAACGTATTTTTGTTATTGCTGAAGCACTTCGTCGTGAGATTGCGACAGTAGATGAAATTCATACGATTACAAAAATTGATATATGGTTCTTATGGAAAATCTATAATATTGTAACGGTAGAAAATCGTATTGCCAAAGAAGAGTTAACGGAAGAATTGATGCTTGCGGCAAAGAAAATTGGTTTAGCTGATCGTTCTATTGCGGAAATCTGCGGTAAAGATATGATGGAAATCAGAAAGATTCGTAAATCTTTTGACATTTATCCTTGTTATAAAATGGTAGATACGTGCGCGGCTGAATTTGAAGCAGCAACGCCATATTATTATTCTACGTATGCACAAGAAGATGAAGTGATTACATCAGATAAGCGAAAAGTGATGGTACTTGGATCAGGGCCAATTCGGATTGGACAAGGGGTTGAATTCGATTATTGTTCCGTTCACTCGGTATGGGCGTTGCGTGAAATGGGAATAGAATCTATCATCGTAAATAACAATCCAGAAACGGTAAGTACAGATTTTGATACTTCTGATAGACTTTATTTCGAGCCATTAACAGCGGAAGATGTATTAAATATTATTGATAAAGAAAAACCAGAAGGGGTAATCGTTCAGTTTGGTGGACAGACAGCGATTAACTTAGCGGGTGCTTTAGCAAAAGCTGGTGTAAAAGTATTTGGCACGTCAGTAGATGATATCGATAGGGCGGAAGATCGTGAACGTTTTGATGAACTATTAGAAAACAGCGGTATTCCACGGCCGAAAGGTGTAAGTGTAACTACTCCGGATGATGCGATTGTTGCAGCGAATGAGATTGGATATCCAGTAGTAGTACGTCCATCTTATGTACTTGGCGGAAGAGCAATGGAGATTGTTTATAACGAAGAAGAATTGCGGGATTATATGGGACGTGCAGTAAAAGTAACACCAGAGCATCCTGTATTAGTTGACCGTTATATGCAAGGTACGGAAGTTGAGGTTGATGCGATTTCCGATGGAACTGATGTAATGATTCCAGGCATTATGGAACATATTGAACGTGCTGGTGTACATTCTGGTGATAGTATTGCGGTATATCCACCACAAACATTATCGGCAAAAATAATTTTCACCATTATTGACTACACAAAACGCTTAGCTACGGGGTTGAATGTAAAAGGATTACTTAACATTCAATATGTAGTAATGGATGACAAAGTGTATGTAATCGAAGTAAATCCCCGTTCTAGCCGTACGATCCCATTCCTAAGTAAAGTCACTGATGTAAAAATGGTGAATGTAGCAACGCGTGTTGCTATGGGGCAAACATTAAAATCTATGGGGTACAAAACGGGTTTATTGCCAGAAAAACCACATATTGCAGTAAAAGCCCCTGTGTTCTCTTTTGCTAAAATGCAAGATGTAGATATTTCACTTGGACCTGAAATGAAGTCTACTGGGGAAGTTATGGGGATTGATTACCATTATGCGAGAGCCTTATATAAAGCGATTACTGGTGCTGGTATGAACATCCCAACACAAGGTACGATTTTGTTCACGGTTGCTAATAAGGACAAAGAGGAAGTAAAACAATTAGCAAAAGCGTTTGCTGACTTAGGTTTCCAACTTGTTGCAACGGCAGGTACTGCGAAAACAATTAATGAATTAGGCATTAATGTAGAAGTTGTAAATAAAGTACATGAAAATAAACCGGATATTATCAAAATGATTAAAACTGGTAAAATTAATATGGTTATCAATACCTTAACGCAAGGTCGTGGTTCTGAACGTGATGGATTTAAAATTCGTCGTGCAACGGTAGAACATGCGATTCCATGCTTAACCTCTATGGATACAGCTTGGGAAGTATTAAGAGTTTTAGACTTTATGCGTGAACGTCGCCTTGTATATACACTAGCATTACAAGATTATGTTGGTGGAGGGGATTCTCTTGCCTAAATATGCAATTGATGGTGAGATTTTAGCTAATGCATTTATTTCTGATGGTGTAAAAGAAGTTGTGATTTCTGTCCCTGAGATTGCACGGCAGTCGAAAGCTGGACAATTTGTTCATCTTAAAATTGCCCAGACGGAATTACTGCGCCGACCTATTAGTATTTCAGATGTAGATGATAAAGCTGGTACTTTGCATTTGATTTATCGAATTGTTGGCAAAGGGACAAAGATGCTGTCAACTTTGCGAAAAGGTGATATTGTTAATTGCCTTGGACCTTTAGGTAATGGCTTTGATTTGAATTGTCAGCGCCCACTTTTAGTGGGCGGTGGCATGGGAATCGCGCCTCTTATTTATTTGGCAAAACAATTTAATCCTCAAAGTACATCTATTTTACTTGGTGGGAAAAATACGGTAGAAATGTTTTGGAAAGATTGCTTTAAGAAGTTAGCTCAGCAAATTTATGTTACGACGGATGATGGCTCTATTGGTTTTAAAGGGTTTACGGTAGATTTACTTCCGGAATTGCTTAGGGAAAATGAATATGATCGTATTTATGTTTGTGGTCCGCATATCATGATGGAAAGCGTAGCAAAAATTGCAAAACAGAGTAATATTCCTTGTCAGGTTTCTTTAGAAAAATATATGGCATGTGGAATTGGAGCATGTCTTTCATGTACGTGTGAAAGTAAAAATGGTGGAAAGCGTAAAAAGGTATGTACAGATGGACCTGTATTTTGGGCTGAGGAGGTATTGTGATGAAGCAGAAAGATATGCTCACAGTTGAAATTGCAGGAATAAAGATGAAAACGCCTGTGATGACAGGTTCAGGAACCTTTGGTTTTGGTGAAGAATATGCGGATTTTCTTGACTTAAATGAAATCGGGGCAATTGTAGTAAAAGGAACGACTTTGTTGCCACGAAGTGGAAATCCAGGTGTACGCATTGCGGAAACACCTAGTGGAATGCTAAATTGCATCGGTTTAGAAAACCCGGGTGTAGACTATTTTTTAAGTGATATTTTACCTCGAATAAAACAATATCGTGCGCCAATTATTGTGAATATGTCTGGAAGTAGCGTTGAAGAATATGGTGTACTTGCGAAACGTCTTGATGTAGATGGTGTAGCTGCTGTTGAGCTTAATATATCTTGTCCTAATGTAAGAGAAGGCGGAATCGCTTTTGGAACAAATAGGGATAGTGCGACTGCGGTCGTTCGTGAAGTAAAAGCGAATACCAAAAAGCCTGTAATCGTGAAATTATCGCCGAATGTTACTGATATTGTTGATATGGCGTTAGCCGTTGAAGCGGCTGGTGCAGATGCAATTTCCATGATTAATACGTTGATTGGAATGGCGATTGATATTAAAACGCAAAGACCTATTTTAGGCAATGTAATTGGTGGTTTATCTGGACCAGCTGTTAAACCTGTAGCTTTGCGGATGGTATGGCAAGTTTCACAAGCAGTAAAAATACCGATTATCGGTATGGGCGGGATTGCAAGTAGTGAAGATGCAATTGAGTTTTTGTTAGCTGGTGCAAGTGCAGTGGCGGTAGGAACTGCAAATTTTGTGAATCCAGCGATTGCAAAAGAAGTTGCAGATGGTATTCAAGAATACTTAAAAGATCATCAATTGTCCAATGTAAAGGAACTTGTTGGACAGTTAAAGGTAAATAAATAAAATATGGAGGTTTGCGATGGCAGATCATAGATTAATTGTAGCCTTAGACTTTCATAATATGGATAAAGTTAAAGCGCTTGTCACGGAACTAGGGGATAGTGTGATCTATTATAAGGTTGGTATGGAGCTGTTTTATAGTGTGGGAACGGAAGTGATTGCGTATTTACGCGAGCAGAAAAAAGAAATTTTTCTTGATTTAAAGCTACATGATATTCCCAATACGACGGCGCAAGGCTTGGCTTCATTGATGAAACTTGGCATTACTATGCTGAATGTACATGCAACAGGCGGGTATACAATGATGAAAACCGCTGTAAAAAATTTAGAAAAACAAGCGTATACCTTAAATACACCAAGACCAAAGCTGATCGCTGTAACTATTTTAACGAGTATGAATGAAACCGATTGGCAAGGTTTAGGTCAGACAATGAAAATTCAGGAACAAGTGGTGCGATTGGCTAAGCTTACCAAAGAGGCTGGGTTAGATGGTGTAGTGGCATCGCCCCGTGAAGCTGCATTGATTCGTCAGGCTTGTGGAGATGATTTTCTTATTGTTACTCCAGGTGTTCGCCCTGTTGGTGCAGCGGTCAATGATCAAAGTCGTATTGCTACGCCGGCAAGTGCATTAGAAAATGGTGCGAGTCATCTCGTTGTGGGGCGCCCAATTACAGCGGCTGCTGATCCGAAAGCAGCCGCGCAAAAAATAATTGCAGAAATGGAGAGGATACGATGACGGAAGCAGAGGTAAAAGAGCTGTTTATTCAAACTGGGGCGATTATGGAAGGACATTTTCTTTTAACGTCAGGCTTACATAGTCCGATGTACGTGGAAAAGTTTCAAGTTTTACAACATCCTAAACACACGGAAAGCTTATGTAAGGCGCTAGCTGATAAATTTGCCGATCAAAATATCGAAGTAGTCGTTGGGCCTGTAACAGGCGGGATTCTGCTTGCGCATGAGGTGGGAAAAGCTTTAGGAACGAGGGCGATTTTTACTGAACGCGAAGATGGGAAAATGACGTTTCGCCGTGGATTTAAATTAGCAAAGGGTGAAAGAGTCTTAATTGTTGAAGATATCGTAACAACAGGTGGTTCGGTAAAAGAGGTTGTTGATGCGGTAAAAGCGCAAGGTGGTATTCCTGTCGGAATCGGTATGCTTGTAAATCGCAGTGGTGGTAAAGTTGATTTTGGTGGGGTGCCATACCAAGCGCTATTAAACTTAACAGTAACTACTTACAAACCAGAAGCATGTCCATTATGCCAGGCTGGAGAGCAAATGACAAAACGTGGTAGCCGTAATTTAAATAAATAATTTATTTTTGTGCATAGGAATATTATGATTGTTTCTATGCACAAATTTATTTAATATATAATTTTAGTATTTATAATAGAGCAAGTAGAGTAAATTCTCGTTTGTGTATTTTTCTTTAGGTAAATTTGTTTTATATAAAAGTAATTGACAATTAGATATATTTAGTTTAAAATATTTAATTGTCAGGCTGATTATATAGTGTGGCCCGGTAGTTTAGTTGGTTAGAATGCCGCCCTGTCACGGCGGAGGTCAGGGGTTCAAGTCCCCTTCGGGTCGCCATTTATGCGGAAATAGCTCAGTGGTAGAGCATCGCCTTGCCAAGGCGAGGGTCGCGAGTTCGAATCTCGTTTTCCGCTCCAGAAGTACATATAGGGGTATAGCTCAATTGGTAGAGTAGTGGTCTCCAAAACCATTGGTTGAGGGTTCAAGTCCTTCTGCCCCTGCCAGACTAAATCTTAAGAATTCCGTAAGGAATTCTTTTTTTATATTCAAATGAAAGATTTCGATGAATAAAATCTCTTTACAAGATAAAAAATATTTGATATATTAATACTCATAAAACCGATTGTTTTAGTCGGAAATAAAAAGTGATAACAGGAGAGATGGTTTGTGAAGTTATCAACGAAAGGGCGCTATGGTGTAGCTGCAATGTATGAGCTTGCTCTGCATTATGGTGAAGGTCCAATTTCATTGAAAAGTATTGCGCAAAAGCAAGGAATTTCTGAGCATTATTTAGAACAATTGATTTGTACTTTGCGCAACTCTGGTTATGTAACGAGTATTCGTGGTGCTCAGGGTGGATATATTTTAGCAAAAGATCCTAAAGGTATTACCGTTGGTGATATTATCATTGCAATGGAGGGTCCGATTGCTCTTGTTGATTGTTTGCTTACAGATGCAGAAGATAATCGTTATTGTAAAAAGGCTGGAGCTTGTGTTACACGTGGTGTATGGGCAAAGGTTTGCGATAGCATTAATGAAGTTTTGAATTCCATCACATTAGCGGATTTATGCCGTGAAGAAAAGAAATAAGGAGATGGCTCTAATGAGAAAAATTTATTTTGACCATGCAGCAACGACTCCAACGGATGAAAGTGTTGCTAAGGCAATGATTGAATATATGACAACGAAGTTTGGAAACCCTTCTAGTGTTCATGCCTTTGGGCGTGAAGTACGCAAAGAGGTAACTGAAGCGCGTGAAGCAGTTGCTGATTTAATTGGTGCAGCAAATAGTAATGAAATATTTTTTACAAGTGGTGGAAGTGAAAGTGATAACTTTGCTTTAAAAGGAATTGCATTTGCAAACCAAAGACGCGGGAATCATATTATTACTTCGCAAATCGAACATCATGCGGTTTTGCATACTTGCCAATGGTTAGAAAAACATGGATTTGAAGTTACCTATTTACCAGTGGATGAATACGGCATGGTTCGTTTAGAAGATGTAAAGGCAGCAATTACCGAAAAGACGATTTTAATTAGCATAATGTTTGCCAATAATGAGGTTGGTACGATTGAACCAATCAAAGAAATTGGTGCGATTGCAAAAGAAAAAGGGATTTATTTTCATACGGATGCGGTACAAGCTGTGGCAAATGTACCAATTCATGTACAGGAGATGAATATTGATTTATTATCTTTGTCTGGACATAAATTTTATGGGCCGAAAGGAATCGGTGCACTTTATATTAGACGTGGCGTGAAAATCGAAGCGGTTCAAATGGGTGGAGCGCAAGAGCGAAACTTACGTGCCGGAACAGAAAATGTGCCAGCGATTGTTGGCTTAGGAATTGCGGCGCGTAATGCAAAACGCGATTTAGAAGAAAAAGCGGCGCGGTTAGCAAGCTTGCGTGATAAATTGATTCAGGGAATTCAAGAAAAAATTACAAATGTAAAATTAAATGGACATCCAACAAAACGCTTGCCGGGTAACGTGAACTTAAGTTTTCGTTTTATCGAGGGTGAGGCATTGCTATTGAATTTGGATATGAAGGGGATAGCAGCTTCAAGTGGGTCTGCTTGCACATCGGGGTCGTTAGATCCATCCCATGTTTTATTAGCACTAGGGCTGACTCATGAAACAGCGCATGGCTCACTTCGTATAACTTTAGGGAAAATGAATACGGAAGAAGATATTGACTACACTTTGGAGGTTTTACCTGAAATTGTGAATAGACTTCGTAGTATGTCGATGCTTTGTGAAGAAAACTCTGAAGGCTTAATGAAAAAATAAAAAAGATTAGAAGAGGTGTTAGTTATGGCAGAAGGTGTATACACAGAAAAAGTGATGGATCATTTTGCAAATCCTCGTAATGTAGGGGAAATTAAAGATGCTGATGGTGTAGGCGAGGTTGGCAATGCAAAATGTGGCGATATTATGCGTATTTATTTAAAGGTAGAAGATAATATTATTAAGGATGTTAAATTTAAAACTTTTGGATGTGGAGCAGCGATTGCAACAAGTAGTATGGTTACTGAGATGGTAATGGGGAAAACTTTAGAAGATGCTTTAACCGTGACAAATCAAGCAGTAGCAGAAGCTTTGGGAGGACTTCCTCCGGTAAAAATGCATTGCTCAAACTTAGCTGCAGATGCAATGCATAAAGCGATACAGGATTATATGAAGAAACACGCGAAAGCGGAGTAAGAAAGGTGATTCATTAATATGTGTGCTAAACCCAAAGTGGTTGTAGCCATGAGCGGAGGGGTAGATAGTTCTTTAACTGCTGCCCTTCTTGCACATGAGGGCTACGAGGTAATCGGTGTTACGATGCGTCTCAGTGATGATAGTCGTGATTTTGATATAGATGCTGATCGAGGCTGTTGTTCTTTATCAGCGGTTGATGATGCAAGAAGAGTTGCAGATACAATTGGAATTCCTCATTATGTAATGAACTTTCGTGATATGTTTCAAGAAAAAGTGGTAGATTATTTTATTTCTGAATATGCAAAAGGAAAAACACCTAATCCATGTATTGCTTGTAACCGCTATGTTAAATTTGAAGGGCTGCTTAAGCGATCGCTTGAATTAGGGGCAGAATTTGTAGCTACTGGGCATTATGCGAGGATTGAACGAGATGAAAATACAGGACGATATGTGTTACGTAAAGGGATTGATGTGACGAAAGACCAATCTTACGCACTTTATCACTTAAATCAAAAAACATTGCATCATTTTATGATGCCGCTTGGTAAGTATACAAAAATAGAGACACGGAAAATGGCGGCCGAGTTTAATTTACCGGTAGCCAATAAACCTGATAGTCAAGAAATTTGTTTTGTACCGAATGATGATTATAAAGCTTATTTGGAGGATAAAGCGCCGAAAGTATTAAAGGCTGGCGATATTGTTGATATTGAGGGCAACGTATTAGGACGACATAAAGGTGTTCCATTATATACGATTGGGCAAAGAAAAGGATTGGGAATTGCGGCGTCTAATCCATTGTATGTCATCGGCTTAGATATGCAAAAAAATCGGGTGATTGTTGGTAGTAACACAGAGGTATTTGCTGATGAATTAATTGCAACCGATTTAAATTTGATTACGGTAGATGAGATTACAGAGCCTCTTAGCGTTGCGGCAAAAGTAAGATATGGAGCTAAGGAAGGCGAGGCTGTGATTACGCCGATAAATAAAGATATTATTCGTGTGAAGTTTGCTGAAAAACAGCGTGCGATAACTCCAGGCCAATCTGTTGTTTTTTATGATGGGGAAAATGTGGTTGGCGGTGCGACAATTATTAAATCCGTAGTGCCTAAAAGCTAGTTATTGATTCTTGTAAGGATCTTTTTAGATAGGACAGCAATGGTTTAACGCTTTATCTTTGTTTAAACGAGATAAAAAATTTTATTTACTTATCAATAAAATTCGTTTATATTGGTAATAATATTAGTACGGTTGTATTGACAAGCGAAAATTCTTTACATATTTTTGTAAAGGCGTGAGGTGAGAATGGTGCTTGTTTGTCCTGTTTGTGGCGAACGTGGCATAGGTAAGGTTGGTATTGGTCAATATTATTGTAAGGACTGTTGTATAGAGTTTGAATGTAAAAATGATACAATAAAGATATACAATGTTCAAGATGACGGTACGTTAATTGCTATACCAGAGGATTCCACACTAAAAGATAATGTAGAGGTTGCTCAATAAAACATAAAGAATATATCTTTTAGATATATTCTTTATGTTTTATTGTATATTTATTGCGCTTTATAGAAAAACTACAGGAAGAAGAATTGCAAAACTCATAAGGGAGGCAATAAATATTATGCAGGGGAAATTTTTGCAAGGTGTATTTTGGGGCGGTATTATGGGGGCTGTAGTTGCAATAAATTGGGATAAACTAGCGCAGAAATGTCCAATGATGAATGAATTGAAAAAATTTGTAGGAGATGAACAATCAGATTGTCATTGTTCTTCACATAATCATGAGCATAAGCCGAGAAATAAATCACGCAAGTATATTCAAGCACGTAGCCATCGAATTTTAAAAGATTTGTAAGAAAAAATATCAGCTGACAAATGTTGGCTGATATTTTTCTTATTATTTTATAAATATTTTAGCTTTGTGCTACCTTTTTTATGTTTTTTTATGGTATTATATAAAAATACGGTTTATTATGTCTAGGTTATGCTAAGTAGGTTAAGCGTTGACTTTATTGAATAAATTTCGTATAATATTTTGGATAATTCCCTAAACAGTAGTGGAGGTAGATTGTTTTGAAATTTATGAGTGGAAGGGAACTGCGCGAGAAATATTTGCAGTTTTTTGCTAGTAAGGAACATTTAAGATTACCAAGTGCATCGTTAATACCAGAAAACGATCCCACTTTATTAATGATAGGTGCAGGAATGGCACCATTTAAACCTTTTTTTACTGGAAAAATGAAGCCCCCTCATACGCGAATTACGACAAGTCAAAAATGCGTAAGAACGGGTGATATAGAAAACGTTGGGCGTACAGCTAGACATCAAACTTTCTTCGAAATGTTAGGAAACTTTTCTTTTGGCGACTATTTTAAACGTGAAGCAATTCATTGGGCGTGGGAGTTTTTAACTGAGCATTTAGAAATGCCGAAAGATAAATTATGGGTAACGATTTATCCAGATGATGCAGAAGCGTATAAAATTTGGGCCGAAGAAATTGGCGTAAACCCTGAACATATTGTAAAGCTAGAAGATAATTTTTGGGAGATCGGGCCAGGCCCATGTGGTCCATGTTCAGAAATCTATATAGATTTAGGTGAAGAACGTGGTTGCGGAAGTCCAGATTGTGCAGTAGGATGCGATTGTGACCGTTTCTTAGAGATTTGGAATCTTGTCTTTACTCAATTTGATAGGGATGAAGAAGGAAATTACTCTCCACTTGAAAAGAAAAATATTGATACAGGTGCGGGATTAGAGCGTCTTGCATCAGTATTACAAAATAAACGATCTAATTTTGAAACGGACTTACTTTTCCCAATTATTGAGTATGCAAGTAATATATCTAATGTTGCATATGGGACAAATGAAAAAAATGATATTTCACTTAAAGTTATTGCCGACCATGCAAGAAGCATGACAATTATGATTTTAGATGGTATTTTGCCTTCTAATGAAGGTCGTGGCTATGTACTTAGAAGAATTATTCGCAGAGCGATTCGCCATGGTCGTTTATTGGGAATTGAAAGTGCATTTTTAACTGGTGCTGTAGATGCAGTTGTTGAAATTTTTGATGAAGTTTTTCCAGAATTATTAGAAAAACAAGATTATATTAAAAAGGTAATTAGTTTAGAAGAAGAACGTTTCCATACAACTTTAGTACAAGGTATAGAATTGTTAAATCATCATATCGATGAATTAAAACAAGCAGATAAAGTAGTACTTAGTGGGGAAGCTGCATTTAAGTTATATGATACGTTTGGTTTTCCTTGGGAGCTAACTGCTGAAATTCTTGAAGAGAATGGTCTTTCTTTAGATAAAGAAGCTTTTGATAAAGCCATGACGCAGCAAAGAGAACGTGCACGTGCAGCACGCCAAGAAAATCAACGTATTTCTATTCCGGATTTAAGTGGGCTTGATACAGAAAAACTTACTTTTGATATGAGAGCTCAATCGGCACAGGTTATTTGTATTTGGAAAGATGGAGAAATGGTTGATAATGCAAATGATGGGGAAGAGGCTGGAATTATCCTTGATGTTACACCTTTCTATGCAGAGGGTGGCGGACAGGTTGGAGACAGCGGTGTATTTGAGACGGAATTAGGCAAGGTTGAAGTTGCAGCAGCGAAAAAATTACCGAATGGTACGATTTATCATATTGGATATGTTGTAGAGGGGACCATTAAGGTTGGTGATATAGTAACAATTGCTATTGATTTGTCAGCGAAAAAAGCTACGGCGCGCAATCATACGGCAACACATTTATTGCAAGCTGCATTAAAGCGTGTGCTTGGTGCGCATGTAAATCAAGCGGGGTCATCTGTTAGTCCAGAACGTTTACGTTTCGACTTTTCACATTTTGAGCCAGTTACAGCAGAGCAGATGCAAGAAGTTGAGAAAATTGTAAATAATGTGATTTTTTCAGCTACCGATGTTGAAATCTTTGAAACTTCACAAGATGAAGCAAAAGCTATGGGGGCTATGGCTTTATTTGGGGAGAAATATGGAGACAGAGTTCGCGTTGTATCTGTTGGTGATTATAGTAAAGAGTTGTGCGGTGGAACTCATGTTGATAATGTAGCAATGATTGGTACATTTAAAATTATTAGCGAAGCTGGAGTAGCATCAGGAGTGCGGCGTATTGAAGCGATTACTGGTGAGGCAGCATTAGAATACTTTAATGGAAAATTGGCTACATTAAATACAGTTTCTGATATGTTAAGAACTCGTCCAGAAGAAATTGTTGCGCGCTTGGATGCAGTTTTAGCTAATGTAAAAGAGCTAGAGCATAGCTTAAACGAATTGAGTGCGATGAAAGCGAAAGCAGAAGCACAAAAACTACTGTTAGCGGTACAAGACTTTAGCGGAGTTCCAGCAATTATCGGTAAAGCTCAAGTTGCTGATATGGATGAATTAAGAAATTTAGCTGATCTTACTTGCGATAAATTAAATGGTGGTTTAGTTGTTCTTGCAGCTGTTGGCGACGAAAAAGTAAACTTTGTCGTCAAAGTTAGCAAAGAAGCAGTTAAAAAAGGAATTCATGCAGGGAATATTGTGAAAGCGACAGCCAAAGTTGCTGGTGGTGGCGGTGGTGGTCGTCCGGATATGGCGCAAGCCGGTGGTAAAATGCCAGAAAAAACGGGCGAAGCTTTCGATATGGCAGTTGCAACTATTAAGGAGCAACTTGGTATTTAATGAAAATAAATAGGGCAGATAAATATCTGTCCTATTTTTATATTTTGAAGGGAAATAGTAGGTCAAGCACGAATATATATGTAATATAAGTCGATACTATTGGAGAGGGTGATGCTAGATGGCAAATATGGAAGAAACAATGATGTTTAGAGTAGGAACAGAAGATGCTCCGAAGGCGTCTGTTGTGATTGAAGAAGCATGCCAAGCTATGCGGGAAAAGGGATATAATCCAATTAATCAATTAGTTGGATATTTACTCTCTGGAGATCCTACCTACATTACGAGTTATAATAATGCCAGAAGTAAGATCAGAAAGATAGAACGTGATGAACTTTTAGAAGAGTTTATACGATCTTATATTGAGAAATAGGATTTGTAAGGAGAAAAAATGCGAATATTAGGACTCGATGTAGGGGATAAAACGATCGGCATAGCCGTAAGTGATGCCTTGATGATTACTGCACAAGGAGTGGAGACTATACGTCGAACTTCTTTAGAGCGAGATTTGAAAAGATTACAAGAATTAATGGCAGAATATGAAACAAATCAATTACTTATTGGAATGCCAAAAAATATGAATGGAACAATTGGTCCACGAGCTGAAATTGTAAAGGCATTTGCTGAATTAATTGTTGACAAAATTGAAGGAACAAAAATTATTTTTTGGGATGAAAGACTTTCGACAGTAGCAGCAACGAAGTCTTTGATTGCTGCAGATGTCAGCAGAGCAAAAAGACGCAAGGTGATAGACAAAATGGCAGCTGTCTTTATATTACAGGGATATTTAGATAGTAGAGGGTGAATCTTTCTTGACAGCTAAACTTTTCTAGTATACTATGAAGGGGCAAAGTTTGTTAAGAATATAAGAAAATAATTTAATGAGGTGAATTAAATGGCTGATAAAGAAAAAGAAGTTATTGATGAACAAGATGAATTAGTTGTTGTCATGACAGATGAAGAGGGAAATGAATTTTACTATCGTGAAGAACTTATCATTCCTGTTGGCGATAAAAAATTTGCACTTTTAGTTGGTATTAATGAAGATGAAGAGCATGACTGCGGATGTGATTGTGGTTGTGACGATGAAGATGTTTTCATCGCTAGAATTGATTTGGACGAAAATGGTGAAGAAGTTTATGTAGATCCTACAGATGAAGAATTTGAAGAAGTACAAAAAGCCTATGACGAATTAATGGCTGAGGAAGAAGAATAACAATAACATAAGAGTGAGATGTTCTAATCTGTTTAGATTCTTTTTAAGTATTGTAGTTTGAGACGATTATGATACTGAATTTAAATTAAATAAGGTTTAATTACATTTTAAATCGGGGATTTTTCCCCGATTTTTTTATGTGATTATCTTTAAAATAATGTTTTTTTTTGTTATAATCAATAAGATATAATGTTGGATTTTGTATCATTTTTATAATGTAAGACTTAACTCTAATTATAGAAAAAGGAATTTGTGAAGTGATGCAGTGAAATCTTTGATTTTGTATGAGTCGCTTACTTTTGTTAGATGAATAGTAATCATCGAATAAATTAAAGATTTTCTGTAAGATAGTGAATTCATAAAATGAAAGTAGAGATGATTTACATAGAGTCAATATCAATTATTTTATTAAGCATATAGGATTGAATATTAGTGTTACTAAAGAAGATTTATAAAATGTAATTAATTTAATTGGAATTCATTTGGGGGTGAAGGGATGCTAGAGATAAGGAAAAATGAACAACAAATATCCACATGGATTATTTTAACTGTTTTTTTAGCATTTTCTTTTTTTATGTTTACCTACGGTTTTATGCATCAGACGCATGTAAAGCATCATGGAGATGTTTATATTACAGTAAAATCTGGGATGTCTGCAGATGATGTAGCAAATTTACTTTATGAACGAAATGTGATTGATAGTGTGATTGGATTTAAAATCATTGCAAAAATGAATGCTTTAGATAGTGAATTAAAAGCTGGTGAATATGCTTTTTCAAAAGATATGTCATACAGTACAATCGTTGATATACTTGTCAAAGGAGAAATCTCTGCTAATGAAATTAGAGTTACGGTTCCAGAAGGATATAATATCAATCAAATTGGTAAGATATTAGAAGAAAAAGGGATAACAACACAAAAAGATTTTGAAAAAGCCGCAAAAGATTTTGCTCCATATGAATATATTTCTTTAGATTCTCAAGCGCAGTATCGTGTAGAAGGGTTTTTGTTCCCTGATACCTATCAGTTTTCACGTAAACAGTCATCAAAAGAAATTCTTGGCATTATGACAAAGGAATTTAATGATAAATTGACGGAAGAGATGAGAGAGCGCGCAAATCAAATGGGACTTTCTATTCGAGAGCTTGTTATTTTGGCTTCTTTAGTCGAAAAAGAGGCGCAAGTGGATGAAGATAGACCAATTATTGCGCAAGTGTTCATGAATCGTTTAAAAGAGCATATGCCTTTGCAATCATGTGCGACAATTCAGTATATTCTAGGTTTTCCTAAGCCGGAATTATCATTACAAGATACAAAAATAGAATCTCCATATAACACGTATCAAAATATGGGGTTGCCGCCGGGCCCGATTGCAAACCCAGGAGTAGAATCAATCAAGGCAGTTTTATATTCAACACCAACGGATTATTTATATTTTGTTGCTGATAAGAATGGAAAGCACCATTTTAGCAAAACATATGAAGAACATCTTCTAGCGATAGATAGGATAGGATAAAAATGGATTTGTTATTAAAAAAAATGGAAGAGTATGCGAAGAAATATAGAGTTCCGATTATTAATGAAAATGGTAAAAGAGTATTAGTCTCAGTTATTGATGAAAAAAAACCTAAAAAAGTATTAGAAATAGGAACTGCTATTGGGTATTCTGCATTATTAATTGCGCAGCATAGTGATCCAGAGATAAAGATTCTTTCTTTAGAATTAGATGAACAACGTGCTGAAGTTGCGAGTAGCTTTCTTTCGGAGTCGTCATATGAGGATAAAATTGAAATTCGGCAAGGGGATGCAGCGCAAATACTTAATACATTAACTGATTTTTATGATGTTATTTTTATTGATGCAGCGAAAGGTCAGTATCCATACTATTTTAAACAAGCTTTATCATTACTTGCTAAAGATGGCGTTATTATAGCAGATAATGTTTTATTTAGAGGCTATGTCGAAAGCAGTGAGAAGCCACCAAGACGTTATAAAACAATTGTGAATCGATTACGAGAATATATAAAAATGGCTACAGAACATCCTGAGTTTGAGACAAAAATTCATCATGATGGAGATGGGTTAGCTGTTTCTTATCATAGGGGGAAAAATAGTGAAGAAACCTGAGTTATTAGCTCCGGCAGGAAATTTAGAAAAATTGAAAATGGCATTAATTTATGGCGCAGATGCGGTTTTTTTAGGCGGAAAGGCTTTTGGACTACGTGCATTTGGTGGAAACTTTACAGAAGAGGAATTAAAGGAAGGCGTGGAGTTTGCTCATGAAATGGGCAAAAAAGTATATGTGACAGTAAATATATATGCGCATAATAGTGATTTGGGGAAATTACCAGAATACTTAAAATACCTTGAGTCTATTCGGGTAGATGCTATTTTAGTTGCAGATTTGGGAGTGTTTCGAATCGCGAAGCAAGTTGCGCCTAATCTGCAAATTCATATTAGCACTCAAGCGAATAATACGAATTGGGCTTCTGTTCAAGCTTGGAAAGATATGGGCGCTTCTCGAGTGGTATTAGCACGAGAGTTATCGATAAATGAGATTGCTGAAATTCGAGAAAAATGTGATGTTGAATTAGAAATGTTTGTACATGGTGCAATGTGTATTTCTTATTCAGGGCGTTGCCTAATGAGTAATTATTTTACAGGAAGAGATGCAAATCGTGGGAGTTGTGCGCAATCTTGCCGCTGGAAGTATAGTTTAGTGGAAGAAAAGCGCCCGGGTGAATTTATCCCTGTATTTGAGGATGAACGTGGTACGTATATTTTTAATTCAAAAGATATGTGCTTGCTACCATATATTGATCAGGTGATAAAAAGTGGTGTTGATAGTTTAAAAATTGAAGGTCGGATGAAAAGTGTTCATTATGCATCTAGTGTTGTGAAAGCTTATCGCCTGGCGATTGATAGTTATTTTGCAGATCCAGATGCATTTGAGATTAAAGATGAATGGTTAGATGAATTGCAAAAGGTTTCTCATCGTGAATATACAACTGGATTTTATTTTCATAGGCCGACAGAAAAAGATCAGATTTATGGTTCGTCCTCTTATATACAGACAAGCGATTTTATTGGACTTGTTCTTAGCTATGATGAACCTACAGGGTTTGCAATTGTTGAGCAACGTAACAACATGAAAATCGGTCAGGAGATTGAAGTTATTCAACCTAAGGGGGAGACTTTTAAACAAAATATTGATATAATGTTAAATGATGAAGATGTGGCAATCGAAGTAGCGCCACATGCACAACAGATAATAAAAATAAAAATGAATGAACCGGTAGAGCCATATGCAATGTTAAGGCGTAAGGAGAATTATGAAAGAGCTAGTCAAAATAAAGATAGATCCTAAATATATTAACTTTTTCAATAGAATAATGGAAGGCTATGAATATTTAGGAACAGTTAGTACGATTAATAATAAAGAGGGAATTGTAATCGTTAGAGCAACACCTGATACTTTTAAGGAAGTAGAAGAGGTAATCGCGAATTTACCATTTCATTATTCTTTAATAGAAGAATAATGAAGGGGGAAAAACTTTTTCAATGTAGATTCCGCAATCCAATCTCTAAGAATTCATTTCTTTTGCTTGAGAAGCAAGAAGAGACATTGTGAATTATTGTATAATTTTTATAAGAACTTTATTATAGCTTTAGTAAAATCAAGGCATACTATTTATGGAGGTGAATGGTATGCCTTTTCCTTTTGCGCGCATTTATCATTTATTCCTTTTGCTTTCAGCTATAGGAATTATTTTATTGGCTCGATTATTTTACTTGCAAATTTTCATTAGTGATGATTTAGCAGCTTTGGGGTTATTGGGACGGGTGCAAGAAGTAAAAATGGTATCATTACGAGGTGATATTTTAGCTCGTAATGGAGAGAAACTAACCAATTCTATAGAGCAATATAATCTTACGATATTTCCTGGAAAATATTATCAAAAGGAAGGGCAAGTTGAAGAACTATCTAAAATATTAAGCAGAGACAGTGAAGAATTAAAAAGAGAAATTAAATCCATTGTAAAACCAAAGGTAATTGCAGAAAACTTATCTGAAGATATAATAAAAAAAATTAATCAATTAGGTTTAGATGGATTTATAATTAGTAAAGCTAAAGTTCGATATGGAGAAAACATTGCAAATCATATAGTTGGATATATTAATAAAAGTGATAATAAAGGCGTAAGTGGAATTGAATATTTATATGATGACATTTTAAAAGTTGCAGATGAAGAGTACGTAGCGGCCTTAATAGATGCAAGAAGTGAACTTATCCCTGGATTAAGCTATAAAAAATTGCATTTGCCGGAGCCATATGGGAATAATGATGTTAGATTGACGATTGATTATGGGATACAAAAAAAGGTAGAAGAGATATTAGATGAAAATAAAGTGCATAAAGCCGCAGTTGTAGTTATGAATCCTAAAACAGGTGAAATTTTATCCATGGTATCTAGACCCAATTTTATGCCTGGAAAAATTGAAGATTACTTCTCTGCGGAAGATTCCCCATTATTAAATCGTGCAGTTAGTAGTTATCAGCCGGGGTCTGTATTTAAATTAGTTGTAGCTGCAGCCGCATTGGAAAAAGATATTGTAAAACCTAAGGAAGTTTTTAATGATGATGGCTTTATTGACGTAGATGGAATTATTTTTCGTGGTTGGGATGAAAAAAGTGGAAAAAGAAAGCTTACATTTGAAGAGGCTATTGCATACTCGAGTAATCCAGTACTTATTCAAGTTGGGCTGAAGCTAGGATTTGAAAATTTAAAATTATTTGCACAGAAGTTTGGTTTCGGAAATCGGACGGATTTAAATTTCCCTAATGAGACTTTAGGAAATTTACCTACAAATGATCAATATCATCGAGGTGAACTTGCTAATTTTTCAATAGGACAAGGAAAGTGTGAAGTCACACCGTTACAGATGGCGTGTTTTACATCAGCAATAGCAAATGATGGAAGTATGCCTTCGCCTAAATTGGTGATCGAGATAAATAATCGTCATGGTGATTCTATAAAGATGATTAAAACAAAAGAAAGTAAAAAAATATTTTCGTCTAAAACTGCAAAAATATTAAAAGATATGATGCTTGGTGTTACGAGTTATGGTACTGGGCAAGCTGCATATGTTAAAGAAGGTGGATCGGCGGGAAAAACAGGATCTGCTGAAACTGGCAAGGTAAATGAAAAAGGGCAAAGTATCAATCATGCTTGGTTTGTTGGGTTTGCACCATTTGATGAACCTGAGTATACAGTCGTTGTTTTTGTCGAAGATGGAATGTCTGGTGGAAACATAGCAGCGCCACTTTTTCGTCAAATTATAGAGTCTATAGAAAAAGGCTGAGGTTACATAAAATAATGTAATCTCAGCCTTTGATTTATTTCCGTAATGTAGTTATAATAGATTGGAATTCTTGGTCATTTATTGGATGAAAAGCAGTTATTTCATCGACCATAATAAAGAGTTCCGGAAGGGTTAATATGTCATTTGTGTTTGTTTTAAATATTACGTCATGAGCAATTAAAATATTTGATAAACCTTGTTGATCTTGCGTTAATTTTTGCTTGCAAAGGATTATTCCTGAAGCTGTAAAAATCAGGTGCTTTTTTTCACCGGAGCTGGCGGCAGAAATTAATCCTTTGATTGCTTCTTCCTTACAAGCTAGTTTTTCAAATACATTTAATAAAGATGATTCCGCCATACTATATTCCTCCTTAGGTTATATTTAATATTTATTGTAGTCATTTTATAATAAAAATCAAGGTTTGAAAGTGGCAGAGCATGAGAAATAAGCACCCTTTATACAAATAACAATGTATAAAATGGTGCTTATTTCTTATAGAAAGCTTAAAGTTTTATACTGAATGACTGGTTATTTTGCATTATGAGTTTCAACATTCATAGCACCATTTTGATTCATAATCTGAATGGCTTGTTGAACTTTGTTTGCATCTGTTTTAATAACTGCTAATGTTTTGCCATAAGCAACTTCATTATTGTACTCTTCACTCTTATCACTAGGAATGCCCCAATCAATTAATCCGCCTGTGATTCCGCCACCAACAGCACCTGCGATTGTTGCAGCGATTGGACCCGCGGCTATGATTGGCCCAATGCCTGGAATTGTTAAGGCACCAGCGCTCAATAATAATCCGCCAATACCTCCAATAGCACCGCCTGCCATAGTTCCATCAGCAATAGAGTCATCACTGCCCATATTGTTTACAACATTATCATTGGTTTTTTCCTTGGAAATGATGTTGATTTCTTCAATGGTAAAGCCGCTTTGACGTAATTGGGCAGCGGATTCTCTAGCGGCATTTAAGCTAGAGAAAAGCCCAACAACAGCTTGAGGGATTCCGGATTGTTGATTCATCGTGTCTGTAATATTTGCTTGTTGATTATTGCTTGATGCCTGCGTAGTATTTTGTGCTTGATTTTGATTTGCAGTCGAGTTCACCTGATTTGTGTTGCTTTGTGCACTATTATATGATGTAGTAAGAGGAGAAGTTGTCCCTTGATTTTGAGCATTTGTTGAATTATTTTCCACTTTTTTGCCTCCTTTGATAAAAAAACATATGAAACACTTTTTATAGTTTATACAATGTTTGTCCATATATACATCAAATATATTTTGTAATGAATTGCATATACTAAGTATAATATAAATAATAAAAAGGTTTTTTTCGGTAAGTGTCAAATAAATAATGATTATATGATTAAAATAGGGATGGTGCTGAAATGAAGAAAGCCGAAACAATGATGGATGAAGTTATAGAATTAATTCGAAATGAAGAAAAAGTTAAAACGTTAAAAATTGAAAAAGATTATGAGGTTGAAGGTAGAACGGCATCATATCCCATTGATTTATACTGGGAGTTTGAGGGTGGAAATGGGATTGTATATAAAGTGATTATACAAACTAGGCAGATGGATAAATCCGTAGATAGAAATCGATTATTTCATTTTGCTAATATTTTGCAAGATATTTCTGGTCAAGTTATGGGAGTCATTTTCACGCAGCCTGTTTATGAAAAAATTGTAAAAGATGTTGCTAGAGATGTAGGGATTGTTCTTTATGAGATGACAGGAGTGAATGATAAACCAACATGGCAGCCGTTGATTGGCGAAGTTAAGATTGAATTTGATAAAGAGTGGGCAAAGGCGGAAAAAGAAAAACATGGGTTAGGGGATCAAATGATTTCTTATCATGGTGAACCCAAGGAATCCTTTTTATATAATGAATCCGGACTATGCGTTGACTCTATAGAAGGAATTTTTAATGATTATATAAAAAAGCAAGAGGCGAAAAATGATTTTTCCGAGGTGGCAGTCGAGCATAAATTTACAGAAAATATATATTTACAAACGGGACATCCCTTAATTCCAAAAGTTAAGGTCAATGCCGTTTCATTTAAACTGACTTTTGAAAATATTGCAAAAGTTGAAACCGGAGAGATTATCCAGAATATTTTCCATGCAGCATTAAAAGCGAGATTGAATTAAAGATTGACATTATTTATCTGATTGAGCTATAATATTAAAATAAAATTATATTGTAAAAGTAATGATGAGGACATGGTATCAATGTAATTGTTTTCAGAGAGAGATGTGAAAGCTGTGAGCATTTTATTCAATTGTTGATATTACTACCTTTGAACTGTAGGCTGAAATAGTAGTAAGCTAAGCCGGGGAATACCCCGTTATCTAAATGAAGGTGGATAGGTACTTTATTATCTATCAATCAGGGTGGAATCGCGAAGTATAATAACCTCGTCCCTTTATGGGGATGAGGTTTTTTTATTTTTAGGAGGTAGTTATTTTGATAAAATTAATGTTAAAAGATGGCGCTGTACGTGAAGTGAAAGAAGGCACAACTTTATTAGAATTTGCGCAAACTTTAAGCCGCAGTTTAGCGAAAAGCGTATTAGTGGCAAAAGTAGATGATGTTGTAGTTGGTTTAGATACAGAGTTAACGAAAGATGCAAAGGTCGAATTGTTAACTTTTGCTGATAGTGAAGGAAAACATGCGCTTAGACATAGTGCTTCACATATTTTGGCTCAAGCTGTACAACGTTTATATAAAAATGTGCAGCTTGCAATTGGTCCAGCAATTGAAAATGGATTTTATTACGATTTTGATGTTGAAAAACCATTTTCGCCAGAAGATTTAGAGAAGATTCAAAAGGAAATGGAAAAAATCATACAAGAAAATTTATCAATCGAGCGCAAGGAATTAAGTCGTAAAGATGCAATTAAAATGTTTGCAGATAAAGGTGAAACATATAAAGTAGAGCTTATTAATGATTTGCCAGAAGATGCTGTAATTTCTACGTATCAACAAGGTGAATTTGTTGATTTATGCGCTGGCCCGCATGTGCTTTCAACAGGAAAAGTGAAAGCTTTTAAATTGCAAAGTATTGCAGGTGCTTACTGGCGTGGCGATGAAAAACGTAAAATGTTACAACGTATTTACGGAACGGCTTTTGAAAAGAAAGCAGAGCTTGATGCATATTTGACCATGCTTGAAGAAGCTGCTAAACGTGATCATCGTAAATTAGGGCGTGAATTAGATCTATTTAGTTTACAAGAAGAAGGACCGGGCTTTCCGTTTTTTCATCCAAATGGAATGATTATTCGCAATGAATTAGAAAATTTCTGGCGCCAATTACATCGTGAGTATGGCTATAAAGAAATTAAAACTCCAATTATTTTAAATCGTAAATTATGGGAACAGTCAGGACATTGGGATCATTATAAAGAAAACATGTATTTTACGCAAATTGATGGTGAAGATTATGCGGTAAAACCAATGAATTGCCCAGGTGGAATTTTGGTATATCGTACACAACATCATAGTTATCGTGATTTGCCACTTCGTACGGCAGAGCTTGGGCTCGTACATCGTCATGAATTGTCTGGGGCATTACATGGATTAATGAGAGTGCGTAATTTTACGCAAGATGATGCACATATATTTATGTTGCCATCGCAAATTAAAGATGAAATTCAAAAAGTAATTGATTTATTTGATAAAGTATATAGTACGTTTGGATTATCTTATCATGCGGAATTAAGTACCCGTCCAGAAAATTCAATGGGTAGTGATGAAGTATGGGAAACTGCTACAAATGCTTTACGTGATGCATTAAATGAACGTGGTATGGAGTATATTGTTAACGAAGGTGATGGTGCATTTTATGGACCTAAAATTGACTTTCATTTAAAAGATTCCATTGGTCGTACATGGCAATGTGGGACGATTCAACTAGACATGCTATTGCCTGAAAAATTTGATTTAACTTACGTAGGTGAGGATGGACAAAAGCATCGTCCAGTTATGATTCACCGTGTTGTATACGGCAGCATTGAACGCTTTATTGGAATTTTAATTGAGCATTATGCTGGTGTGTTCCCAGTATGGATTGCACCTGTGCAAGTAAAAATTCTAACGATTGCTGATAAACATGCAGAGTATGCAGTTGCTTTAGAAAGAGAAATGTTTGCAAAAGGAATTCGAGCTGAGGTTGATGACCGCAATGAGAAAATTGGCTATAAAATTCGTGAAGCACAAATGTCTAAAGCACCTTATATTATTGTTGTTGGTGATAAAGAAATGGAAGAGGGACAAGTTGCGGTTCGCAAACATGGGGAGAAAAATAGCATAGTTCAATCTAAAACAGAATTTATTAATGAAGTAATAGAAAAAATTCAGAAAAAAGCATAAAAGGTATTGACATTATATCATTTAACTGATAATATAGCTAAGTGAGTTAAATACGTGTGAAGTAGAAGCCATCCGCTTCTCACCTTATGGCGCTTAGTCAATAAGGTAAGATGAATTATTAATATTTATTATTGTAATTTACGGGTGGCGTGTGCTGCCCGTTTTTATTTTGTATGTATACACAATTTTTTTAGGAGGTGAATCTCAATTAGTAAAGAGAATCCAAAAATTAATGAAGAGATTCGGGCAAGAGAAGTTCGCGTAACGAGTCCGACTGGTGAACAGCTTGGTATTATGTCTCTTAGAGATGCATTAAGGATTGCAGGTGAACAACAATTAGATTTAGTTGAAGTTGCACCTACAGCAAAACCACCAGTTTGTCGTATTATGGATTTTGGTAAATACAGATACGAGCAACAAAAACGTGACAAAGAGGCGAAGAAGAAACAAAAAGTTGTTACTGTAAAAGAAGTAAAACTTCGTCCGAATATTGAACAGCATGATTTTAGCGTCAAGCTAAAAAATGCACTTCGTTTTATCGAAGATGGTGATAAAGTAAAAGTTACCATTATGTTCCGTGGTAGAGAGCTATCGCATCCGGAACTTGGCAGAGAGATATTACTTAAGATGGCTGCTGAAATGAAAGAATTAGTAACCGTTGAACGTGATCCAAAGCTTGAAGGTAAAAATATGATTATGATTTTAGCACCAAAGGCACATAACTAAAGGAGGAATAGCAATGCCAAAAATTAAAACACGCAGAGCTGCAGCAAAACGTTTCAAAGTAACTGGTTCCGGTGAATTTAAACGTGCAAAGGCTTTTAAAAGTCATATCTTAGAAAAGAAATCCCCGGCTCGTAAACGTAATTTACGGAAAGCAACACTTGTAAGCAAAGCTGATTACGAACGCGTAACTAAAATGCTTCCTTACGCTTAAAATATAGATATTTAGGAGGAACGAAACATGCCAAGAGTTAAAAAAGGCGTGACTGCACATAGACGTCATAAAAAGATTTTAAAACTAGCTAAAGGTTATAGAGGCGCAAAAAGCAAACAGTTTAAAAAAGCAAATGAAACTGTAATGAAAGCGCTTTACTATGCGCGTCGTGACCGTCGTGCGAAAAAAGGTGAATTCCGTCAATTATGGATCGCTCGTATTAATGCGGCAGCTCGTATTAATGGAATTTCCTACAGCAAATTAATCAATGGTTTAACGAAAGCTGGTGTAGCTGTTAACCGTAAGATGCTTGCTGATTTGGCTGTAAATGACAGTGCTGCATTTACTAAATTAGTAGAAGTAGCAAAAGAACAATTGAACTAAATAAGTTAAAGGTTCTGATTTTTATCAGAACCTTTTTTAACAGCGTTGTTTATCTGTATTTTTTAGTTAAATAATGATAATATATTTTATAAACCTAAAATGTATTATCATTATTTAACTAGGAGTAAGTTTTTAAATTAAATAGAACATATTATTTGGTAGTAATAAACTGGTAATATTGATTGTAGACGGAGTGAAAAAATTGAATGCTAAAAAGTTTGCGAATTTTTTAGATATATCTAGTTGGCAATTAACGCCATATCAAATTCTTATTATTGGTTTTACTTTATTGATATTCATAGGAACATTTTTATTGATGTTACCAATATCGCACGCACAAGGAGGGGGGATGTCGTTTATTAATGCATTATTTACGGCTACTTCTGCTGTTTGTGTAACTGGTTTAGTTGTCGTAGATACGGGGACATTCTTTTCTTTATTTGGACAATTAGTTATTGTTGCATTAATTCAAATTGGTGCATTCGGGATTATGACGACAGCAACATTAGCGGCTGTTATTATGCGACGCAAAATACAGCTAAAAGACCGTTTGATTATGCAGGAAGCATTAAATCAATTAACTTTATCAGGAATTGTTCGCCTGACGATTTATATTTGTCAAGCATCATTATTGATTGAGCTTATTGGTGGAACAATTTTAGCTGCTAGATTTTATCAGGATTTTGGAATTGAAGGAATTTATTTTGGATATTGGCATGCTGCTTCTGCATTTTGTAATGCTGGATTTGATGTTTTTGGTGGCAGTGGCAGTAATATTACTCGTTATGTTGATGATGCTGTAGTTACGATGACGCTGAGTTCTTTAATTATTGCTGGTGGGGTAGGTTTTGGAGTTTTAGCTGATATCTGGCAGAATAAGAAATTTAGATTGTTTTCATTGCAGACAAAGGTTGTTTTATATACTACTGCTTTTTTAATTTCATTTGGTACATTTTGGGTTTTGATTTTGGAATATGATAATGATGCCACTTTAGGTGGACTTACTTTTTATGGTAAATTGTTAGCTAGTTACTTCCAAGCTGTAACGGCAAGAACGGCTGGATATGCTACAATTGATACGAGTTTATTGATGGATGGAACATTATTTTCCATTATTATTTTAATGTTTATTGGTGCATCACCAGGCTCGACAGGAAGTGGAATAAAGACAACGACGTTTGCAGTGATTGTATCAGCTGTTTGGGCGCAAATTCGTGGAAAAACGGAAGCTGAATTATTTTATCGGCGTATACCAACAATAACTGTCTATAAATCTTTTACGATTTTTATTATAGCTGCTATTTTAATTGTATTTGTTACATTGATGCTTAGTATTAGTGAATCTTTTCCGTTTATTAATATTTTATTTGAAGTTGTATCTGCATTTTCAACAACGGGATTATCTACAGGGATTACATCCGAATTAACATGGCATGGTAAACTATGGATTATTTTTACAATGTTTATTGGAAGGATTGGTCCAATGACAGTAGCATTTGCGTTGGCTTTAAAATATAAGAAGAGTAAAATACAATATCCTGAAGGAAAAATTACAATTGGATAGGAGTGAATGATAAATGAAAATTAAGAATAATCGAAATAATCGACAATTTGCTATTATTGGTTTAGGACGGTTTGGAAGTAACATGGCAAAGGCATTACATAAAATGGGATATGAGGTTTTGGCTATTGATAAGAACCCACAAAAAGTGCAGGATTTTAGTGATGAAGTAACTCATGTTATCCAAGCCGATTCTACAGATGAAGCTGCTTTAAGAGCGATTGGAATACTTAATTTTGATGTAGTTGTAGTGGCTATTGGTGAAGATGTTCAATCAAATATCATGACAACTTTGCAGCTCAAAGAAATTGGCGCATCCTATATTGTAGCTACTGCTCGTAATAGCTTACATGGGAAATTGCTTGAAAAAATTGGAGCGGATAGGGTTGTTGCTCCCGAACGAGATATGGCACGGCGTGTAGCGTATAACTTAGCATCAACAAGTGTGATGGATTATATTGAGCTTTCACCAAAGTTTAGTATTGTGGAGATTACAGCACCGAAAGCTTTTCAGAATCAAACATTAGCAGAGTCTAATATTCGTGCAAAGTATGGAATAAATGTTGTAGCAATTAAACGGGGCGATGATTTGATTATTTCACCTTTGCCTAATGAAGTGATTATCAATAATGATATAGTTGTTGTTGTTGGTAGCAATGAAAGCATTAACGGCTTGGAGGAACTAGAGTGAGCGAAGTAATTACCAGTTTGCAAAATGCACATATTAAATTAGCTACTAGTTTAAAACAGAAAAAGTATAGAGACATGCATCAAGTTTTTATTGCGGAAGGGACTAGATTAGTTGAAGAGGTACTAAAATCTGATTGGGAAATTAAATTTGCCATTTACTTAGACTCTGTGAAAAACGAGAGAATTTTGCACTTGGTAGATGAATTGAAAACGAGAAATTGTGCCCTATATCGGGTGAATCAAAGTATTTATGATAAAGTTTGTGAAACAAAAGGCTCACAGGGGATTTTATTGGTGGTAAAGAAGTACCAGTATAATTTATCAGATATATTAAAAAAAGCTGAAAACCCGGTTGTCGTAGTTATGGATAGCGTGCAAGACCCTGGAAATGTTGGGACTATTATTCGTACTGCGGATGCTGCAGGGTGTAGCGGAGTAATTTTAACGAAGGGGTCTGCTGATATTTTTAATGGAAAAACAGTGCGGTCGGCAATGGGAGCACTGTTTCATGTACCTATTATTGAAGATGTAGAGACAGAGGATCTATTGCAGTTTGTGAAAAAGAATTCTATTAGAACTTATGCAGCTGCACTTGATAAAACTGCTAAAACTTATTTTTCATGTGATTTTGCTAAACCAACGGCAATGATTTTTGGTAATGAAGGAAATGGCGTAAGTGATACATTGTTAATAGGTGCAAGTGAAAAAGTATTTATCCCAATGCAAGGCGATGCTGAATCGTTAAATGTAGCAACTTCGGCTGCAATTATTATTTATGAAAGTTTAAGGCAAAGAATTTCTAGGAATTGTTGAGATTTTTTGTTGAATGTGTTATAATCCGAAAGATAATATGATTTTAGACGATGAAGGAGAAAGTAAGCTGATTTTGATTTTTCAGGGAGATTATTGCCGTGACTGGAAGCATAATCATATCAATTCGTTGAAAGTTCGCTCTGGAGTTTTTCTGGTGAAATAAACATGTGTTGTTTAAGTAGTTGGAACGTTTGCCGCGTTAAGGTTTTGAGTATCAATTAGGGTGGTACCGCGAAAGTAAACTTTCGCCCCTTTACAGGGGTGGGAGTTTTTTATTTTATAAGCATAAACAAGGCTGTTTCAGTAGGAGTTTTAACTCCCACTGAAATCAGATAAGTAATCCAGGGGGTTACGAGGTCTTTACTTCAGCTTAAAGAAGCGGGAGTATTATAAGCAGAGAACCAAAATCTTTGATTTTGTGTGAATCGCTTATTTCGATAGATGATCCCGTTAGCCATCGGATAAAATATTCAGGAGGTTTTTATGGAACAGCAGTTGAAAAGTTTAAAAGCAGAAGCTATACAAGCATTTTCTGCAGCGGAAAATCTTAATGCTTTAAATGAATTAAGAGTAGAGTACCTTGGGAAAAAAGGAAGTTTAACGACGATCTTACGTGGATTGGGTGCATTAAGCCCTGAAGATCGTCCCAAAGTAGGGCAAATGGTCAATGAAGTTCGTGCTGAGCTAGAAAGTATGTTAAACAATAAAAACAATGAATTAAAAGCGATAGAATTAGCAGCGCGTTTAAAAGCAGAAAAAATTGATGTCACTTTACCGGGGAGAATAAATCAAGTGGGTCATTTACATCCACTTACGTTAACGTTAAATCGTATCAAAAGCATTTTTATGCAAATGGGATTTAGTGTTGCTGAAGGACCAGAAGTAGAACAAGATCATTTTAACTTTGAAGCGTTGAATTTACCGAAAGATCATCCTGCACGTGATATGCAAGATTCGTTTTATATTACAGAGGAAATTTTACTTAGAACCCATACTTCACCTGTTCAAGCGCGAACAATGCAAGCGAATGAACCGAATAGTCCTATTCGTATTATTGCTCCAGGAAAAGTATATCGTCGCGATTATGATGCAACACATTCACCCATGTTTACCCAGGTGGAAGGTTTAGTTGTTGACAAAAATATTAGTTTCTCTGATTTAAAAGGAATGTTAGAAACTTTTATTCATCAGATTTTCAATGAAAATGTCGGTGTTAGATTTAGACCAAGCTTTTTTCCGTTTACGGAACCAAGTGCAGAAGTTGATATTTCTTGCGTAATGTGTCAAGGGAAGGGCTGTCGTGTATGTAAGGGGACAGGATGGTTAGAAATATTAGGGTCTGGAATGGTGCATCCCCGTGTTTTAGAAATGAGTGGATATGATCCTAATGAAGTAAGTGGTTTTGCATTTGGAATGGGTGTTGAACGAATTGCAATGCTTTTATATGGTATTGATGATTTGAGATTATTCTATGATAATGATTTGAGATTTTTACGTCAGTTTTAATTTTTGAGGTAGAGAAAGGGGTTCGCGTATGCAAGTTTCAATAAAGTGGTTAAAAGATTATATAGATTTTAAAGAAACTCCAGAGCAAATTGCTGATAAATTGACAATGGCTGGTGTACCTGTAGAGAATATTAAAGATATGGGTGCTGGATTAGAAAAGGTTATTACAGGTAAAATTGTACAAATTGAAAAACATCCTAATGCGGATAAGTTATCGATTTGTACTTTAGATGTTGGTCAGGCAGAAACGATTATTATTGTAACAGGAGCGACTAATGTTCGTGAAGGACAAATTGTACCAGTTGCAATGATAGGCGCTAAATTACCAAATGGATTGAAAATTTCTAAGGGTAAACTACGCGGGGTTGCATCTTTTGGGATGCTTTGCTCGGCAGCAGAGTTAAATTTGGATTTAGATTCTTTATCTGATGACGCTAAATCTGGAATTTATATTTTACCAGAAGATACATCGGTTGGCATTCAAGTAAAGGATGTTTTGGGATTAAATGATGTTATTTTAGAGTTTGAGCTTACAGCCAATCGTGCAGATTGCTTTAGTGTTCTTGGAATAGTAAGAGAAATTGCAGTGTTAACTGGAAATTCTGTAAAAAAACCAATGTTGCGATTACAAGAAGATGGAGATAAAAAAGCAAATGAATTAATTTCTGTAAAAATTGAAGCAAATAATCTTTGTTCAAGATTTTCAGCGAGGGTATTACAAAATGTAAAGGTTGGGAAATCTCCAGCTTGGATAAAAGAAAGAATTGAAGCTGCAGGAGTACGTTCGATCAATAATGTTGTTGATGTTACAAACTTTGTAATGCTTGAATTTGGGCAACCAATGCATGCATATGATTATGATATGTTAGCTGGACATGTTCTAATCGCTCGTCAGGCAAATCAAGGAGAAAAATTGACAACATTAGATAATGTGAAACGTGAATTAAATCCATCTATGCTAGTTATTGCTGATAGTGTACAGCCAGCAGGTCTAGGCGGTGTTATGGGTGGACTTGCTTCTGAAGTAACGGAGTCAACTAAAACTGTAGTTTTAGAGGCAGCCGCATTTAATGGGGCAAATATTCGCAGAACTGCACGTGCTTGCGGACTTCATTCTGAAGCTTCCGGAAGATTTGAACGCGGTGTTGATGTAAGCAATACAGTAAAGGCATTAGATAGAGCTGCTCAATTATTAGAAGAAATGGGAGCTTGTACTGTTTGTCCGGAAATTGTGGATGCATATCCAGGTTTTGAATTACCAAGTCAAGTAAAGTTTACCTCAACGCAGGTGAATAAACATTTAGGAACAACTATCTCTAGTCAAGTGATGGTTGATATATTAAAACGGTTAGAGTTTGAAATCAGTAGTGTAAAAGGTGAAGAAATTACGGTTACTGTTCCTTCTTGGCGCAATGATGTAAGATGTATGTCAGATATTGCAGAAGAGATTTCGCGTATTTATGGATTTAATCGTATTGCTTCTACATTGCCAGATGGATCAATGATGCAAGGTGGACAAAGTGAAGAACAAAGCTTTGTCGATAGAGTAAAGGATATTTTAGTTGCCGCTGGAATGAATGAAATTATTTCTTTTAGCTTTACTCACCCACAGACCTTTGATAAATTGAATATTCCAGTGGATAGTCAACTTCGTCAGGCCGTAGAAATAATGAATCCAATTACTGATGAATTTCCATTGCTTAGAACTACAGCGGTAAGCAGTGTTTTGGAGACCATTGCACGCAATCTTTCAAGGAAAAATGAAGATTTAAAAATATTTGAAATTGGCTCAGTTTTTACGCCAAAAGCTTTGCCTTTAACAGAACTACCGATAGAAAAATTAATGCTTTGTGGTGCATTAACAGGCAAGCGTACTGATATTGCTTGGAATCAAGGCAAAGATACTGTAGATTTTTATGATGCAAAAGGTGTGATTGAAGCTTTATTCGAACGGTTAGGAATTCAAAAATACACCGTTCAAGCTGGTGAACATTATGCAATGCATCCAGGGAAGACAGCACTGTTTATGAAGGGGAAAGAAATTATTGCATATGTTGGCGAAGTTCATCCGCAAGTACAAGCACAAATGAACATTACAAAGAAAACTTATTTGTTTGAAATGGATATCGAAAAATTAATGAAATACTCTGCTTTAACATGTCGTTATCAGTCATTACCCAAATATCCAGCGATGTCGCGTGACTTAGCTTTAGTTGTTGCCGATGATATAACGGCTAGTGAAGTTGAAAAAGTGATTGTTAAAAATGCTGGGAATTTATTAAATAATATTTGTTTATTTGATGTGTATACGGGTGAGCAAGTTGGTAAAGGACAAAAGAGTTTAGCCTTTTCGTTACAATTCCAATCTGCCGAGAAAACTCTAACTGATGCAGAAATTGATCCATACTTTGAGTCTATTATCAAAGCATTAGAAGAAGCTTTTAATGCTAAACTAAGAAGTTAAGGTATAAGTAAGAGAATGTGAGAGAAATTTTTATTTCCGTATTGCATTCTCTTATTTTTTGCTGGCAGGAATTAAGTTAATACAAGGAGAATTTATTACCTGAATGTAATAAGTAGCGAATTTTAGGTGAAATAGATGAATGAACATAAAGTAAAGGTTAAAATTTTTGGGGAATCCTATGCATTAAAGGGTGATTTAGAGGCTAAGCGAGTACAAAAGTTAGCTGATTTTTTGGATGCGCAGATGCGTTTAATTGCGAAAGCCAATCCACTATTGGCACCAACAAAGATAGCGGTTTTGGCAGCACTCAACATTACGGATGAATACATGAAATTACAAGAAGATTATAAAGATATGCTTGAAATACTAAAAAATGAATAAATGAAAGTATAAAACCCCTTTATTTTTACATACTAGAAATAAAGGGGGAGATTTGTGTGAGCGCGTTTATGGAAATGGTCAATATCTTTTGGCTCATTCTGCTTTTATGCTCAATTGCCTTGATTGTTATACGATTAATGGGGAATCGTACTGTAGGGCAATTGTCGCCATTCGATTTTGTTATAATGGTAGGAATAGGTGATATTATTGTTACGACGGCGATGGATAAAAACCAAGATTTTTTTGCGGGCATTGGTGGATTGCTAGCATTGTTAGCTTTGCAACAAGCATTATCTTATTTATCATTAAGAAGTACTTTTTTTCGGCGTTTGGTCGAAGGGACTCCTGTTTTATTAATTAGGAATGGTAAGATTATTCAAGAAAACTTTAATAAGACGCGTTTTAATTATGATGATTTACGGCAGGAACTACATAAATTAGGAATGGATATGACTGAAGTAAAAGATATTAAATTGGCACGTCTGGAAAGCTGTGGAGTTTTCACAATAATAAAAAATCATGATTTAGAACCAGTATCGAAAAGAGATGTATCCCTTTACATGAAAGATTTGGAGGATAATCCACTAAGTCCCATGGGACAAACGTGGAAACGGTTGCATAGAATGATAGAGGAAATACATGAAATAAAAGAGTTGCTAAAAAAGAGTAAAGAATAAATGTAAGAAAAAGCTGCTGCATATTTGCGGGCAGCTTTAATTTTTCTGATTTAATAGATAATAATTTTATTTGATATGATATAATAATTAAATACAATGGATAAACGAGAGGGATAAATAAATGGTGGAATTGTTGGCTCCTGTTGGGAGTAAAGATGCATTAATTGCTGCTGTGGAAAGTGGTGCAAATGCAGTATATTTAGCAGGAAAAATGTTTGGTGCTAGAGCATATGCTGCTAATTTTACACAAGATGAATTGGTAGAAGCAATTCAATTCGCACATAGACGTGATGTTTTAGTAGATGTTGCAGTAAATACAGTCGTTGATAATAGTGAATTTGAGGAATTGGCGGAGTACTTGAGATTTTTATATCATGCAGGAGCCGATGCAATTATTGTACAAGATTTAGGGGTCGCTAAGCTGGCGCGTGAAATTGTTCCTGACTTACCTTTACATGCGAGCACGCAAATGACTGTACATAATATCGAGGGTGTACGCTTTTTGAAAGAATTGGGATTTACCCGTGTTGTGCTATCGCGTGAATTATCTATCGAAGATATTCAATACATTTGCCAAAATATAGATATTGAAATAGAAGTATTTATTCATGGTGCACTGTGTATTTGTTATTCAGGACAGTGCTTAATGAGTGGAATGATTGGGGGAAGAAGTGGCAATCGTGGTCGGTGTGCACAGCCATGTCGATTGCCCTATACTTTAGTTGATGGAGATGGAAATAATGTATTGGCTGGAGGAGAAGCTGGCGAATATTTATTAAGTCCAAAAGATTTAAATACGATCGACCTTTTACCAGAGCTGATCGAGGCTGGTGTAGATTCGTTAAAAATTGAAGGCCGGATGAAGCGCCCAGAATATGTTGCAGTTGTTGTTGATACGTATCGTCGGGCGGTTGATTCTTATCTTGCGAATAAAAATGATTTTGTTGTTGATTTGGTTGAGAAAAAAGAATTAGCACAAATTTTCAATCGTGATTTTACTGAGGCATATATGAAAAAACGTCCAGGTAAGTTCATGATGAGTGACCGCAGACCGAATAATCGAGGCGTTCTAGCTGGAAGAGTAGAGAAATATGATGCAAAAACCAAGCTGGTTACGATAAAATTAGCAGAGACTTTAAATCAAAATGATATTGTTGAGTTTTGGGTAAAAGTCGGCGGGCGAGTAAGCGCAACTGTAACGACGATGTATGTAGAAGGAAAAGAAGTAACATCAGCTTTACCAAATCAAAAAGCTTCATTTGCGATTTCATCACCAGTTCGTGATCATGATCGGGCATTTAAAGTATTTGATGCACAGTTAATGGAACGTGCGCGTAGTTTTTTTAATCAAGGTGCGCCATTAAGGCGTTATGCAATTGACGTAAAGGTAACAGTAAGTATAGGCTCTCCCTTAAAAATTGAAATCGTAGATGAAGAAGGATTTTTTGGCAATGGTGAGACTGCTTTTGTTGCGGAAAAGGCCCTGAAAAGGCCGTTGACTGAAGAAACGATAAAAAAGCAAATTGATCGAATGGGAACTACAGTATTTGCTTTAAGGAAATTGACCTGTAATATTATTGGTGAAGTTATGGTGCCGATGAGCGAAATTAATGAGGCAAGACGCAAGGCTGTAGAAGAGCTTGAAAAAGCCCGTATGATAAAGTTTGTTCGCCCGGAATCAGTTGTTGAAAATAATAACTTGATAAAAAATATATTACGAAATAAAAAACGAAATCATGCAATAAAACCACAATTGGTTGTCAATGTAGACACCATTGAAAAAGTAAGAGTTGCAATTGAAAATGGAGCCGATATTATTTTATTTGGTGGCGATAATTTTCAACATTTTGCCTTAAAAGATAGTGATTATCACAAGGCTTATCTTTTGGCAAAGGAGTATAATAAAAAAATTGTTTTCAATACACCGCAATTGTTAAAGCAATGGCAGATGAAAGGTTTTATTTCGTTAATTGAAAGTTTTAAAGAAAATCTTCCCGATGCGATAGCCGTAAATAATATTGGAACTTTGCATATGATAAAGAACCATTTCAATGTTCCATTGCAGGCAGATTATCATATGAATGTATATAATAATTTAGCTATAGAGCTTCTAGCTTCTAGGGGAGTGGAAACCGTTACTTTATCTCCGGAACTAAATTTTTCTCAAATTGAGCAAATTGCTGATTTGGCAAAATGTGAATTAGAATGTTTAGTCCATGGAAATTTATCATTAATGGTTTCTGAGTACTGCGCTATGGGCAGCTTTTTAGGGAACTTAGATAAAGGTTCCTGCACCAAACCTTGTTTAAAAGAAAGCTATTTTTTAAGTGATCGAAAAGATGAAAAATTTCCGTTAGTTACAGATCAATATTGTAGAATGCATGTATTAAATGGTAAAGAGTTGAGTATGTTCCCTCATGTTCCGCGTCTTTCCGCTATTGGAATTCATCGGCTTCGAATTGAAGGAAAATATATGACTACAGCTAAGTTGGCTAAAATTACGCGTTTATATCGTGAATTTATTGAATTGGGCGAAGAGCATCCTTTATTTAAAGAGGATAAAATGGACGCTATTGAGAAAAACATTACACGTGGTCATTATTTTAGAGGAGTACTATAAAAGTAAAGGGCTGGGGCTACATAATCCCAGTCCTTTACTTATTTATATGTATTTTGTTATAATGATGCGTGGGTATTAAGAGTTTATTTTTACAATAAATGTGGATGATAGCAGGTGACATGATGGATAGAAATGTTTTAAAGACATTAGAATATAATAAAATTATTGCAATGCTTGCAGAACGAGCAAGTTCATCTTTAGGAAAGGAAAAAGCTGCCGCTTTGCTGCCGAGCAATGAATTTAGTGAAGTAAAAGAATGGATAGCTGAAACTCAAGAGGGGATGCAAGTTTTACAAACGGGTGTAGCATTACCTTTAGGTGGAATTCGTGATATTAGAGCATTGTTGAAAAAGGCTAAGCTGGGAGTTATTCTCGACGCTTGTGATTTATTATCGGTTAGTAGTACTTTGTATGCCATGCGAAAAATGAAACGTTTTTTTAAAGAGTTAGAGCTTGAACTGTTTATATTATCAAATCTTGCAGGCAATATTGAGATAGTAGGGCACTTGGAAAATGATATTAATGTTGCCATTGATGAAAATGGAAGGATTCGTGATGATGCAAGTGTAGAACTGTTACGGATCCGTCGTGAAATTAAACAATTTCAAAGTCGGATAAAAGAGCGTTTAGATGCGGTACTTAGAAATCTTGATTATCAAAAGTACTTTCAAGATAGTATTATTACAATGCGGGGGGATCGCTATGTGGTACCTGTAAAACAAGAATATCGTCAGTTTTTCCCTGGGATTATTCATGATCAGTCTTCGAGTGGAGCGACTTTATTTATTGAACCAATGGAGATCGTTCACTTAAACAATGATCTTAAACAACTGGAAGTTGCAGAAACGCGTGAACTTGAAAGAATTCTTAGAGCAATTACAATGAAAATTGCGAAGAATGCTGAAGCTTTGCAAAAAAATTGTGAAATATTGGGTCAGGTAGATTTTATTTTCGCTAAAGCAAAATTAGCGCAAGCTTTAGATGCTGTGATGCCGATCTTGAATCAAGAGGGCTATGTAGAATTATTAAAAGCACGTCATCCTTTAATTGCAGCTGATAAAGTAGTAGCTATTGATATTCAACTGGGTAAAGAATTTAAGACATTGTTAATTACCGGACCAAATACAGGTGGCAAAACAGTAAGTATAAAGACGATGGGATTATTTTCTTTAATGGCGCAATCGGGGTTATTTATTCCAGCTTTAAGTGGATCGACGTTACCGGTATTTCATAATGTGTTTGCTGATATTGGCGATGAACAAAGTATCGAGCAAAGTTTGAGTACTTTTTCCGCGCATATGACACATTTAGTAAAAATTCTAAATCAAATTGAAGCCGACGATTTGTTGCTTATTGATGAAATTGGAGCTGGTACAGACCCCGAAGAAGGTGCGGCCTTAGCGATGGCAATATTGGAACATTTAATGAAGATCGGAACAAAAGTCATTGCTACCACGCATTATAGTGAATTAAAAACATTTGCGTATTCAAAAGACAACATTGAAAATGCCAGCGTAGAATTTGATATTGCAACATTACGTCCGACGTATCGTTTGCTTATTGGGATTCCGGGAACAAGTAATGCTTTTGCAATTAGTAAGCGACTTGGCTTGGCAGATAGTTTAGTATTAAGAGCAAGACAATTGATTGATGCAGATCATGCACAATTTGAAAAGATATTAAATACATTAGAAACAGAAAAATTATTATATGAACAACGCAATGCCGAAATTGCCGAACGTGAAGCACATGTTGTACAATTAGAAACTAAATTAGAAAAAATGCGGGCGGATTTATCAGCGAAAAAGGAACGAATCCTTACCAAAGCGCAGGAAGATAGTGCGAATTTAATACGTAAAACGAGACGTGAAGCTGAAGAAATTATTCGAGATCTAAAAGAGCAGTTCAACGATCAAGGTGCGAAAAAACGTCAAGAAGTATTTGATAAAAGTAGGCAACGGCTGAAGAATAATACTCAAAATTCTTCAGTGAACCTATCAAATGAATATCCGATACCGGTAAAAATCGAACAATTAAAGGTTGGAGATATGGTATATGTAACAACCCTGGGGCAAAAGGGAACGATTATTTCGCTAGGCAGCCGTGATGTCGGGATCCAATTAGGGATGATGAAGACGATGGTGCCCATTACTTCTTGTCGCGCAGTGCAGCAAGAAAAGCAAAGCAAAAAGAAAAATGAGCAAAATTCTATTAGATTTTTAAAAGTTAATGATGTTGAAAGGCAAATTGATATTCGTGGGATGATGGTAGATGAGGGGGAAGCGGTTCTTAGCAAATATTTGGATGATGCAATTTTAGCCGGTTTAGCTCAAGTGATTGTTATTCATGGTAAGGGAACTGGTGCATTAAGAAAAGGAGTCCGTGCTTATCTAAAAGCGCATAGGAATGTGCGTGATATCAGTATTGCAGATAGCAATGAAGGTGGAGATGGTGCTACTGTTGTACAATTGATGTAACTATACAATAAAAGCTGTATTTGAGAGTATGAAACAACGTTCATATTCTATCAAATACAGCTTTTTTTAAAAATTGGTCTTCCAATTTAAAAAACGGCTTGGAGGCTTTTTTTCATTTCCTTGGAGGACTATATTTTTCGCGGAAGTTTCTGCTTCTGGTGGTGAAGTTGCTTGTAGTTCTTCTTCGTTGAGGGGAGGTGTTTCTGTGACTTCTACAGTTTTGGCAGGTGCTTCTTGCTTATTTTTTATAGGGTCAGTTTTTTCGGTCTGGTTATTGCTTAGATTGTTAATCATACTCATCACAGAAGCGATGCTTGATGGATTGATTTTTGATTTTAATTGTGAATTATTAAGTAACGGTAATAATGACATTAACAAATCAGGGGAACTAAGTAATCCGCTTAAATTTCCTAAGCCGCCTAAGCTGCCTCCCAATCCTCCTAAAGCACTTAGCGCACCGCTCAGACCTGCATTGCTATCGGTTTTATTTCCCCCAAGTAGGTCACCTAGAAGTTTTTGTAATGGATTTACTGTGGATTGTTGATTCATTGATGGCATAGATAGATTCGACTGCTGTGGCGTAGTATGATTTAAAATAGAAAATAAACATAATAAGGACAATATACTGATGATCGTATCATAATTTGAAGTGGAAGACAGGTTTTCAACTAATCTAATGATACTTTGCAATGTTGTTTTATCGGTCGTAGTAGTCATAATATCCTCCCTTAAAATAAACCAGGGATATGAGGAAGATTTAAGTCATTGGTTAGTTTGTTGATAGCAGATTGATTTAAATCACGTGATTTTGTGATTGCCTGATTTAATGTGGCACATAATAAGTCTTGTAATAACAATTTATTTTCAGGGGACAAATAATTCGGATTGATTTCAATACTTACGATATCTTGTTGACCATTAACGACTACGGTCATTACATCTCCACTAGATGAAGAAATTTCTTCGTTCTGCAAATTTTGCTGTGCTTCTTGGACTTTTTTGACTAGATCCATTACATTACCTAAATTATCTAGCATTAAATTCACCTCCTAAATTTATTGTTTACTAAGACACTCTATGCAAATAAATTTTAAATGTGTGTCCCTAGAATAGCAATTTTAAAAATTTTTCATATATTAAATTGAGTAAAGAATGATAAGGAGGTATAAGGATGCGGATAAGACAAAAAAAGAATAACTTAAAAACAGAAAATAATGAAGTTATAAGGCCAGAAGTAATAGAAGTAGAAGAATTAAAAAACGATAGCAATAGTGAATTAAAAAAAAGTAATGGAGCATTTAGATTCGTAAAAAAAATGATTGCAAACCCGAATTTAGGATTTCAAATTATGGTTATCATTCTTACCTTAACATCTGATGATGAAAGACTGGAGAGGCGTATTGATGGAATGAATACTACTGTAGGCAAAATTCGTAGTATAACAGAGATGTTAAATAAAACAATGGGATCGGTAAAAATTGCAGCGGAGACGCCAAAAAAAATTAGACAATTATTTGATGAAGATTTAAAGTAACCTTTTTAGGGTGCTTTCCATATATTAAATTAGAAGGGCTGGCAATGAGAAAGTTGCCCTCAGTTAAAATGTTTAAGGAGGTTGTTATTATGGCAAGATATGGCGGATTTGGTTGTGGTGGAGCAGGCGGCGGTTTTATCTGGATCATCATTATCATTATTTTACTTTTATGCTTCTGTGGTTGTGGAAATGATGAATGCTGTAGCAGTTCTTGCTCCTGCTAATTAATGTATATGCAATAAAATCAAAAAACACGCATAAATTATGCGTGTTTTTTGATTTTATTTTTTATGAACGATTTGGAACTGGTGGTGGAACAGAGGGTTTAGCTGGGGCGGGAATAGCGGGAATATCCTGAGGTGTTGTTGGGTTTGAAGGCTCATTTTCTTTATTAGTTGTTTTTTTATCGGATTTTTGGTCATCATCTTTTTTGGTAGTTTTATCTTTATCTTTTAATTTATCTTTATCTAACTTATCTTTTTCTTCTTCTTCTTTTTTCAGTTTTTCTTTATCTGTATCAAGAACAGAAGGTGTATCGTCAATAACTAAACCGTCAGGTTTTATAAATGATTTAGCTGGTGTACCTGCTAAGGCTTGCTTCATAAAAACTCGCCAAATTGTAGCTGGTGTATCTGCACCAGTAATCCCATCTAAAGTTCCATTACTATCATTACCCATCCATACTGAGGTTACTAGGTCAGGAGTGTAGCCAACAAACCAAGCGTCGACATAATCGCTTGTTGTTCCTGTTTTACCGGCAGCGTCTCTGCCGATATTTGCCCCAGTACCGGTGCCTCTAGTGATTACGCCACGTAACATATCTGTTAGAATATAGGCACTTTTTTCACTAATCACAGTTTTTTCTTGAACTGTATTTTGTTCAAGAATTTTACCGTTTCTATCAACAACTTTAATGATTGCAGTTGGTGTAGCATATACGCCATTGTTTGCGAAAACTCCATAAGCAGCAGCAAGCTCTAGAGGAGTCACTCCGCGTGTTAGGCCACCTAATGCCATAGATAAGTTGCGATCGTTTTGCGGACCATCAAGAACAAGAGTAGAAATACCCATTTCTTGCGCATAGTAAAGCGGTTTATCTGTACCAATTTGTTGCGCTATTTTTACGGTAGGAACATTTAATGAACGTTCGGCAGTAGCTCTTAATGTAACCTTTCCGTTGAACTTACCATTGTAATTTACTGGAGACCAAGTTCCGAATGTAATTGGAGAATCATCGATAACTGTAGAGGGAGATAAATTACTTTCAATAGCAGCTAAAAATACGAAAGGTTTAAATGCAGATCCAGGCTGGCGTATTGCCATTGTAGCACGATTGAATTGATCGTCACCTCTGCCGCCAACCATAGCTTTTATGTAGCCAGTGTGTGGTTCAATAGCAACTAATGCACCTTGTGGTTGAACAATTCCGTTTTCATCAGTTTGATATTTTGGCAATTGTTCAGCAATTGTTCTTTCAGCAATATGCTGCATATCTAAATCAAGTGTAGTATAAATTTTCAAACCATTCTTATAAACGGCATCTGCGCCATATTTTTCTATTAAAGCTTGAGTAACGTAATCAACAAAATATGAAGCGGAAGTAGATTTTTTTTCAGCAGTGTGTTTAGCTAACTTTATTTCAGCTGCTCTTGCTTTACGAGCTGTGGCTTCATCAATATATTCATATTTTACCATTTGATCAAGTACAGTTGATTGTCTTTCAGTAGAAGCTTTGAAATTATTCAGTGGAGAATAATAGTTTGGACTTTTTGGAATACCAGCGAGCATTGCGCATTCGGATAAGCTTAAATCTTCAACATTTTTCCCAAAATATAATTGGGATGCAGCTTGAACCCCATAGGCACCTTGTCCAAAATAAATTTGATTTAAATATAATTCTAAAATTTCTTGTTTTGTATATTGTTTTTCTAATTGCAATGCCAAGAATGCTTCTTGGATTTTTCTTTTTAATGTTTGCTCTTGAGAGAGGTAAGCATTTTTAGCTAATTGTTGTGTAATTGTGCTACCTCCTTCAGATACTCCGCGATTTGTTATATTTGACCAAACTGCGCGTAAGATACCACGAGGGTCAATACCAGAGTGCTGATAAAAACGGGCATCTTCTACAGCAATAAAAGCATCTTTTAAGTTTTTTGGAATTTTATCCAATTTTACAGGAACTCTATTTTCTACTGCATGTATATTGGTAATTAAATTACCATTAATATCATAAATTTGTGAAGACGCTGGAGGCGTTATATCAGCTGCCAAACCAGGCTTAGTATTTAATGTAGCAGTAAGAAATCCAAGTCCGACTCCTGTTATCATTACAGCTAATATAATCACTATAATTAATGCAATTTTTCGATAGGAGCTTTTATTTGACTGTTTAGTTTTTCTTGATTGCTTATTTGTATCTTTATCCATTAGTAACCTCCTTGGAAAATCCATGTATATGATATTGTAACATAAATTTGTATTTGGTAGGTATATTATTTTTTATAAATACATAGCATTAATAAATATTAAATGATTTTTTATGTATAAAATACTAAAACAGTTTTTTGCTAATAGTGAGGTGATATGATGAGATTTATAGTGCAAGAACGAAAGAAAAAAACAAAAAAATTTATTTGGATATGTATAGGAAGTATTCTTATTTTATTTTATTTATTTTGGGTCATGGAAACGCATTTAAAACCTAGTATTTTGGCAATTGCAGAAGCTAGGGCAATAGGAATTGCGACACAATCAATAAATAAAGTTATTGAAGATAAAGTGAAAAATAAGGTAGAGTCAAAAGATTTGCTAGATGTAAAACTTGATAATCAAGGTAAAATCGTATTTATTCAACCCAATACTATGGAATTTAATAGGTTGTCCGCTGAAATTACAATAGATGTTCAAAAAACTTTACAGGACTTATCTAGAGAAAATATAGAAATTCCATTAGGACAAATTACAGGCAGTCAAATTTTAGCTAGTATAGGACCAAATATTAATGTAGCTGTTATTCCGGTAGGGGTAGTTAAGATTAAAACTATTAACAATTTTGAGCAAGCAGGAATTAATCAAACCAAACATATGATAAGTTTAGCGGCAGAAACAGAAGTAAAAATAGTTGTTCCAATGATTAGTAAAAGCTCAGTAGTAAATACACAAGTCCCTATTGCTGAATATGTTATTGTAGGAGATGTTCCAAATACATATGTACATCTTTAAAATAAAAAATTCATAAAAGATATTGACAAAAAAGAGTGAAGCGTGTAATATAATACAAGTCGCTAACGAGCGGCACGGGAAGTAAACTTTATCAATCATCTTAAAAAAAGATGTTGACAAAGCAAATCGCTTCTGATAATATAAATGAGC
>NZ_CBDNNH010000020.1:0-32512 GCF_965318445.1 Anaerosinus sp. | reverse complement strand
CAAAACCGAAACTGAATGGCAAGCAATGAAAACTGCATCTGGTGGTCGTGCAGTACCGTTCTATGCAGATGTTGATGAACAATATTTTAGGGTGCCGTTGAATACAGTTTGGGTAAAAGGTGCAAGTAGTGTTGATGAAGTTGGGGCTGTGCTTGAAGCTGGTTTGCCGAATATTACGGGAAATGTAATATCAAGTGATAGAGGATATGCAAGTATAAATTGTACTGGAGCATATACTACAAAAACTGTCACTGCTGCGAATCAATTCGGAGCGGCAGGTAATCAATATGGTTCAACTGCAATGAATTTTGATGCTTCGAATTCAAACGCAATCTACGGCAACTCCGATACAGTACAACCGCAATCTGTAGTAAAACTTTGGGTAGTTCAGGCATTCGGCACTATATCAAATACAGGTAATCTTGATATGTCGGGAGTAGCACAAGGAATTGAGCAGTTACAAACAAAAGTTTCGAATTTAGAAAATCAAACAGGATTCGTAGTTATTTATCCTAATAATGGAACTTCCGAAAAACCTGGAGAGGTAAAAGTAAATAATAGATATATACTTGAAAATCCTTTTAAGGGGTATGAAATAGACTGTAAAGTTGAAGTTATGATTAATAATAAATGGGGTACTACGGAATGGATATACTCAGCAGGTACTAACCAAGGTTTTGGTATTATAGCTTCGCATTTTCTTCCAGATGATAAAATTATTTTGCAAACTGGTGCAGCTCAGATTGTAGATCCTATTGCAGCAAATGGAGGACATCCATTTGGAGATTTAGGAAAAAGTACAACAACAGCCCCTTGTCGTGTAAAAGTATGGAAAGTAGGTAAAATTGTATAATATACGGATTAAATCAACTAAAAAAAGCAATGAATTATTTATAAATTAACAAAGAGAGGCATTCAGCCTCTCTTTTTCATAGGAGGATGATTAAATGTTCAATTTTTTTCGCGAGATAGTCCCAGTAAGGTTTGAAATGGAAGTTGGAGCTGTATGTTCTTTCGTGGGGACATTTCTTTCATATTTAACAGGTGGATTTGATATAATGTTTCAAACATTAATTATGGTGATGTTTCTTGACTTTGTTACTGGCATAATGGCTGCTTGGTGTGAAAATGAAGACAGCAAAAAGAAACCAAGTAGTAAACGAGGGCTAAAAGGAATCATCAAAAAAGTATTTATATTATCGTTAGTTGCTTTAGCACATTTAATAGATCAGATATCAGGTGGAGGAGATCTTGCCAGAAGCATGACAATATGGTTCTTTTTTGCAAATGAAGGACTAAGTATTTTAGAAAATGCTTCTAGAATCGGTCTACCTGTACCAAAAACGATTAAAAATAAATTGGCTCAATTGGCCGAGGAAAAGGTGGGAAAATAATTATGAAAATATTTTTAAATCCAGGGCATCATCCAGGGGTTGATTCAGGCGCAGTAAATAAAGAATTAGGCTTACAAGAATGCTATATTACTTTGAATATTAGCAAGCGTGTAAAACAATACCTCGAAGCAGTAGGATATCAGGTTCAGATGGTGCAATCTGATAACCTTGCAGGTGAAAGTCCTCAATATATAAATGTTACTGAGTCTGCAAATACATGGGGAGCAGATTTGTTTATAAGTATTCATTGTAATTCTGCAACTCGTTCGGATGCACGAGGTGTTGAAACATTATGTTGTGGTTTAGGTGATGAAGGGGAAAGATTGGCAGAGTGCATACAAAATCAAGTAGTTGCTACAATTCAAAAGATCGATGTTAGTTTTCCTGATCGTGGAGTCAAGAAAGATGTACGAGGATTAGCGGTATTAAGAGCAACAGCAATGCCAGCCGTGCTTGTGGAAATGGCATTTATCAATAATGTTGAAGATGCAAAGCTATTAATTGATTACGAAGATGAATTTGCTCGTGCAATCGCCAGAGGAATTAGTGATTTTTATGTATAAAAAGATTGAAATTTAAAATAATGCATTATAGATTGAAGTAAAGATATGTCGTAATAGAATTGAATTAAACGCCCATAAAAAATTTTTTGAAGTATTGATATTATGGGTGTTTTATGGCTTCAAGGTGAATTTTTCTAATCGATTGGGTACAGGTTTGACTCTTATCACTGTACCTTTAGAAATTAAAACCTCCCAAATATGGGAGGTTTATTTATTATTGTCTTTCTCGTTAAATGTATCAATGATAAATTGCTGAAATTTTTTTGCGGCGGGGGAGAGGTATTTATTTATATTCCATGCCATGCCGAGCGGGCGGGTACAATGCGGTGTAGAGATGGAGATAAAAGTGATGTTTAAATGCTCAAGACCAGGAATATGAGGGATTAATGAGACGCCTAGTTTGGCATCAACTAATCCAGCTACGGTTGCAATTTCATCGCCTTCAAACATAATATTGGGATGGATAGACGCCGCTTCAAAACATTGATTTACCAGCAAACGTAAACCATACGTTGGTTTGAAAGTAATAATAGATTCTTGGGCAATTTCTTTTAACTCAATTGTTTTTCTTTTGGATAAAGGATGGTCATTCGGAACGATAAGAAAAATCTCTTCGGAACAAAGTGGCATCCAACCAATGGTGCCTGTAGTGATAATTGATGAGCAAAGGGACAAATCACAGCTACCTTCAGCAAGGTACTCAATTAATTGTGTAGAGTTGTATTGATAGAGGCGAAATTTTATATTGGGATAAATTTGATTAAATTTACTGATAAGTTCAGGGACAATATAGCCGCCTAAAGAATGAAGGAATGACAAATGAATAACGCCTTTATCGGGGGAGGTCAAATCAGCAAGTGTTTGTTTACCGGTACTGATTTCTTGTAATGCTCGCTCAATATGTGCTAAAAATATTTGTCCGTACTGTGTAAGTTTAATTGTTTTACCTGATCTTTCGAATAAGGGAACGCCTAGTTCTGACTCTAACTTTGCAATAGAGCGGCTTAATGCCGGTTGAGAAACAGATAAATTTTGCGAAGCTTGTGTAAAATGATTAATATGGGCAAGTGCCTTAAAATATTCAAGCTGATTTAGTTCCATAAATAAATCCTCCATCAAGTAAGACTTGATTCAGATGAAGGTTTTAATCCATCTGAATTTTAGTTCCACTTATCCAGAGACTTAGCCGCTCGTCTGTAAGTATAACTTATATTTATAAAAAAATGGAGATTAAGAGCGGGGGAGTCAGCGGATAAAACATTTCTTTTGATCAATAATAATAAGTTTTTATTTTCATATTAAGATTATCATAGCTGAATCTTTAAGATTTTACTAGCGTATTAGAGAAAAATTATGCATTTTAGTAATAGAAATAATGCATATCGTTAATGTAAGAATATGCTTAACCTATAGGTTTAGTATAGTTGGATAAGCTATTTTATTTTTTGATGCAGTAAAAGTATAAAAGTTATTATTACTATGCATTTGACGTATTAAAAGTGTTGCTCTATGATAGGGGAAGATTATTTAATGGGGTGTTCAATTGATGGAAACAGAGATGCGAAGTTTTATTGAGAAAGATACCAATGCATATTGGCGTGCAATTGTAACGTTGTTTTTAGGTAGTGTAGCCGCTTTTGGGGCTGAATATTGTTTGCAACCAATTATTCCTGTTTTAGCGAAGGAATTTAATTTGATGCCAGCGACAGCAAGTTTAGCGATGTCATTTGGTACAGCTGGAATGGCGTTTGCAATGATTGGAATTGCGAGCTTTGCAACAAGGTTAGAACGAAAAAAAACGATGACAATTGCGTTAGGTGTTGCGGCTATTTTAGCGATTGCAATCGCAATTAGTTCGAGTTTTGAGTTGATTTTAGGATTAAGATTATGTCAAGGGATTTTGTTAGCAGGTTTTCCCGCGTTAGCAGTTGCTTATATTAATGAGGAATTTGATCCTAAAATTATTGGGCTGGTTGTTGGAATATATGTAGGTGCGAATTCATTAGGGGGATTATCTGGTCGTTTGCTCATTAGTACATTGACAGATTTCTTTTCTTGGCGTATTGGACTTGGAGCAGCTGGAGCTTTCTATTTATTGATTGCAGTTGCATTTTGGTTTGGATTGCCGAATCCAACAAAGAAAATAGTAGCGAAAAAGAATGGAGATAATGTATTAGAAGGTTTTAAAAGTGTATTGAGAAATAAAGCTGTTGTTACTATCTATGTTATTGCTTTTATCATCATGGGCTCTTTCGTTTGTATATATAACTATATTAGTTACGTGTTTATTGCTCCACCGTATAATTTAAGTCAAACGGTTGTTGGAATGATTTTTACAATGTATCTTTTAGGTGCTGTGAGTTCTACCGTTATGGGGGGGTTATCTGATCGCTATGGAAATGGGAAAATTCTTTGCCTAGGATGTATAATGATGTTGGTTGGTACGTTGATTACCATGGGATCGCCTCTAATATTAAAGATTATAGGCTTAGCGTTGTTTACATTTGGATTTTTTGGCAGTCATTCGACAGCTTGCAGTTGGGCAGGGAAAATTGCCAAAGGGGATAAAGCGAGAATATCTTCGATGTATATGTTGTTTTATTATATTGGTGCTAGTGTAATTGGTACATTGGGGGGATTTTTCTTAAGTTCGTATGGCTGGGATGGTGTGGCTTTATTTATTGGGGCGGTGCTGGCAATTGCATTATTAATGGCTATGCGATTAACCTTTAGTGAGTTTCCGTTGTTTCATTTCAATCTTCATAAGGTGCATTAAATTTAAAAATCAAATAATAAATGATAAAACCAGCAATTGGATTCTTATCTTGAATCTAATTGCTGGTTTTTATTTGACTGAAAATATTTAGTCGAATCTTATCAATAGGAAAAAAGTTTTATTTTTATCTCCAAAACGCTTAAGTAATTGGAATAATATGACGATAATATATATAACAAGGATGTAAAGTTATATTAGGCGGTGATTTATATGATTGAAAGGATTTTAGAAATTATGCCGATTCAAAGGATTGATAACTATAATAATAATCGTCAATCGTCAAGGGATAATATGAAACGAAAAGATGAATTGAGCTTTGGTGCTATTTTGGAGAAAAAGATGACCCAAATGGAAAATAATCAAAATAGAAAAAGTGATGCTTATCATCTAGATTTAAGGAGAGGTTGACAAGAATAGATGTTGCTAAAATCTGAAAATAATAATAGAATATTAAGCAGTGTAAGATAAGAATATCCTATATGAAAATGTAGTGATATTCTTATTTTTATTTGAAGACAAGAATTCATTGTTTATATGAATCAAGTTTTATTTTATTGCAATAAATGGATGTGAAATAAGATGAATGATGAAGGGTATATGAAACTAGCATTAGCCGAAGCGCAGAAAGCTTTTGCGTTAGGGGAGGTTCCCATAGGTGCAATTATTGTAATGGATGGAGAAGTTATTGCTGTGGGACATAATATGAGGGAAACCTGGAATGATGCAACAGCACATGCAGAAGTCGTAGCGATAAAAGCTGCCTGTGAAAAGTTAAATCGGTGGCGACTTTCAGGGGCTACACTTTATGTTACAATTGAACCTTGTCCGATGTGCGCTGGTGCTTTGGTGATGAGCAGGGTGGACAGAGTTGTTTACGGTAGTACAGATGCAAAGGCTGGAGCAGTAGAATCTATTTTTAATATTGTGAATCATCAAGCATTGAATCATCGTTTAGAAATAACCTCGGGTGTTTTAGAAGATGAATGCCGTAATTTAATGAAAAAGTTTTTTAAAGAACGACGTCAACTGAAAAAATTACAAGTCAATCAAGATAAGGCATGACGCCACTCAGTTAACAGTGCATCAAAATTCCAACGCGCATTTGCAGGGCTGGTAGACGGTAAAGATAGATAGTTGATACGTTCGGGAAATATCATTCCGATGTGACGTTGGTAGGAGGTTTTTGCTTTATTTCCATTAAAGCAAATGCGATGAATCTTAGGATATTGAGTTAAAAAGGAACCGAAATTATGCACTTTTTCGTTTGTAATGTTTGAATCGAGACTGCCTTCACGGTTGCAAGAGTATACGACGTCCCATAATGCGATTTTATTTGCTAAGAGAAGAGTAAGTTTATCTTCATAAGATTCAGGGACAATGCCGTTGTTGAATATTTCGCCTATGATTCGCCAAAAGCGATTCTGTGGATGGGCATAATATTGTTGGTGAGCAAGAGAACAAACCCCTGGCATTGAGCCAAGAATTAATATTTCTGAATTTTGGTCGATAGAAGCATCAAAACAGATACATTTACTCATGACAATCCTGCTTTCCTTTGAGATGAGCTTAATTATAGCATAAATAAGGCTGTTTCAGTAGGCATTTTAATTCCCGCTGAAAGCAAATGTGCAATCTAAGGACGAATGCTCGTTTCCAGCAAATAGTTCAAATTTTATATGTTTACTTTTATAGGTTTTGTGATATAATATTAAATGTTCTTAACTGAATACATGGAGAGGTGTCCGAGTGGTCGAAGGTGATTGACTCGAAATCAATTGTACCGCAAGGTACCGAGGGTTCGAATCCCTCCCTCTCTGCCATTGAAATTACAGGCTTTGCGAATATTTTGCAGAGCCTTTTTTGTTGTGTAAATTAAATGTTGTGGTAGAATAAAAGGATTTAAATGATGAGAATAAGGGGGAAGATAATGATGTTTAGAGAAATGCGAAGAATAGATAGAAAAATCAGTGATGATCAGGCTAAAGACCTTTTGAAAAACAATACATATGGAGTTATGTCAACGATAGGGGCTGATGGTTATCCTTATGGAGTGCCATTAAACTATGTCTTTTTTAATGATGCAATATATTTTCATTGTGCTGCTGATGGGCATAAATTTGATAATATTTCAAGGGATAATAAAATCTCTTTTTGTGTGGTAGGACAGACACAAGTTTTACCAGATAAATTTAGTACAAAGTATGAGAGTGTCATTATATTTGGCAGAGCAACGGAAATTTTTGATAATGAAAAAAATATTTATCTAGCAGAGTTAATAAATAAATATTCGGCGGATTATATTGAGCAAGGAAAGGAATATATTCAAAAGGGAAGCAGGAATACTAAGGTTGTAAAACTTAGTATAGAGCACATTTCAGGAAAGGCTCGAAGATAATTTTTAATGATGTATTGCAGATAAAGTGCTGACATTAAAAAACATAAAGTTTAAATTGATAAATTTAAACTGTGTATCAATAGTTGGCGGGACATTGTGTTGGGTTATATATTGATGTAATGTAGAAATTTAATTTAAAGGTAATAAGGACTGCTTTAAAATGGAAGGTTATACTCTATTTTAAAACATCTTTTTTTATATTTAAAATTTGCTTTCTAGGTTCACTATGCATAACATTTTGTATATATTTCAATGTGGAAAGTTTTTTCATCATAGATAATTTCTCTGAAAAGCTAAATTAGTAAGTGGAGGAGGTGTGAATGTGGCCGTCCATATTTCAGATTTGTTGATTGATACTTATCGGGGGATTAAAAATCTAGAAATACATAATCTTAGTGATATCAATATCATTACTGGTGATAACAATTGCGGGAAAACAAGTATTATGGAGGTGCTTAAAAATTTAAATAATATAAATGATATTAATACTTGGCTTGACGATATAAGAGGCGGTCATCATAAGCTGTTGCCTTATGATGTTATGGAAAATTTATTTAATATTGATAGCGATAGAAAAGAACTTTCTTATGGTGTGAAAAAAGCGATAAATAAAGAATTTTTAAGTTTACGCTTAGAAGCTGTACGGGAAGTTTCAATATTATCAAAAAATGAATTGAGGGAAATTGCTTCATTTCCTAATGACTATAATAAAGAAGTGTGTAGATTTTCCTATCGTATTTATTGTAATAATCTCTGTGAGAAAAAAGGGATGGTGTATAATTTCCCTACCCCAAATATTAGAGGCGGAAATAATAGCAAAAAGCTGACCTTGGTAAAAGTAAAATATATTTCGCCAGTAGAACATATTACAGGGGATGTATATTTACCTAAGGTGCTAGATAGTGGTGAGTTGTATCAGGAGATGTTAGCTCTGCTAAAAGAATTTGACAAAAATATTATTAGCATAAACACAGAGAAGATAAATCATTCATATAGAAATAGAAAGGTGTATAAAGTTTTAGTGAAAGGGCAGAAAAAACAACTTCCTCTTGATGTCTATGGAGACGGAATGAAAAAAGCAATATTTTTAATGAATGCTGTAGTTATTGCTAAAGATGGGATTTTACTTTTGAATGAATTTGAAACAGCAATTCATCCTTCTGAAATGAATAAAGTTTTTTCGTGGATTCTTAAAACTTGCCAAAGATTTAATATTCAATTGTTTCTGACTTCGCATAGCAAGGAAGCCATTGACAAACTGCTGAAGTGTGTTCCGGAATTTCAAAATATGATAAGAGTGATTACTTTATATAAGAAAGAAAATGAAACAGTAGCACGGGTTTTGGAGGGAAGAGAGGCTATTGAGGCTCAAGATGATTTAGGATTGGAGTTGAGATAGAATGAAGAGTGTAATATTGTGTGAAGGTGGAACGGATTTAGCACTTCTTCAATATTTTATGGAGGTAGCGAATGGCTGGGAGAATCGTGAAGGCAGCGATTTCAAAATAAATATTGGAAAATCTTGCAAGGCTTTTACGCAGGAGGATGATTATTTACTGATAGCGGAAACGGGTGGTTGTTCTAACATATGTCCGCAAATCAATAAGCTTCTTAGGCTAATTACACGGTCAGCTAACCAAAAAGAAATGATTGATAAAATTGTAGTTATTACGGACAGAGATGAAGTTGATAGCTTAGAACAATTTATCAGTGGTATTAAAAATCTTTTTGGGAAATATGAGATAACTTTGCAAAATGAAATCTTGGAGAATCAATGGATTTCCTGCAGCGTTAGAAATGGTGTTAAAGATGTAGTACATTTTGAGATGCTATTTTTATTGATTCCTTTTGAAACGACGGGAGCTTTAGAAACTTTTCTTTTAGAAGCAGTCTCTAAGAAGGATAAGTATGATGGTATAATTGTAGAGAAATGCAATGCTTTTGTTGATACTCTTGATTGTGCTAGAAAATATTTATCAAAACGCCGATATAAAACAAAAGCAAAATTTGATGTGTATTTTTCGATTAGAACTCCAGTAGAACAATTTTTAGAAAGACATAATATATTAAAAAACATAAAATGGGAAGAGTATGAGTACATGCAAGAAAGCTTTAAAGAGTTAAAAGCATTACATATAAATCAACTTTAAGAGTTTTTAATCTAAACGTATGTTTAGGCGTAATTCTAAGGTGCACGTATCCTCCACTGTTTAAAATATAGGCTTTGCGAGCACTTCCGCAAAGCTTTTTTGCTGTATGGAAGAAACAAATATATTGTTGAGCTCAAATATAATTTGTTTGAAAAGTGTCATGATATGTGAGACAATAATTATGGATTTAATTTCTATTTAGTATAATTTAAGTAAAAATACATATTATTACTTTTTGCTGTGGCGATATATGTAAAATTGAGGTTACATATTGAATTGGATTTGATAAGGTACTTTTATATACTAAACTACTCTTGTTATAAAATAGATGAGGATAAACAATTTTAAGGAGGCAGAATAACAATGAAAATTACTAAGGATATTTTTAATGTTGGTGTAAATGATCATCGGATTGATTTGTTTGAAGGACAGTATGCTGTACCAAATGGAATGTCGTACAATTCTTATGTCATTTTAGACGAGAAAATCGCTGTTTTAGATACCGTTGATGTTCATTTTACAAATGAATGGCTAGATAATTTGAAAGCTGTATTAGAAAATCGTGAGCCAGATTATTTAATCATTCAGCATATGGAACCAGACCATTCTGCAAGTATCTATAACTTCGTAAACGCTTATCCAAAGGCGGTAATCGTAGCGAATGCCAAAACCTTTGTCATGTTGGAGAATTTTTTTGATGATATGGATATTGAAAATAGGAAATTGGTTGTGAAAAACAATGACAAGCTTTCCTTGGGGAGTCATGAGCTGCGTTTTGTTTTTGCACCTATGGTGCATTGGCCTGAGGTTATGGTTTGTTATGATAGTAAAGATAAGGTGCTATTCTCGGCAGATGCCTTTGGAAAATTTGGAGCATTAGATGTAGATGAAGAGTGGGAGTATGAGGCACGCCGCTATTATATCGGAATTATTGCTAAGTATGGTACGCAAGTGCAAGCACTGTTAAAGCATATAGAAGAAATGGATATTGATATTGTCTGTTCATTACATGGCCCTGCTTTACAAGAGAACATAGCTCATTATCTAGCATTGTATAATATTTGGTCTTCCTTCCGTGTCGAATCGGAAGGTGTTATGATTGCTTATACTTCAATTTATGGACATACGAAAAAGGCTGTGGAGATTTTGGCTGAAAAGCTAAAGGAAAAAGGTTGCCCAAATGTAGTTGTATGTGATCTTGCAAGAGCAGATATGGCGGGAGCGGTAGCCGATGCTTTTCGATATGGGAAGCTAGTTTTGGCGACGACCACCTATAATGCAGGAATTTTCCCTTTTGTAAAGCAATTTATTGATCATTTAACTGAGCGCAACTATCAGAACCGTACGATTGGTTTAATTGAGAATGGTTCGTGGGCACCTTTGGCAGCAAAGATTATGAAGGACATGCTTTCTTCTAGTAAAAATATTACATGGATTGATACTACCGTAAGAATCAATTCGGCGGTTAAGGCGAAAAATGTAGAGCAACTTGAGGTTATGGCAAAGGAACTTTGCTAGAAGAACATTTTCAGGGATGAATAAAAGTTTTCCCTATGTAAATTTAGCAGAACTATGATGATTAAAAAAATGCCTGCGTTAGTCGCAGGCATTAATAGTTTGCTGGGGAGAAATTTCATCTTGTATATTTTCTTTGTACGCAAAAAGCTCCTTTTGTGGCAGCCCGTTTTATAGTTTAAATGGGCTGCCACAAAAGGAGCATATCGATAAAAAACGTGGGATAGAATTAGGCGGACTTTTACAATGTTAAAGTATTATTTATTTTGCAAAATTTTTAAATTTTGCTCTAATAATCTTTTTTCTTGGGTTTGATGCAAGGTGCGTTTAATTCTAGCACGTACTTCTTCAATGTTATATGGTTTGGTAATATAATCATTAATTCCCCATTCCAAAAGTTGAACTTTATATTCAATATCATCAATTGCTGATACAAAGATAACGGGTATTTTATCTAATATTGGATTTTGGTTTTGGGCGATGTAGATAGATATCCCATCAATATCAGGCATCATAATATCCAAAAGAATTAAGTCAGGCATCACTTTTTCAAATACTTCAATTGATTTAAGGCCATCACAAACAGAGTAAACATCATATAAGTCGCTTAAAGAGTTTTTCAGAATATTCAGGGCAATATCATCATCATCGACAATAACTATTTTTTGTTTAACCTCATTCATATAAAAACCCCCTTCTCAAATTAGATGAAAATATGTTATTTTATCATATAAAAGTACTATTTAAGAAAGCAATTCTATAAAATAATACAAATTCCTTCTATTGGTTATTTAATTGAAATTTTTGTTAATTATAATGGAATAAATACGAATTTTATATCCACAGTTATAGAATTAAATAAATTTACTTTATTTAGTTTAAACAACGAATCTGTGTAAGAACAAATATAAAACGATAAATGGGTTTATTAATAAAATTATATTCTTTTTTGCTGGAATCTATTTTGATTTCATTATGGCTATTGATAAAAAGATTATATGATATTTTGTGGGAGTTAAGAGATAAATAAAATATTCTGTACCTTCGCTAGATGAGATTGAAGCGAAGAAGAATAATAAAAGTTAAAGCAACACCTATCTATAGAGATTTATAGGCGTTGCTTTTTTATGTGAAAAACACAGCAGTATTCATGAGCTGATTTTATATAAATATAACCTTCCAACAGGGAACTTTTTACTCAAGAATAAATTGTATAAACTAAATATATAATCTTTTAGGGGAGGTACGATTGGGTTTATAATTATTGAATTTTGGAGTAAAACTCAAGGAGGCTTTATATTGGGAAGAAACGTTACTATTCAGGTTTGGAATAAAACTCAGGGGAACTTTTTATTTGTAAGTGATAATATCATTCATGGTAAGTATCAAAATGGATGTAAGCCGCCAAGCGAAATATCAAAAGACAAAATGGAATCATTTGAAGTGGGAAACCATACTGGCGCTAAAGTTGGTCCAAAAGGAAAGGTGATATATCAAACAATGCAAAATAGTGAAACATTTAATATAATTTTTGACTGGGATCATCCATTTAGTGCATCAACAAGCTCATATCATTGCTATTCTTCTCCTATAGGCAAAGTCACCGCGGTCTTATCTCCAGAACATCCGATTGGGCATAATCAAAGTATAACGTGGACAGTAGAATTGATTTCAATTAAATAGGGAGGGTGCTAAATTTGGGGCGAAATGTGACGTTGCATATTCAAAATGAAACTGGCTTTGATTTAACTTTCGTTAGGAATGAAATTGAACATGGAAAATATAATGCAAATCCACCCAAAAAAATTAGTAGGGGGGAAACGGTTACTTTTAAAGTCGGCAACAAAACTGGCGCTAAAGTTGGGCCGAAAGGTTCTATAACCTATCAGCTAATATACACTGAAAATATTTACGTAGAGCTTACTTTTTATTGGGATCATCCATTTAGCGCTTCTGCCAGTACTTATGAGGTAGCTTCAAGCCCACCTTGGTTTGCCAGCTATTATTTAGATCCGGGATCACCTGTAGGACACGATCAAGAGGTAACTTATATTACACGTTTAAATGACTATTGCTTTGATTCGAAGGAATGGATGGGGCAAATTGCAGAGAGTAAAGCCAATGTCAAATTACGCGAACTGTTCATTCCTGGCTCGCATGATTCTGGTACATATAATATAAACTATTATTCAGCCTTAACGCTTGATTATGAAAATTGGATAATCCCTCTGGGCAGTATTGTCGGTGCGTCACAAGGGTGGGCTAAAGCACAAAATAATTCAATTATAGATCAACTTAATGCAGGAATACGTTATTTTGATTTGCGGTTTTCTAATGGCATTTATGCTACAGCTCCTGTGACTGGAGCAAGGTTTACTTATATAGGTCCAGATGATCCGATTCCTATGATTGGGAATCCATCCCAGCCAGTAAGCAATATTGTTCGTAAAAAAGTTTTTTTATGCCATTCTTTTGCAAGTGTAGAAATGAAAACCGTTTTTAATGATGTGAAAGCATTTATTGATGCGCATTCAAAAGAAATCGTTTTTATAAACATTCAGCATATTTATAATTTTAGTCATGAAGACTGCCAATTTTTTATTCAACAATTGCACGACATTTTGGGGGATAAGATGTTACAGCGTCCAACAAATAAAACTTTGGATTTAACAGTAAAAGATGTATTGGCTAACGGAAAACAAATTATTCTTTTTATCGATCAAGTACATACTGTTAATATCTCTGGCAAAGCAGAGTCAGGAACGGATTTTAATAAAACATTTTCAGACATATTTGAGAGTAATAAATTCATTTGGCCTGCAACAGAATTTTTAGATAATCCTTATCCTAATACTTGTAAAGTAAGCGAATTAAAAACAAAAATGTTTAATAATATATCAAACGATACAAATAAATTTTCGGTGCTTCAGGGAATAATAACTCCGGACACTAGTTTTCCAGCAAAAGAAGATATAGCTTATCAAAATGCGATTACAGGAAGATATCCAAAAACTCTAGAGGAACTAGGCAGTGAAGTATCTCCTAAAGTTATTGCATGGGTTAATAATGAATGGTTTGATAAACCAATAAACATTGTAATAATTGATTGGGTGTGTACATCGATTATGACACAGGTTTGCTATATGATTAACAAGTATCATATAACAGAAAATAAATAAAGCTTAAAATTGTTTAGGGTATAAAATTTATTATGATCTTAGGCATTTTAATTTAAGCAGGTAAATAAAAAATTAATCGACTTGCTTAATTTTCTAGCATTATGAAAATCTCTCCTTCAAGGCTTTGAGAGTGGTTTCGCAAAGTCTTTTTTATTTTTGAGAATGCGTTTAATTGCAGCTTTTTATTGCCATCATTAAAAATACAAAATACATCTGCATTTCTCCATAAAATTGCAAAATTTATTATAGATTTTTTAAAAAATAAATGTATAATTATCTACATGTATAAAAATAGTAATAGTGATAAGAGGGGATTTGGGGGAGAATTTCATGAGTGGGAAAGACAAAAAGATTACCCTGACAACACAAATTTTTTTAGGATTAGTATTAGGTGCTCTATTTGGCTTCATATTTCCTGAATATGGAGCCAAATTGAAACCGTTAGGTGATGCATTTATTCGAATGATAAAAATGATTGTGGTTCCGCTAATTTTTAGTACGTTAGTTATGGGAATCGCAGGCACAGGGGATTTTAAGAAATTAGGAAGATTAGGTGGCAAAGCACTTATCTGGTTTGAATTAGCTACTACTGTAGCTCTTTTTGTTGGACTATTTGTGGTCAATGTATTTCATCCGGGCGTAGGGGTAGATATTCCTGTGCCTGCTGATGCTGGTGCACAGGCGGCAGCTGCAGCTAAGAATTCAATTGATATGGTACAATATTTAGTAAATGTTATACCTACTAATATCATTGATGCCTGTGCAAGAGGCGACATGTTACAGTTAATATTCTTTACGTGTTTCTTTGGTGTCGGGGTTGCTCATATTGGCAAAGATGCAGAGATTATCGTGAATATGTGCCGTAGTATTGCGGAGGCAATGTTTAAAGTGACGCATTATGTAATGATGCTTGCACCAGTGGGCATTTTCGCAATGATAGCTTATACGGTGGGCAGTTTTGGACTGGCAATGCTGGTACCATTATTTAAATTAGTGCTATCTTTATATTTTGCGATTGTACTATTTGTATTTATTTTGGCGCTCAGCGCTTCGATATTAACTGGAGTTAATTTTGTGCAAGTATTTAAAGCGTTAAAAGATCCATTGCTATTAGGTTATTCTACTGCTAGCAGTGAGGCAGCGTTGCCATTAGCTATGGATAGATTGGAAAAACTGGGGATACCAGAGCATGTAGTTACTTTTGTTATGCCAACAGGATATTCATTTAATTTGGATGGATCTACTTTGTATAGTTCGCTGGCAGTAGTATTTATTGCACAAATGTATGGTATAGACTTTAGTTTTTCACAACAATTGTTGATGCTTCTGACTTTAATGTTATCAACAAAAGGTATTGCAGGTGTCCCAGGGGCATCAATTATTGTTATTGCTGGTACGGCCGTATCCTTTGGACTTCCGGCAGAAGGGATTGCTATTATTTTAGGTGTTGACCGTATCATGGATATGGCGAGAACATTCTGTAATATATTTGGCAATTGCACAGCTACAGTAGTAGTCTCGCATTGGGAGAAAGAATCTACAGCTGAATCAATGAAAGAGTCATATAATAAAAACTTTAATAATTAATATAATCTAAAAAGAATATAACAATAAAAATTGACAGAACTCAAATAGTTCTGTCAATTTTTTTAGGCTAAATCGGCGAATATTAACTTTCGTAAATATACGAAAATGTCTTTACTCTAGTTTCAATAGTTAATGCGACATTTATTTCCTCGTTTTTTAAGTGGCAATAGAACGTAAGCCTAGGGATTACTACATGGTGGAAAGAGTGTCTGCCATGTCATTTTACTCGGATCAATGAGATTTTCTTTTAATAGCCTTTGATAGACAAAGCCGTATCTGGCTGTTGGAACAATAGTTTTCCATGAGTGTTGGTGTGGGATTTGTATAGTAGGACAACAATCTGAATTCTAAGAATTATCAATTTGGCTTAACAAAGAAATAAAATAAGGAGAGTATCTTTACATTCTTTTAGCTTCAAAGATACTCTCCTTATTTTTATGAATTTTATTGTGTAATTAATAATAGAGAAGCTGTGTTGTGCATAGAATTAACATGCGAATTCGCATGTTAATATCATTATATAAAATATTGTTCTTGTATTTAGCAACATAAAAAATGAAAAAATTACAACTGTTTTTATTTAGGAGATGATGCTACAATAAGTAAGAATTTGTATTATTATGGAGGTTGAAGGAGTGAAGGTGTATTCTTTGCGTCGTTGTTTCATTTTTTTTTGTAGTTTGTTTATTTTTAGCTTAAATATATCTGTAAAAGCAGCTTCGTTACCTAATTTGGAAGAATTAGAATCATATATAAATAATAGTCCAGAAGTTTTAAGTGCCGAAATGAATTATTTGCGAAATGAAAGTTTATTGAGAGCAGAAGAGGCGAGAAATGGGACAAAGTATTTTTTAGGTGCTAATTATGGTTATTTTCACGAACCTTTATTTGAAACGAGTCCGAATAAAGATACCTATCAAAAGTTGAACTTGAATGGTGGACTTGTATTCCCTTTACTAGGGAGTAAGAATAAAGAGCGAATTCGTGAAATTCAAGCAGAAATAGATGTAGTCGGTACAAAGTTACAAAAAGAAAATGCTAAGGTATCTCAATTAACGGACTTGCGTAAAGCATATGTTATATTATGGGCTGCGCAGGAGAAAACTGCATTGGCAGAACAGTTTTTAGCCACAGAGAAAACGGTGCAGTCTGTTTTACAAGACCGACAAAAAAGTGGCTTATTATTGCCAGCGGATGAATTAGAATTGTTAGCAGTGTATGCGGATGCCAGACGTGATATAGCTTTTTCAAGACTGATGAATGTACGGGCTTTGCAAATGATAAATTTAGTTACAGGGCAAGAATGGTCGGTAGAGGGGAAAGTAATATCACCTTTGTTACCAGCCTTAGATGTAAAAACAATAGAGGTTCAAAAATATCCGGAGGTGCTCTATCAAAAGGAGTTAATTGAGAAATATCAAGAGTTGGTAGAGAAAAGTGGAGGAAATAATCAAGATGTGGATTTAACAGTTGGTTTTCAGTCATCGAAGGATTTTCCTGGTGATACAGGAAATGGCGCGTATGCGGCACTTACCTGGCGTGGAGCGATTGAAGGCCTGAAGGCGAAGGAAAATTATGATGCGAAGGTTGCTAGTTATGAATTGGAGAAAGCGAAAGAAGAAGCTAGATTGAATTATTTAAAACTGGTGGGCAAAATCGAAGAATCTGTAGAAAATGTAAACTATTTACAAACGAATATCGAAGCAAAAAAAGCGCATTTATTAGTTGCGGCAGAAGACATTCGTGAACGATTGTTAAGACATCAATTTTTGCCAGGAGATACGTTTGAAAGATTGCAGCAGGCTAAATCACAGTATTATCGTTTAGCGATGGAAGTGATTGATGAAGAAGCTTCATTGTTAGAAGCGGCAATTGATGTATTGGAATATACATATCCTAGTGGCAATCAGGAAAAAGAACGAACTTTTTCAATTGGAGAAAATGAGTTTTTGCGTAATTCGTTATTTTCGGAATCATGGGAGAATACGGAGACCTTATTTCCATTTGGGTATAAGGATTTAAATACGAAAGAAATGATGCCGTTATCAGTGGATGTTGCTCAATCAATAGAAAAAAATACAGAAAATCCTCAAACAACGAAAAAAAATATAGTGATAAACCAAATGGAAAGAAAAATTCCATGGGGAGTATATATATGGAATGCGGATGCTTTATTAAATGAAAAACAGAGATCTCAGACTTTGCAAGACTTAATAAATGCAGGATTTTCAGATGTTTTACTTTCTTTTACAGGGGAACAAATTCGTTATATTGTTTCAGAAAAAGGTCAAGCGGAGTTGGAAAGCCTGTTGGATGAAGCAAAGAAAAGTCATTTGAAGGTTTCTTTATTGTTGGGGGATCCCAATTGGGCGAAGCATGAGAATAAAGGTGAGTTGATACATGCGATTCAGCAGTTAGAACGTTTTGATTTTGTAGGTGTTCATTTAGATATAGAGCCGGATTCACTTTCTGAGGCTAAGGAGAATCGAATTGATTTATTTAATCAATTGATTGATAACTTGCATGATGTAAAGAAAATTACGAAAAAACCGTTGTCAATTTCTATCCATCCTAGATATTTAGAAGGAGAATTAGGCGAAATTGCAAAAGAACGCTTACCGCAAATAGAGTTAGAAAAAGTTGTTGTTATGTTATATTCTAGTAAAACAGATCAAACGATGAAGAGAATGAAAGAAATTATTGAAAGTCAGCCAAACTTAAACATCGCATTGGCACAAAGTGTAGAGCATAGTATTTCTTCTGAGGAGAGCTATGCATATCATACGCAGCAAGATTTTTTTCAAGCAATGCAGTCCTTAGAAAACGGGTTAGCGGTTGATGAAATTTTCATTCAGGCATGGGAAGATTACAAGGAGGATGTGAAATAGAGTTGAAGGTTTCTTTTTCTACAACAAAAGCAAAAGATAGTACAATGGAAAACCACATAAAAGTTCCTTATAGTGCAGGGAAAAGAAATTTTCCGCAGATAAAATGGATGGGAATTTTGATTCTTATATTTTTACCGTTTTTATATTTAATCGGGCAAATTCTTTGGGCAAATATTTTTACGACTTCACCGGGAATGATTTATTTAGATAGGCAAGTAATAAATTCTCCAGAGGATGGAATTGTAGAAGAGATAAAGTTTAATCATGGTGATGCAGTAAATGCAGGGGATATCCTAATAAAAATAAAGCGAAGATTGCCGGAGAATTATAAGCAGATTGCTTTGCTAGAAGCTGAACGGGAAACATTAACGAATCAGAATGCAGGTAGTTCATCGGGGAGCAGCAGAAGAAAAGCAGGCGGTGAGAATGTACAATTATTACAAGAAAATCTCTCCTATTACCAGATATTGCGAGATCATACAGCGCAATTGCTTGAGCGTGGAGCTGCTACACAGGCTGAGTTAAATGAAGCGGAAACGAAAGTAAGGGAGATAAAGGCTACATTGGCAGGAATGAATGAGGTATCTAGCACTCAGATAATCGAAAATCAAGGGCAATTGCGCCTTGCTCAAGTAGAGAACAGTTTAGCATCTTTGAGAAATTTAGCAGAAATTTCTTTAGAATTGAAAGCGAATAAAGGCGGAACAGTAGATCAGATTCTTGTTTCGACTGGGCAGAGTTTTGCCGCAGGAGAACCGTTAGTGACGGTTTTAAATTCTGAGAAAGTACGGATTGTAACGTACGTAGAACCGGATGATTTTGGAAAAGTGCAATATGGTAATGAAATTATGGTGAAAATTTTAAGTTCAAAACGCAAAGTTAAAGCTGTGGTAGAGAAAGTGCCAATCCAAGCAGAGCTTGTGCCGAAAGGGATTTCAGAAAGTTTGTATCCAACTTCTATGCGAGGCATACAGGTAATTCTAAAGATAAATGAACCGTTGCATTCGGATGAGTTTATTGATGGACTCCCGGTAACAGTTATTTGGTAAATGATTTAAAGAAGGAGAATAGGATGATTTTGAAGTTTGCACAATTACTATTTGGTGGACCGGTTAAAAATTCATTGAATGGTTTTGAATTTACTTCTTATACGAAAGTAGAAGATCTCATTGAGGACTTGGATTTTTCTACTATTGTTTGTGTTGATGGAGCCTTGGTGGATAGAAAGGGAAATGAAGAACTTCTTTTGGCACTAAAGAAGTTGCGACAAGCAAAATACGGGTATATTACCCCTGTTTTTTTTGCGGATTCACTAAATAATCTTAACCTATTTGTTGATGGGGCAGAGATGTCCGCTGAGGAAATGTTAAGAAAGGGGAGTCGGATTTATACAAATTTAAAGGGGATTAATTTAGGGAAAAATTGCGAGGAAACAGATCTGAGATTGTTAACGTTTTTTTATTCACGGGGTCAATCTTATCGAGCGTTACCAAAACTTTTTCCACATACAGATGCAATCTATGAATACCCGGAAATTTCTTTATTGCTTCAATCAAATCTAACGATAGATTTAGTGTCAAACGCTAGCTGGGAGTTGCAAAGCAAAGAAAAAGAAAACAATGGTGGAAGTTCGTTATTAAAGATGCTTTCACTAACTTCACAAGGATTAATTGAGAAAGGAAAGCTAATTGAGCGTATTCGCCTTTGTCCTCATTGTCAAAGCGGATATTTGAATTATATTGATAGGTGCACTTTATGTGGAAGCATTGATTTTGAAAAACGAAAAATGATTCATTGCTTTACTTGCAGTCATATTGCGCCGCAAGAAGAGTTTAAAGAGGGAATGCGTTTAGCGTGTCCGAAATGCAATTCGATTTTACGACATATCGGTACAGACTATGATCGTCCCGTAGAATCTTATTTGTGCAACAGTTGTAATGAACGATTTATTGAACCGGAAGTTTATGCAGAATGTTTAAATTGCCGAAAAAAGAGTTTGCCAGAAAATCTAATTGTTCGTCAGATTTACGAATACCGTTTGAGTGAAAAAGGCGAGCGTGCCGTAAAAATGGGGCAGATTGATTTTAAAATTGAATTATTTGATGAACAGCAGAACATGTTGATGCCGTACTTTTGTCACATTTCAGATTGGCTCTTAAAAATGCGTCAAAGATATCTCGATGCAGAATTTTCTTTAATTTATTTAAATATAAAGGGGCTTAAAACGATTGAGGAAAATGTTGGCAGAGAGTGTCTCGTCAATATAATGCAAGAGCTGGCGGAGAGAATTCGGTCGATGGTGCGATTTACTGATCTGACTACCAATAGTAGTGAAGATACCTTTTGGATATTGCTTCCTAGAACCTCAGCGCAAGGTGGCGATATATTAGCAGCTAGGCTAATGGAACTAGAAAAGTTGATTATGATTGACGAAAAGAGCATTGCTAGAATTGAGTGCCACAGTGTTCAGATACCAAAAGAATATGTAGGAAAGGAAAATGCTACAATGCTATTTATTAATCAATATGAAGCTGCAAGGCGAGAGTAGGAAAGCAAATGATTTATAGCGTGATAGAAATTTTGTCGGAAATTCTTTTGCATCCTATCTCTAATCATGAATTTTCTAGTATTCTTCTCACTTTAATGCCGTTGGTGATATTTTTTGAGATTCCGTGGACTTTATTTATTCTCGTAGGAATTGTCCGTTATAAATGGGAGCGAATGCACGAAGGCGTAAGACGTGATTACTTTCCTTCTGTTTCTTGTATTATTACTTGTTATAGTGAAGGGGCAGCGATAAAACAGACGATTCGCTCATTAACGGAACAGATATATCCAGGGAAAATTCAGTTGATCGTTCTGGTTGACGGGGCGGCTGCAAATCAAGAAACCTTGCGAGTGGCTCAATCGATGAGTGGCTATGTAAATGAATTTTTGAATCGGAAACTCCTCGTGATTCCGAAATGGCAGCGCGGTGGCGTTGTGTCGAGCAGTAATGCGGGGCTTCGATTTGCTGATGGTGAAATTATTATTAAGGTAGATGGTGATTCATCTATGGACAATAACATGGTAGAACGGGCAACGCGACATTTTGAAAATCCTGAAGTAGTTGCCGTGAGTGGGTGTCTAAGAGTACGAAATGCAAATGAAAGCATTTGGACATCATTTCAGGCGATTGAATATTTTATCGCCATTCAATCGTCTAAGAGTGCTTTGAGTACTTTTAATATGGTTAATAATATATCTGGCGCGTTTGGTATTTTTCGTCGGGAACTGCTGGATTTAGTCATGGGCTGGGATGCGGGGACAGCTGAAGATTTGGACATGACGATGCGAATAAAAAATTATTTTGCCAATAAGAAAAAGAAATTTCGTATTGTATTCGATCCAGAAGCGATGTGTTTTACCGATGTTCCCGTCACTTTAAAGAATTACTTGAAACAAAGACTTCGCTGGGATGGAGACTACTCGTTTATTTTAGCCAAGCATAAACATACGTTAAGTCCCAAATTTATTGGGTGGCCGAATTTTATCGGTTTGTTGGTGAGAATGTTTACAAATCTGGTGATTCCTTGTACTGTATTTTTTTATACCATATGGCTTTGTATTGCATATCCTTGGTCATTTGCAATTGCACTAATGATCTTTATGTATCTTTTTTATTTTATTATGCATTCGTGTATGTATCTCTTTTCAGTTTTGCTATTGTCCGAGCGGATAGGTGAAGATTTAGCAAGAATTCCATATTTGCTATTTATTCCTGCATTTATGTTTATTGGACGAATCAATGCTTTAGTGGCAAATTTATGGCAATGGTTTGGCAAAGGACATCAGGATACTTCCATGGCACCCTGGTGGGTGATTAAAAAAAATAAATTTTAAAAGTTGTGCATTTTCGATAGAGGATGTACAGCTTTTTTCTAGATGCGGTAAAGAAGATGCCATTAATAGAAATTATATTTGATAAAAAAATAATTCTCCGTATTATTTTAGGTTTTTGACAAAATAACCTTAAATTTTGTGTATATATTATATGATTTGGTCAAATTATTTTTCAAAACCTCTACCCATGATAGACTTTATTCAATGTCTATAGAATATGAAGAAAGTAATAAAAATAGCTAGCGTATGAAGCGAAGTGCTCTGCTTCATACGCTAGCTTTATTTTTATTTATAGAGAATAAAAACGGTATACTTTTATAGTTTAACCTTTACATTTTTCGTAAATCCCTTTTTCTTTGATTACTTTAATCAAAGTTTCGCCCATAACGGCAGGTGTTTGGGCAACCTCAATCCCACATGCATTCATTACGCGGATTTTTTCATCGGCAGTTCCTTTACCACCAGAAATAATTGCCCCTGCATGTCCCATACGTTTTCCTGGAGGTGCCATGCGACCACTAATAAAACCTACAACAGGTTTTGTCATATTTTCTTTTACCCATTCAGCAGCTTCTTCTTCTGCTGTTCCACCGATTTCGCCAATCATAATTACGGCATAAGTTTCTGGATCTTTATTGAATGCATCTAGGACATCAATAAAGTTTGTCCCGTTTACAGGGTCACCGCCAATCCCAACTGCGCTTGTTTGACCTAGTCCAGCCGTAGTTAATTGATGTACAGCTTCATAAGTAAGTGTCCCAGAGCGAGATACTACGCCAATATGCCCTTTTTTGTGAATATAACCAGGCATAATACCAATTTTTGATTCCCCAGGGCTGATTACACCAGGGCAGTTTGGTCCAATAAGGCGCGTTTTTTTGCCTTCCATATAACGCTTCACTTTAATCATATCAAGTACAGGAATATTTTCCGTGATACAAATAACTAAATCAAGTTCAGCATCAACTGCTTCCATGATTGCATCTGCGGCAAATGGCGCAGGTACGTAAATAACTGAGGCGTTTGCACCTGTTGCCAAAACAGCTTCTTTTAATGTATTAAAAACAGGTACGCCTTCAACTTCACTACCACCTTTGCCTGGAGTAACGCCAGCAACGATTTTTGTGCCGTACTCAAGCATTTGTTTTGTATGGAATTTAGCTGCTGAACCAGTAATACCTTGCACTACAACTTTTGTATTTTCATTAATAAAAACGCTCACAATTCTCCTCCTAACAATTATCCTACTAAGGAAACAACTTTTTCTGCACCATCGGCCATTGAGTCGGCAACAGTTATGCTGATGCCTGAATCTTTTAATATTTGTTTACCTTTTACAACGTTTGTACCTTCAAGGCGAACGACTAATGGAACCGTAATTTTTACCTGTTTAGCGGCTTCTACAATACCTTCGGCAATTGCATCACATTGTACAATACCACCAAAAATATTAACAAAAATACCGCGTACTTTTTGGTCGGAAAGAATAATTTTGAAAGCTTCCGATACTTTTTCAGCGTTTGTGGAGCCTCCTACATCTAGGAAGTTTGCAGGCTCACCGCCATAATGTTTAATGATATCAATGGTAGCCATTGCAAGTCCGGCACCATTTACCATGCAAGCAATATTTCCATCTAAAGTAACGTAGTTTAAATCGTATTTAGATGCAGCTAATTCTTTTTCATCTTCTTCAGATAAATCGCGGTAAGCTAAGATATCAGCGTGACGATATAGCGCACTGGAATCAAAATTCATTTTTGCATCTAGCGCCATAACTTGTCCATCACCCGTTACAACTAATGGATTGATTTCTGCAATAGAACAATCTTTATTGACAAAAGCTTCGTAAAGTCCAGTCATGAATTTTACAGCTTTATTGATTAATTCCTTTGGTATATTAATTGCGAAGGCGATTCGTCTTGCCTGAAAACCAGTAAGTCCGATTGCAGGGTCAATGATTTCCTTGAAGATTTTTTCTGGTGTTTTTGCTGCAACTTCTTCAATCTCTGTGCCGCCTTCTTCTGATGCCATCAATACGACACGGGAAGTTTTTCGGTCAAGAACAAGCCCTACATAATATTCTTTTTTAATATCGCAGCCTTCTTCAATTAATAAGCGTTTTACCTCTTTTCCAGTTGGTCCAGTTTGATGTGTTACTAAAATTTTACCAAGAATTTCTTCGGCGTACTTGCGTACTTCATCGAGGTTTTTAGCAACTTTAACGCCACCGGCTTTACCGCGTCCGCCAGCGTGTATCTGTGCTTTAACTACACATACTGACGTGCCTAAATCTTGAGCAGCTTTTACCGCTTCATCAACAGAAAATGCTACTTTGCCGTTTGGGGTAGTAACGCCATATTGTCTGAGGACTTCTTTCGCTTGATATTCGTGAATGTTCATTTAAACCTCCTAATATTATAAAGATATAATTTGGCTAGTATTTTGCCGTAAATTCAGACTATTTAAATCAGTAAAACAATTTATATAGTTTATCTTATCATTTTATATTATTATGGAAAGGATTGTCTAGCAAAAATAGGCGATATTAAAAAAATCCTTTTGTATACATCAAATAAATAAAAAGATAAACATAATGATAGCTAACGTAAGAAAAATAAAATCTAATTTTGTAAAATAATATGCCAGTCGGGGAGAAACGATGAGAACTCGTGGGAGATTACTAAATATTAAAGATAATCCCAAAAAGACGTCAAAGAGTGACATGGTAATTGGTTGAACAGAAAAATAAAAAAATGCTTTTCCGATTAGATAAATGGAAAATGCAATAACGAAATAGCTAAACTGTTTGCCAAGCAAAATAAAACACATCCATTCAAAAATATTATTCATAAATAATATTCTAAGTAGATCCTTATGTTTCCTGCATAAATGTAAACAGTTTAAATAACATACTTGTTTTATTATTACAAGTTATCATGGGAATATTCAAAATGGATTTTAAAATTCATATAAAAAAATATAAGAGATATTAGTGGATAAAACATAAGGCCACCTAAATGTAATCAATAGATGAAACATGTCGAAAAAAAGGAAATAACTTCTTTTTGATTCGGAAAGGTTTGCTTTTGTTATAATTTTTCTTTTGAATTGATTAATTAATATAAATAAACAGAAAATTTTAAAAGGAATTAGCAGGAGTTTTAGAATGAACAAAGAATATATATAAGCGATGGATTCATATAAAAATTTATAAATGTAAATCCTAGACTTATCATTTATTTTTATGGAGGCGGTTATAATTATGAAAAAACGTTATAAGGCTCTACTTCTTGCATTATGCTTAGGGGTGTCTGCAACGGCTTTTGCACAACCAGCGGCAAATTTTAAGGATCAATTACCAAAATACGAGTACAAGTTAGTAGATACTGTAGAAGTGTTCGGACGTCAAGGCATTGCAACTGATGGCGACTACTATTATGTAAGTGGAAGTAAAACATTAGCTAAGTACGACAAAAATTGGAACTTGATTGCAAAAAATGAGAAACCATTTGAAGGCTACGCAATTCCAGCAAATCATATCGGTGATATTGATGTATTTAACAATGAAATTTATGTAAGTGCTGAAAACTTCATGGATGGCGTTGGTAAAGATATTCAAATCGCAGTACATGATGCAAATACTTTGAAATTAAAACGTACTTTTAAATTCGAACCATCTAGTGGACAAGAAGAATGTTCGGGTATTACTGTAAACCCAGATGAAAGAACGGTGTGGATGTGTTCTTGGGTTGGTGAAGAAAGTGGCAGATATTTATATGAATATAGCTTAGATACTGGGGAATATTTACGTAAAGTTCATCTTCAAGCGGTTCCACAATGGGTACAAGGTATGTTCTACTATAAAGGTTCCTACTATTTAACTGCTGATGATGGAACAGCTGATATGAAAGAATCCGATCATTTATATCGTGTAGACATTAAGCCTGGTGATACTCGTGCAACAGTTGTAATGGAAAAAACTTTTGATGATGTAATCTTTGAAGGTGAAATTGAAGGCCTTACTGTAAATCCAAAAACAAAACAAATGTTAGTTCACTTTAACCGTGGATCCCAAATTGTTCTTGGAATGGTGAAAGGATTCTATCCTGGATATGATCGTGAAATTTCTGAAGTATATATTTATGATATGAAAGAAATTAAATACTAATTTAAAATATAAAAGTGCCCATTTATCAGATGATGAATGGGCACTTTTGTTTATATGCACAATGATTCTAAAAATAAATTGAAAATAAACAATATATACTTGTTTTTGTATTTTCTAGTAGTAAAGTAAATGATATAATGAAAAAGTAATTATAGTTAATAGATATTATGAATCTGAGGGGGCTGACCATATTGGATAGAAATTTGAAAATACTTATTTGTGATGACTCTATGCTCTTACGTAAAAAATTAACAAGAGAACTTGAAAGTCAAAATTGTGAGGTTATTGAAGCTGCAAATGGTAAAGAAGCCGTAATGATGTTTTTGAAACATCAGCCAGATGGTGTTTTTTTAGATATTGTCATGCCGCAGGTTGGAGGATTAGAAGCACTTCAAGCGATTCGCGAAATTAATTCTAATGCACATGTAATTATGTTATCATCAGCGGGAACTTCATCCAAGTTGGTAGAAGCACTTAAATTAGGGGCCAGAGATTTTATTCAAAAACCATATAATGATGAACAAATTCAAAAAGCGCTATTGGATATTAGAGGAGGGTCTGCTAATGCTTAGTCAATATTTAGCACAGTACTTATTAAATACCGGTTTGCTTAGTCCACAACAGGTGCGTGAAATTTTAGAGAATGAACAAGAACATCGAGTTAAACTCGGTGTTATAGCGATAAATAAAGGGGTAATGAATGCTGAGCAAGTAGAAACGGTTCATCAACTGCAAGTGCGAGCGGATAAACGATTTGGTGAGATTGCAATAGAAGAAGGATTTATTACGGAAAAGCAATTGGAAGAATTGTTAGCTGTCCAAGCTGACGGAAATTTAAATTTTGGACAGGCAATTATTGATAGAGGGTTTATGACATTAAGTCAATTGGAAGCTGCTTTAGAAAGGTATAATAAAAATAATGCGTTTGCAGTAATTAAAGCGCTTGATAAAATTGAGATAAAGAAAATAGACTTTTCTGAACTTGAAGAAGTCCGTGAAATTTATGGAGAATATGTAGACTTGTTTGTTCGTTCCTTATTGAGATTTATCAATACAACAAGTTTGATTTTGCAGGGAGAACCAGTCGATGTGAAAAACAAGTATTTAATTTCTCAGCAGATGACTGGAGAATCTGCATTTGCAACGGGGCTTTTATTATCGGAAGATACATTAATAGAAATTGCTCGTCGTTATAGTGGGGAAGAAATTAACTGTGTTGATGAATTGGCTGTTGATAGTGTGGCAGAATTCTTAAACGTGACTAATGGGCTATATATTGTTAATTTATCTAATCGTGGGATTGATGTTGATTTAGAGCCTCAAAAAACAGGTAGAGGAATTGTCCCGATTGGGACTAAGCAGGCTGTTGTAAATATTGATACTAATTTTGGGAGGATTCAACTGATTTTATCAGCGGATGATTTACAATAATTTCTTACATATATAATGATGTAATATGATAAAATACAAATAGATTGTTTTATAAAAGGGACTTGTTTCAATAAAAAATAAATTATCGTTCATATAAGTATGTGTATTCAGGAGTTTGCGGCGCTCATTTGATTTTATTTTAAAAAGGTTTTTGTGCTGCTAACTCTTGAATTAGATAATCATTTCTATATTAAAAAAAGTGTTGACAATAAATTATATTCGTGATAATCTATATGAGTCGCAGGCGAGAAATGATGCGATGGAATTTTATATTGTGTAGTTTGATTTAAGCATTGGAGAGATGTCCGAGTGGTTGAAGGAGCACGCCTGGAAAGCGTGTGTACGGGCAACTGTACCGAGGGTTCGAATCCCTCTCTCTCCGCCATTCATTTTTAATATGGAGTTATGTTTTTGAGGTCGGACTACAGTTCTTGGGTCTTACGCAATGGAGACTCATGAATCCCGTCAGGTCCGGAAGGAAGCAGCGGTAAGTGACAATCTTTATGTGCCGTAAGGGTGCCTGAGAACTGTGGCCCGACGTTAAAAACATAATATGGATAATATAAACAACCAGACTCTGGTTGTTTTTTTGTTATATACAAAACTTACAGGGGATTTGAGTTGCGGGATAGAATAATAATATTAAAGTTTTGCGAAAGGTGGCTGAGAAGTGTCATATATAGCTTTATATAGAAAGTGGCGTCCTAATGATTTTGAAAATTTAGTAGGGCAAGATCATATCAGTAAGACTTTATCGAATGCCATTCTTTCAAATAAGATTGCGCATGCCTATTTATTTTCTGGCCCTAGGGGTACTGGCAAAACGAGTACGGCGAAAATTTTGGCCAAGGCATTAAACTGTGAATCTGGTCCAACGCCATCTCCTTGCAATTCATGTACAAATTGTACAAAAATTAATAATGGTTCTTCTATGGATGTTTATGAAATTGATGCAGCATCTAATCGAGGAATTGATGAAATTCGCGATTTAAGAGAAACTGTTAAATTTACACCAGTTGATGGTCGTTATAAGGTGTATATTATTGATGAAGTGCATATGCTGACAACGGAAGCGTTTAATGCTTTATTGAAAACATTAGAAGAGCCTCCTGCGCATGTAGTTTTTATTTTGGCGACGACAGAAGCCCATAAAGTCCCGGCAACGATACATTCTCGCTGTCAACGATATGATTTTCGCAGGATTAGCGTCGGAGAGATTGTAGATCGGCTTAAAGTTGTTACTGAGCAAATGGGAATAACAACTACGGATGAGGCGCTAAAATTGATTGCCACTCATGCAGATGGTGGGCTTCGTGATGCGCTTAGTATTTTAGATCAATGTAGTGCGCTAGATAACGAGCCTGTGGACGAGAAAAAAGTTAGACGGATGCTAGGTTTGGTCGGCAATGATTGGATTTTTAAACTGGTCAATGCCATGGCAAAAAGGGAAGGTTATACGATTCTTACTATTTTGGCAGACTTGTTAGCAATGGGGAAAGAAGTTACACAGATTTTAAGTGAAGTTACTTTGCATATGCGGAGTGTAATGTTATATCAATCTGTACAAGATATAGATGGGTTTAATTTGTATACTGCAGAAAAAAGTATTTTAGAAGAACATAGCAAAATTTTTTCTTATGAAGAAATCGTTAAAATTATCAAGTGTTTACATGCGGCTATTCATGAAATAAAATGGTCTCCGCAACCTCGTATTACGGCGGAAACAGCATTTTTATCAATTTGCCATATAGATGATGTGAAGTTAGAAGGTACTAGTCTTGACCTAATCAAACGGATTGAAAAACTTGAAAAAACCATTCAAAGATTGCAAAGTAATATAACGTTGCCAAATAAAAGTAATGATAGAGCAAATTTATCTTCGGGAAAAGTGTATCAAGAAATAGAGCAGACGGTAAAAAGTCGCGTTCCTAAAATACAAGAAGAAAGAATAGAAAGTGTGCAGGCGGTAAAAAATGAATCGGTACAAAACCAAGCAAAACAAGTAGCAAGCCCAATTCCTTTAGATAATACAAGTCATAAGGAAGTTTGGGAAAAGGTTTTAAAAGGATTGATGTCGAGAAAAAAAGCTGCTGTTCATGCCTGTGTGGCGCAAGGATATTTACAAAGTCTGGATTCAGGGCAGGCAACGATTGCTTTTGAAGCTAAATTTCCTAAAGAACGGACGGACAAAGAAGATTATCGAGCGATTCTAAGTGACGTTTTTAGTGAAGTTTGTGGTATGGTGATGAATGTTCGATCGGTGCTGATAAGTAGTTCAATCCCCCCCGACAAACCACCGCACACAATGAGTCGAGTGGAAAAAGCGGTGGAGAATAATGAAGCATTGACGCCCGAGCAGCGTTATGTACTAGATACGGCGATTAAAGTCTTTGATACTGAAGCGATAAAGATACCGCCACGCGAATCATAATTCGTTTATTTGAAGAAGAACATTAGATAAAGAAGGCTGATTTAGAGAGAGTTTTAACTCCCCTGAGTCATAGATTACAGTGGCTTTATTTTCCCCTGAAGAGGTGGGGTATGATAAGTAGAAAATCAAAATCTTTGATTTTGTCTGAATCCCTTATTTTAATGGATGACTCTATTAGACAATGGATAAATTTCATTTGACGAGTGGCTACTATTTTGGTAGTCTTAACTATGAGATTAGCGAAAGCGAATTCAAAGGAGGACATAGAATGTTTGGTGGCATGGGTAACATGGGCAATATGGCTGGCATGATGAAAAAAGTTCAAAAATTGCAAGCTGAAATGACTAAAATGCAAGAAGAACTGAAACAAAAAACAGTTGATGTATCAGCTGGCGGTGGAGCTGTAAAAGTTGTAATGACAGGAGAAAAACAAATTTCTTCATTAAAAATTGATCCATCTGCTGTTGATCCGGAAGATGTAGAAATGCTTGAAGATTTGGTATCAGCAGCTATAAATGAAGCTTTGAAAAAAGTGGATGATATGATGGCAAAAGAAATGGGCAAACTTACTGGCGGGTTACCACCAGGAATGTTTTAATCATGCAGTATATAGCACCTTTGACAAAATTGATCGAGCATTTTCGTTCTTTACCGGGAATTGGTGCAAAAACGGCATCGAGACTAGCTTATCATATATTAGATATGGAGGATGCGAAAGCAAAAGCCTTAGCAAAAGCTATTGTTGATGCAAAAGAAAAGATAAGTTATTGTAGCATTTGTTTTAATCTGACCGATAGTGATCCGTGTTATGTTTGTGAGTCTAAGCAGAGAGATAAATCTGTAATTTGTGTGGTTGAACAACCGCGTGATGTAGCGGCAATGGAACGTATGCGTGATTTTAAGGGGCTTTATCATGTTTTGCATGGTGTTTTATCTCCTCTTGAAGGAATAGGGCCTGATGAAATAAAAATTAGAGAACTTGTTGCACGACTTTATTCTGGAGAGGTAAAAGAAATTATTGTGGCGACGAATCCGAATGTTGAGGGTGAAGCTACTGCGATGTATATTGCAAAACTACTTAAACCTATTGGAGTAAAGGTGACGAGAATTGCTCATGGATTACCAATTGGTGGAGACTTGGAATATGCGGATGAGGTTACGTTATCAAAAGCTTTAGAAAACCGTCGAGAAATATAGAGATAAAAAGGTATTGCCATAAGGTAATACCTTTTTATTTACGTATGGACTATGAATATTATGGTAAAAATAGAATTATTATCATAATTTTTCATACAGATAAATATAGTATATTAGGAGGCGGTGTAATGCGGTTCTTTTCGTATGATAAGCATATTCCAAATGAAGATGAGATAAAAATAAAAGGACGGACTGAATTTTTAAATCTAATTAAACAAGCAAAAAAAGATTGGCAATTATCACAAAAACTATTGAGTGAAGTTACAGATTGTGATTTAATGGATTATGTTATTTATTCGATAAAAGCAAATGAGGCACGATATAGATATTTATTAAAAAATGCACGCCTTCAAAATTTACAAGGTGATGCATGGACGGGGGAAAATTTTAATGATATCTAAATAAATGGACAGCCTCTAGTAAAGGAGGGGGTTTAAATGGAGACTTTAGCACTTCAACCGGGAGTATTATTTGCTTACATAATTGGAATAGGATTGATTTATTTTATTGGCAAAGTGTTTGTAATGCCGGTAAAATTCATTTGGAAGTTTATTTATAATGGCTTGATTGGCGGAATTATGTTATGGATAGTTAATTTTGTGGGAAGCTACGTTGGATTTGAAATTGGGATTAATGTAGTTACCGCATTAGTTGCAGGTTTTTTGGGAATTCCGGGAGTTATTTTATTGATTGCGTTTAAATTATTTTTTTAAAAATGGTGCTTTGTCGATATTTTTCAAAAAATATGTTGACAAGGCACTTTTCCTCTGATATCATAATAAAAGTCGTCAGCGGGAAACGCTTACGGCACTAAATAAAAAGAAATTCACCAAAAAGAATTTCAAAAAAATATGTTGACAACAATCCTTGATTGTGTTAATATAAATGAGCTGGTTCGCCAGCAACCAAGTGTTCCTTGAAAACTAAACAATGTAGATATTAAGTAATGTATTACT
>NZ_CBDNNH010000019.1:0-5820 GCF_965318445.1 Anaerosinus sp. | reverse complement strand
TTGATGAATACATAAATTTTTATAACACGAAAAGATTACAGAAAAACCTAAAAGGTCTGACTCCGATAGAATATCGAAATCAGACCCTAGTTGCATAAAATTTTTAGTTTTTCATCTGTCTACTTGACAGGGTGCAGTTCATAACGATGCAGGCTTTAACTTTAAGTTTACCACTAATGTCACAATGGCTATTATTTTGTTTTATAACAAAGCCCCAGGCACTGATACATTTTTGTACCAATGCCTGGGGCTTTAACTTTGTTGTTTATTTAAATTGACTTTATAGTATAAAAATAGTATCATTAAATATAATAAGTTGTGTAGCTACACTTAGCTCCCGTCTGGCTAGTCCGGGGAGCTATTTTTATGTCCGTACACCTAGTCCACTATGTAGTCCTCTATGCGTAATAAACTTCTGTGAATAATCTATTCTTGCGGTCGGATTTCTATACTTAAAAACAACAGATTCTTTATTTTTACCATTAGATATTAACTGACCTATATAACCGGCTTCAAATAAATTTAGTAATAAAGCTTTTATATCACTCATGTCAATATCTCTTTGGGATAGCTGTTCTCGAAAAGATGCACTTATCTCCGATACCTTAAACGCTCTCTGCCCCAACTTTCTAAATACCTGCGGAATAACTAAAATAATATCTTCATTTACAAATCCAGACAACTCATTTTTCATTTCTTCTATAAAATATTTATTTGAATATGTCTTTAATGCCGCTTGCATCTCGGATAAAGTTAAACTCCGGTGATTAGGATACAATTTTTGACAATACTTTAAGAATTGTAATACATCCCTAGGTTTATATAAGGTGTAATCCAAAACATATTCCCATGAATTTTTATTGCGTATTTTTTTAGGGAAGATGGAATCCCAGCACTCATCAATTTTTTCAATGCCAACTCCCGATAATAAAAATCTTAGTTTTACGATTTCCTTCAGTCCATCCGTATTGTCATTCCAATTCAATATCTCGGCGCCATCTTGTATTATTTTATTTAAATCCGGATCATTTAATAAACAAACTATATCCTCACGTATAAGAAGTATTATTTTTATTTTTTTCTCTGAAGCTAGAATTTTGTCATTTAAATAATCAACACTTCTTATTAGGCTGGCAATTATATCTATTTTATTTTTTTTATATCTTAATATATCGTCTAGCCCATCAATCACAATTATAATTTTTTCAGAGTCAAGTTTTATGAAGTTTAAATTTTCCAGCAATAAATCTATTAATAAATCAATTCTTTCTAAATAGCTTTTAGGTTGATTATTCTTATTCTTACTAAAATTCAAATCTATAGAAATCACATCAACACCAACTTTGATTTTTGACAAACGCATCACATCATTTTTCAACTTACTATCGGCTGGAAAACCTATTTCATTCAGAATATCGTAGATTTTATAAAAAGAGCTGTCTGCATCAACATTTAATTTATACAATTCTTTATATATTAAAACTAATAATAAAAAGTCCCACGATTTTTTATATTTTTGGGTTCCTGTAATATCGTTATCAATACCAGTCTTAGCGAATACGTTAAACTCAAAATCACTAAAATTTTCTGCAAAAGCATTCAAATTTTCTGTATGAGTCGATAAGGATCTTATTTTTGAACAATAAGCCGATTTACCAACACCTTTCCTCCCAACTAACAGGAAGTTATACGAATTTATTAGTTTATTAACAATCTTTCTATTATCACAAAATGCAATTTTAAATATATCAGGTATCCTATTGTATTCTTTATTAGCATCAGCATAACCAAATTCATATTCACTTAAAAATAGCATCAATTCATCTCCTATATTTTAATTTTTACTAAAGATTAATTTCGTCATTATTATTTACAAATCCTGTTCTTATAAGAAATAAGATGGTATTTTTACAAAAAAATATTTAAAACACCAAAAACCTGCACCAAGTAAAAAAATTACTCAGTGCAGGCTTTAACTTTATGCTTTAACAGCAGCTTCGATTTTCGTATAAATCAATCTCTAAAGGCTGTTTATTGGAGATACCTATTAGAAGTATCTTTTGTATGTCATTTTGGAGTGGAAAATCAAACATATCGTTGCAATTTACAGTTAATATATTTGAAAAAATAATGCAATTATTATTGATTAAATAAATCGTTAGTAATGTATGCTTTAAAAAACAACAATTAAAAGCATTTTAAATTGATTCGTAGCTGATAATGAATGAGGTATACCGGCTGGCATAACAATTGTATCGCCTTTTTTAAGTGAAAAATTTTCATCTCCTATTTGAACTTGACATGCCCCATCTAATATGTACACCATTGCATCACCACCAGAAGAATGAGTAGCTATTTCTTCATTTTTGTCAAAAGCAAATAAAGTAATACTTAAAAGTTTATTTTGTGCTAATGTACGGCTTACCACTTGTCCGGTTTGATATGTAACTAAATTTTCCATATTTAAAACATTGGAAAAATCAATATTTTTAAATTTAGATTCAGACATTTTATTCTACCCCTTATTTTGAAATTATATCTTACTAGATATTTTACTTATCAATAATGCAAAATATAATGGAGTATAAATTTGCTCCATTATATTTTTATTTATACTTGGCTATATTATTAAGTTAATTAATTGATATGGCGGCAACTGGGCAACTACTTTCAGCATTCTGAGCTGCATCTGCTATATTATCTGGTATATCTGAGCTTATAGGTACTGCTTTACCTTCGTCATCCATACTAAAAACCTCTGGACAGATACTTGGACAAATACCGCATCCAACACAAGTATCCCGATCAACATTTGCATTCAATTTAATTGCTCCTTTTTTAAAAATCCATCTAATAACAGTTATACATTCTTAAATTAATATAATTTTTAATTAGTTATGCTTCTTGCTGCAAGCAAAATTCTAAATCCTTCTCTGGAGTGCTTATTGGGGTTATATCGAAGGTATCTATCAAATATTGCAATACGTTTGGACTAATAAATGCTGGCAACGTTGGTCCTAAATAAATACCTTTAACATCTAGTGATAAAAATGCTAATAAATCAGCGACAGCTTTTTGTTCGTACCATGAAAGTATTATTGACAATGGTAGAGACTATTAATATCAGTATCAAAAGCATCTGCTAAATTTAAAGCAATTTTAACAGCAGAATAGGCATCGTTACATTGTCCAATATCTAGTAATCTAGGTAATCTGCAATTTCGGTTGTTTTTCCGCATACCCCAATCTTAGTACAACCTTTACCACCTACAGTTTGCTCACATTGGTAACAGAACATATCGTACTTCATGCTATTCTCCTTTAAATGTAATGTAATAATTATTCTTGGTATATAACTTAATAATTATATCCTTACCCCTTAATAATTATATCTTTGCCCATTGTTTATTAAATATTCTTCTGATTGCACAATAAAAATAAATATTTTTATTGCATACTTTAGTTTTATAGTTAAATAATAAATATATGTATAATCGTATAAACACTTAGTACTAAAGGAGATTTTAAAATATGTTACCATTGGGTGCTAATTTACAGAAAATCAAAAATGGTCAGCGTACTTATGCTATAACTCCACATTTACCAGGAGGATTTGTTACGCCAGAAAGACTCGAATTATACGCTCATATTGCTAGAAAGTATTCAGGGGTTTTGAAAATAACATCCGCTCAACGTATTATGATTACAAATTTAAAAGCTGAAGATATTAATAATATTTGGAATGAGCTTGGAATTGAGCCAGCATTGGGGTTTGCCAATTGTGTGCGTAGTGTAAAAATTTGCCCAGGTATAGTTTTTTGTAAACGCGGTAAACAAGATAGTATAAAGTTGGGTTTGGAATTAGATCGGAGATATATAAAAAAAGAAATGCCCTCTCGTATGAAAATAGGGGTAGCGGGTTGTCCAAATTCGTGCGCGGAATCTGCAGTAAAAGACATTGGTATTATTGGTACGGATAAAGGCTGGGATATATATGTTGGTGGTTCAGCTGGAGCTCATCCCCGTATAGCCAATAAACTTATGACAGATTTAAATCAAGAAGATATCTTAGTTCTAGTAGAAATTATTATAAAGTATTATGCAGCTAATGCAGATATAGAACGACTTGGTCAATTTATTGATAGGATTAGCTTTGATACTTTTAAAAATGATATCACTACACTTTTTAATAACAACGGTACAATACTTGATGAGCAAAGCACTGAAAATAAAGAATATTATCCAATTCCAGGTGCCTTAACCGAAGGTACTCTAGCTAGTGGCGATAAAATAACAGCTGATTCTATTGTAGCTGATGTTGTTAGAGTTTATCCCAATACACTACCATTACTGAGATCATTGGGATTAGGTTGTTTAGGCTGTCCGTCAGCAACAAGTGAACCTATAAGTCAAGCTGCTCAAATTCATGGCTTAGATTTGGATGAATTATTAAAAAATTTAAACAATGTTCGTTGAGGTGAATTATGAGTGCTTTTTTAGCTCCTATCCATTATTGGCTTTATAATAAAATAATGCTTGTCAATGAAAGAACTGTACAAATTTTAAATTCTTTGTCTCCTAATGACAGCGAAATAGCTCTCATTGTTAGTGAGATGGCTACACAAAGTATTGGCGCATCTTTATTAGACAAAGAATTAGCTGATATAATTGATCATGATAATATTCATGCTTGGCTTCAGAAGAAAATTAACTTAGTAGAAACACGAGAAGCTTTTATTATTAACGAAATTGTTGTTATGCTAGGAGATGATGTGATATCAACCATAAAATCAGTATTCCAAAAAAGCGGGCAACATTATGGTAATATTGCCAGTTCTCAAAATACTAAATTATTAACGCCTCATAGTGTTTATAAATTAGTAAATGATTATTTTTTAAATGGTATGCCTTGCGATCAATGCGATAAAATTGTTACCCAGACACCTACTACTATTACATGGGAGAATCAAAGATGGCTACAAGAGATTAACTGGCAACGAGCCAATGCCGATGTTAAGCTTCTTGTTGATTTATATTTAATATGGATGCAATCCTTTATACAAAATCTTGATAATAGATTTTATTTAGAGTACAAACATAATGGTGATAAAAATAGCTTTACATTATTTATGCACTAAGAATAAAAAGGCGCTACTAGATACATTATGTACCTAGTAGCGCCTAAATAAATTTAAAATTTAATTTTTACACCAACCGTTTTAGTTTCATCATCTTTATAAGCCCATCCATTTAAATGATTACTATTGTCTACAGGAAAATCAACTGTATAGGCAGTACCATTTGTACCATACCCAACGCCAATTCCCCAACGCTTAGTTTTATCAACGACTTGTGGCGATATAGTAGCATCAAATGTGATTATACTAGATTGATTCAATGCAACTTTATTTTTATCGAATATAAATTGCTCATCATCGGATTTGCTGAATTGTACATCTTTTCCGTTTAACTTCACATTGAACTCTGTTTTTCCGATCGTTGCGTCGAGATCCGTTTTTTCAAGCGATTCTTTCGTAACTTCTTTTCCTGTTTCCGCATTGATATATCGTTCAATGATGGTTTCTTTCGGTACATATGCAATCCGTGTTTTGGTATCGGTTGTGATTTTTCCTTCTATATAAATAGGTTTTTCAATTTCTACAGTATGTACTTCTGTGGTTGTATCGATGCGCGGATAATATTGTGTACCTACATAGAATCCTAGAAAAACTCCAACGCATAAAATACAAAGATGAACTACTGCAGTTCTTATTTTATCACTCATGTTCTCATTTTCTCCTTTTATAATTTTGATGATAA